>DAOUGK010000232.1:0-18420 GCA_034429055.1 Anaerolineae bacterium | reverse complement strand
GTCGCGAAGGGCATGGACATGCTCGAGTACATCCCTGAGGATAAGCGGCTGCTGGCCGTGGTGGCCGGTCGCGCGACGGGCAAGCCGGGCCAGCTCAGCTCATGGAAGGCCAAGGAGAGCACTCTGCTCGACCTCACCAGCATGATCGACCTGACCAGCCGGGTGGATGCCGGGGGCCAGCTCACCTGGGACGTGCCCGAAGGTACGTGGCAGCTCTTCGCTGTCTACGAGGGCGCTGCGGGCGCAATGGCACTCCAGGATGCGCGCAGCGAGCCGGGCAAGCGCGCGCTGGTCGTCAACCACTTCGACGTGCAGGCGGAGCAGCGCCACCTGGACGCGTTCTTCGGCCCTGCACACGCGCACTTCGGCGGCGACTTCGGCCACACCTTCCGCGCGTTCTTCACTGACAGCTTCGAGCTCATCAGCCCGATGCACTGGACGCGGGGCTTCCTCGAGGAGTTCCGGCGGCGGCGCGGCTACGACATCACCCTTTACCTGCCCGCAATGTATGTGCCACTGAAGGACGTCGGTTACTACACCTACGGCAACGAGGTCGGCCTGCCCAACTTCGATTTCGCTCCCAACCCGCTGGGGCCGGTCTCCGACCCAGCCCCCGGTGGTTCTGGCACGGTCGGAGACCGGCCAGAGCAAGAGTTTGCGGGGGATGCCGGCGCGCGCATGCGCTGGGACTTCCAGCGCACCCTATCGGAGTTGTTCGTCGAGCAGTTCATCCGGGGCATGGCGGACTGGGCGCACGCCCGCGGCGTGCAGAGCCGCGTTCAGGGCTATGGCATGCTGGCCGACCCGCTGGCGATGCTCGGCTACTCCGATATCCCCGAGACCGAGCAGCTTTACGGCGGGGGCGCGCTCAACTTCCTCAAGCTGGCCGGCGCGGCAGGCACCTTATACGAGCGCCCCATTGTCACATCCGAGTCGCTCGTCTGGCAGGGCCGGGCCTACATGACCACGCCGCTGAAATGGCGCGTGGGGCTCGACCGGCTGTTCGAGTCCGGCATCAACCAGGCCATCTACCACGGCTACCCATACCATCACCCCGCGTTTCCGCATCCGGGCTACCACCCGTTCGCCTCGCCGTACATGGCGATGATGAACTTCTCGTCAGACATGAGCGGCCAGGACCCGCTGCTGGCCGGGGCCGCGCCGACGCTCAACGCCTACGCCGCGCGGGCCCAGTACCTGCTCCAACGCAGCCGGACGAGCACCCGCGTCGGCATCTTCTACCAGTTGTTCGACTATCCCAACGGCAACTACATCGAGGAAGAGCTGGTCGCGGGCGTGCTCGACGAGCAGGACGCGCAACTGCCGAAGGCGAGCGGCATCAGCGGCCGGGTCATGCAGATGATCATGCCGTCGGGCGGCGACGTGACCGGCGACCGCAAGTGGATCAAGGACAGCGCCGCGCTGGCCGCGCAACTGGTCAGCCGCGGGCACTACCCGCTCTACTTCAACGAGGACCGCCTGCTCCACGCGCATATCGAAGGCCGTGCGGTCTTAATGGGCGAGGCGCGCTTCGAGGCGCTGATCCTGTTCCGGGAGACGAGCCTGACCGTCGAAGCCGCAGCGAAGCTGGCTGAGCTTGCGGCTGCAGGCATCCCCGTGCTGTTCGTAGACGCTCGCCCAGACCGCAACCCCGGTTGGCACGACCACGCAGCGCGCGACCAGGCCGTGCGTGAAGCAGTCGCCGGCATCGGCGGCCCGCTGTGCCACAGCTCGGACGACGTAGCAGCCGCGCTGGCCGCGGCGGGCGTGCAGGGGGAGGTGCGTTACACCGAACCGCAGCCGTACGTCGGCTTCATCCACAAGATCGACCGGGAGGACGGCACGGAATACTTCATCCTGCGCAATCGCCGCCGCGACGAGCGCGAGGTGGCGGTCACGCTGGCGGGCGCGGGCACGCCGGTCCTGCTCGACCTGTGGACCGGTGGCATGGCTGCGCTCCCGCACGAGGTAACGGCGGATGGGGTGAGGCTGACCCTGCGGCTCGCCGGTTACGAATCCGTAGTGGTGATGCGGGCATCTGCCGCGGCGGATGCTGCGACCGCGGCCGGGCTGCCTCAGGCACAGCCCCCTGTCCTGCAGGCGGACCTCGAACCGGTTGTCACCGTCCAGGGCTTCGCATTCACCGCGGACCAGCGCCTCGCCAACGGCACGCATCGCCGCGTCGAGCTGGACCTGCCGGAGCTGCGCGACTGGCGCGACGTGCCGGGGCTGGCAAACCTGGGCGATCCGGGCACGTACCGCGCCACCTTCACGATGGGCCCGCTGGAGGCGGGACGGCGCTATTTCCTGCAGCTTGACCGGGTCTGCGACCGCGCGGACATCATGCTCAACGGCCGGCCCCTCGCACCGCTGCTCGTGCTGCCCTGGCGCCTGGAGATTACCGGACTGTTGCGGGAAGGCGCGAATACCCTGAGCATCACCGTCACGCCCACCCTGCGCAACCAGCTCGTCGGCTATGCGGAGACCGGCAGCAAGGACCACCGGCAGTACAAGGGAGGTGTCAGAATGCCCTCGGGGTTGATCGGTGCAGTCCAGGTGTGCGCGCTGCGCGGGTAAGCAACCGGAATAGAACGCTGATTGCGCGGATGGTCATGATGTGCGCTGATCTTTTTGACTTATCTATAGAGACAATCAGCGTCCATCATGATCATCAGCGTCATCAGCGTTCTATGCAGCCGCACCATACCGCTCAGCTTCCCAGCTCTCGATACGCGCGCACCACCGCCGCCCACGCCGCGGCCGGGTCCTCGCATGCCTCGTTCGTCCCCTCGCCTGCGCGGAAGCCCCACGTATAGAGCGCATCCGGCCCTTCCGCCGCGATGGCCTGCGCGGCCTGCTCGATCTCGCCCTCGCGGCCCGCGGGCATGCGCCACGCCTGCAGCCACATCAGCGACCGCTTGCCGTAGCGCCGGCTGAGCTCGACCGCGGCGCGCGTCTTCTCGCTGACCCAGGCCATATCCTGACCGAAGCACTCCCAATACGGGTCGGTCCCGAAGGTGTCGAGCGGTGCGATGGCCGCAGTCGCCTCCCACGCGGCCTCGTCCGTCGGCATCACGCACGTCGCGGTCTCGAAACGCGCATCCAGCCGCTTGACGAACGCGCTCATGCCCTCGACGTACGACGCGATGCTCGCCTCCCGGAACGCGTCCAGGTCAGCCGTCGTAGCGTGGCGGAGATCGCCGCGGCCGCCGCTCTCGGCATAGCGCACCCGGCAGTGCTCGCAGTAACAGTCCTGCACGGTGGGCTCATCCCAGAAGTACGCGTCATATCCCAGCCCCGCGCACATCTCGACCATCTCTTCCGCGCGGCGGCGCAGCGCAGGGTGGTTCATGCAGCCCTCGCCCTTGCGCGACCCGTCGCGGCGCACCTGCCACACATCCGGGTTGTCGGTGAGCAGGCGACTCACGCGGCCCCCGCCGAACGCGCACGCGAAGCCCCACAGGTTGGCGAGGATGCGCAGCCCCAGGTCGTGGCTGATGGCCGGCGCGCTGCGCACTTTACCGGGGAAGATGTGAAAGTCGTTCTCCGCCAGTGTGATGAGTACCTCGTCGCACCCCATATCACGCATCGCGGCCAGGTCCGCCCGCAGATGCTCCGGCAGATACGCCCCATAGTAGGCCATACCCAGCTTCATGCCCTTCTCCTTTGGGTGGGAAGAATAGAACGCTGATAACGTGCCAACCTTCGGTTGGCCCTGATGGTCATGATTGACGCTGATGTTTGGTCTGATATATAGAGAAAAATCAGCGCAGATCAGGGCCAAGCGAAGCTTGGCACATCAGCGTCATCAGCGTTCTATTCACGCTCAAATCACGTGGAACGCGGTTTGGCGGCCGTTGATGAGGCGGCAGCCGGTGCGGGTGAAGACGACATCCTGCTCCATGCTGAGCCGCACCTCCTGGCCGTCCCATTCGGGGATCGGCCCGCTGACCGACAACTCCATCGTGAAAGCATTGTTGTAGCCCAGCGCCACGTCCCCACGGCCGGGGTTGCGCTCCTGCTCCCACGGCAGGCCGATCAGCGGGCCCGGCTCGTGCAGGTACAGGCCGAGCGAGTGCGAGTAGATGCGCGGGTTCGGGATGCCCTCGCGGCGGGCGCGCGCCAGGATCTTCGCCAGCAGCTCGTCGCCCGTCAGACCGTGGACGAACTCAGCCATGAAGATGTCCTGCAGCCGGTTGCCCTCGGCCAGCAGCGCGGCCAGCCCCGCGGGCGGTGCGCTCTCGCCGGGACCCAGGATGTAGGCCCATTCCTGGTGGTCCGAGTTGAGCCGCAGGTACTTCACCCCGACATCGCAGTGCACCAGGTCGCCGGGGCGAATAATCTTATCATCCGGGCCATAGCGCTCGATCGCGGCATTGCTGCGCCGGAGCGTGAAATACGGCTTGAAGGCCAGCTCCAGCCCCAGGTCCGCGGCAGTCTGCCAGTAAGCCCACTCGAGGTCCTCGGCAGTGGTCATGCCCGGGATGAGCGTGGCGCGGCTGTAGCAGCGCGCGATGATCGCGTGCGCGACCGCGGCCACGTGCTCGTACAGCGTGACCTCCTCCTCAGACAGCGTGCTCAGCCACGCGGTCGCCAGCGGTTCCGCCGACACGAGGCGGTCCACATATTTGGCCGGCAGGCGGCTCGTAAGCTGGGTGTACAGGTTGTGCGTGAGCCCGCTCGCCGCCCACTGCACCGGCCCGATGTTAATGCCGATGCGCTGCGGGTCGCGCTCTTCGATCGTGCGCAGCAGGATAGGCCACTGCTCGACCTCAAGCTGCCCGCGATAGGGCCGGTCATACAGGTCGTGCGTGTTCGTACCGGAGATGTTGATGCGCTCGATCTGGCGGACGCCATCCGGCCCCGGGCCACGGTCGTAGAACACGATGACCTGCAGGATGGGGCACCAGGTGTCCATCGGGATGAGGGTGGTGAAGACGGGGTCGAGGTTGTCCTCGTGGCAGAGGATCAGCCACATATCGATGCCCGACGCGGCCATCGCCGCAGGGAGCACGGTTTCGAGCCGCTGCTTGAGCACGCGGTTGATCACCGCGGCGCGCTCACGCACCGGCAGCACATGGATGGGATGAGCCATGATGCGCCTCCTGTTAAGTAACAGGATTGACGACACGAAAACTAATCCTGAAACATCCTGTCAATCCTGTCCCAGACTCACGCCTCTGCGACGTAGACGACCCACTCCGGCGAATCCTTCAGGGCGAGCTGATCCCACGCCGGATGGACTGTGACCTCAGTAAAACCCGCCTCCGCGAGCATGGCCGTCATGGCCTCCACCGGATAGGCCTGGTCGGACAGGCCATAGGCCTGTAGCTCGCCGGTGTCGAGGTTGATGATGTAGAACCGCTCGACCGCGGCCCGCTGCTCCGCGTCCCAGCGGCGCTCGCCCAGGTGCAGATAGGGGAAGTCGCCCCACAGCCCGCCGCGGTCCGTGTACCACCAGTTGCTGTCTCGTTTGTCGAAGCGCCCGTCATCCAGGATTTCGAGCAGCAGCCGGCCGCCCGGCCGCAGCGCAGCGTGGATGCGGCGGAGCATGTTGCGCGATTCGTCCGGCGTCAGCACCGTGAACTGCCCGTAGATGTACATCGCGGCATCATAAGGCGGAGCGAAGTCCGCACTGCCGAAATCCACCGTCCGTACATCGGCCTGGATGAACTCGCACGGCAGGCCCGCGCAGTGGCTTCGCGCATAGCGGAGAGACGCGGGGCTGAAGTCGACGCCGGTCACGTTGATGCCGGCTCGCGCAAACTCGGCGGCATATAGTCCCGGCCCGCACGTTACATCGAGCAGCCGGTCGCCGGGATGGAGGTTGAGCCAGTCGAGCATGACCTGCACCTGGCCGCGCACCTCCGGCAGGGGGCGGCTGGCCGCGCCATGCGACTGGTCCAGGTGCTGGGCCAGCATCCGCTCGCTGAACGCGGGGTCATCCCACGGCAGGTTGACGCCGTGGACCCACGGCACAGGAGGTTGGGGACGCTCGTAGATTGCGCGGAGTGCTGCGGCGAGGCGGTCAGGATTGGGACCCATTGCATCTCCTTGTTGAGTGGTTGCGAATGGAGAATAGAACGCTGATAACGTGCCAACCTTCGCTTGGCCCTGATGAGACTGATGAACGCTGATTCTCATTAGAATAATAGGTCAAGAAGATCAGCGTAAATCATGATCATCAGCGTAAATCAGCGTTCTATTCTTTCCTACCCTTCAGAGCTCTGTACCGCGCGACAACAAGGCGGTGGAGTTCCTCGCCCGGCTGGATGCCGCAGACCTCTGCCAGCACGGTGTCCAGCCCCTGTTGGCGCAGCCGGCCCTGGAGCTCCTGGCTGATGGGATCGGCGGGCGGGTCGAACAGCAGCCCCGCTGCGATGCCCGTGGCGAGGTGCACCGGCAGCACGCCCTGCGCCAGGGCATTGCGCGCCGCGCCCACCAGCCGGTCGCCGGGCGCCAGCTTGCGCAGCGGGTCGCGGCCCAGGCGCAGCGTCGTATCTCCCAGCGCGCGGTTGGCAAAGCGCGCGAGCAGGTCGTCGATGTTGGCGAGCAGGCCGCCCGGCTCGGGATGGTACTTGCGGGTCAGCGCGAGCGCGGACTCCTCCATTGCGCCGCGCGCCTGGAGATAAATCTCGTCGTCCGCCAGCGCTTCGTAGCCATACTCGTAGCCGCGCAGATGGCCGAGATAAGCCAGCACCGCATGGCCCGCGTTGTGGATGTAGAGCTTGCGGTCGGTGAAGAAAGCGAACGGGCTGTAGGGCGTCATGTGGACGATGGGTGGGGGCGGCCCAACAAACCCGGCGCGATCCACCGGCAGCTCTTTATACGGCTCGACCAGGATCAGGCTGGGGTCCGCCGCGCGTAGCTCCGGCGTCAGCGGCGGGACCATGCGCGCGATGACCGTGTCCACGAAGCCGATGTGTGCTGCGGCATAGTCGTGCAGTTCCGCGGGCAGGTGGTTGAGCACCATCTCGCGGAAGATGGCCGCGGCGCCGTGGAGGTTCTCGCACAGGATGAGGTTAAAGGGCTCGGTGATCTCCAGCTCTGCCCGCCGCGCGATGCCCGCCGCGACCGGCGCGGCGATGTGCTTCAGCACTCCCGCGCCGACCGCGGTCGCGCCGATCTCCGCCCGGCTGAGCGCGTCCGCGACCGCGGCCGTGTCGGCGGAGTGCAGCGCGCGCACCGGCCCGACCGTGACCTCCTCGGTCCGCTCGTTGGTGACCAGCCGGATGGTGTACGCACCGCGGCCGTTCAACGCGTCCAGCAGCGTCCAGTCCACGTCTACGAAGGTGACGGCGCAGCCCGACTCGCTGAAGAGCTGGCCCATGAACCCCCGGCCGATGTTCCCCGCACCGAAAATGATGGCTTCTTTACTCATTACTCTTTACTCGTCCCGTACACATCCCCCGCATACCTCCGCAGGAACTCTGCCTCCGCAGCGCGCGTCCACTGGCCCTGGCTGTCGAGCAGGTCATACACCGCGGGCGCGACCCCCTTCAGGTCGGTCAGCGCGGTTAGCGGGAAGGCAGCGGCCTGGGGATAGATGACCATCTTGCCGGGGAACCGCCCGTCCATCAGCCCCTGCATCCCGTCACGCGCCGCATCCAGCCCGCCGATGGCTGCGACCGCACTGGCTGTCGAGAGATGGCCCGCGGCCACGCGCTCCAGTACCGCGGCCTGGTCGTGGATTGTCGAGCCGGCAGAACCGGTCATCTGCATGCCGCCGAGATAGACGTTCGAGAGGTCGAGCTGTGCGACCGTGCCGCGTGCGAGCCCGCCGAACACGACGAGCAGCCCGTGGGGCGCAAGGTGCCGAGCGGCGCTCTCCACCGCAGCCACATTCGCGACGACGACCACGACATCGTCGAAGCCGCGGCCCGCGTGCGCGGCGGTCAGCGCGGCCTCATGTTCCTCGGGCGGCATCAGCTTCGGGTTGACGACCGTCAGCTCGATGCCGCGGCGCTCGGCCAGCGGGCCGAAGTCTGCCACCAGTTCCGGGTTGCGCAGTAGATTGGTTTCAGACACCATGATGCGCCGGGGACCCTGGGGCATTTCGAGCAGCCGCTGCAGGTGCATCCGGCCCATCGGCCCGCCCCCGCCGACGATCCACACGACCCCGCCGGGCATGACCTCCGTCCGGTTGCGCAACGCGCCGCCTGCGGCGGCGCTGCTGCCGTACGCGGCGCTGAGGTCCGGCCCGCGCGTCCCGACGTACACCACTGCGTCATAGTGCACGCGGCCCACGTCTACGGCGACGGGCCGGTCCAACGGCCGCTCGCCCACGAGGTTGACCAGTCCGCCGCTCGCGATGACTGCGGGCAGCCGGTCGAGGACCTCCGGCGTGGGATCCAGGACGATGATGTCATCGAACCCTCCCGACGCCAGCTCCTGCGCCAGCGCGGCGTATTCCTGAGGCGGGGCCCCGTCACGGCGGATGACCTCCGGCCAGGCGATCTGTGCCAGCAGGCTCGCCGGCACATCGGTCGCCACCACGCGTTGCGGCAGGCCGTGGTCGAACGCCGCGCCGAGCGTGTAGGCGTGATCCAGGCCCGACCGCCCGACGATCCACGTCACACCATCCTTCTTGACGTGCAACCGCCGTCGCGGGACAAACGCGGCCACGACGCACGCCCACGGCTCCGTCAGCGCGACCTCGGCATACCCCATGTCGCCGGGCACCGGAATCGCGTAGCACCCCTCGTCGCCGTCCAGTGCCGCAGGCCCAAGCAGGTTGTACTGCGCCAGCCCGCCGTGAAACACATAGCCGTAGGCCAGGTTGCGGCCCCGGTAGAAAATATCCGCCTGCATTGCAAAACGCTGGCCCGGCACAAAGGTGTCACGCCACGCCTCGCCCACCTCGACCACGGTCAGTGCGACCTCGTGCCCCTGCACGATGGGCCGCTCCGCCAGGTTGCGGCCGTACAGCCGGGGATGGCTGCCGCCCTGGCGCAGGATCTTGACATCTGAGTAGCACAGCCCCACGGCATCGGAGCGCACGAGCACCTGATCGGGCGCAGGGTGCGGGGTCGCCCAGGTCTCGGGCCGGCCGTTGCGGCCCAGGTTCTCCAGCCCCGCGCCGTAAAGGGGCCACGCCAGCATGGTATCGGGAATGCGAATGGATTGGGAAGTCACGCAACGCTCCAAGGCAGGTGATGTTGTGATGGCCGGCCAAACCGCGTGATGATACTGCCAAATCGTTTTTTGCTCAACTTGAGGCTATTGACGCGCCAGTGTGCCGGTGCTAGAATCAACGCAGTGTCTCAGTCAGTCTTTCCAAAGGAGGACCCCGTGAGCAAGTTTCTGCGCATTGTCCTGTTGTTGACGGTCCTTGCCAGTGGGACGCTCATCGCATCGCCCGCGCGGGCAGACGCACTGCCGGTCCCCGGACCGTGCATCGAAGGCGCGCCGATCGACGGCGCGCGCACCCTCTACTGCGTCCCGACCTCCGGCTGGAACGGAGACCTCGTCGTCTACGGCCACGGTTACGTCGCGTTCAACGCGCCGCTCGACTTCTACAACCTCACAATGCCTGACGGCGGCTACCTGCCCGCTGTCGTCCAGCAGCTTGGCTATGCCTTTGCCACGACCAGCTACCGCCGCAACGGGCTGGCGTTCCTTGAAGGCGTCCAGGATATTGCCAATCTGACCGCCTCGTTCCCGGCTGTGACCGGGCAGACGCCGCAGCATACGTACATCGTCGGTCCGTCTGAGGGCGGCATCATCACCGCACTGTCTATCGAACGCAACCCGGCACTCTACACGGGCGGTCTCTCGCTCTGCGGCCCGGTCGGTGACTTCCGCAAGCAGATCGACTACTGGGGCGATTTCCGCACGCTGTTCGACTATTTCTTCCCGGGCGTGCTGCCGGGCAATACTATCGACATCCCGGCCGAACTGATTGCCGGCTGGGACGGCTATTACTCGGCCGTCGTTGCCCAGGCGCTCGCAGCCAATCCGGCTGCGGCCGCGCAGTTGATCCGCACGTCGGGCGCGTCGGTTGACCGTCGCAACCTCGCCAACACGACCGGCCAGACAACGCTCGGCCTGCTCTGGTACAATGTCTTTGCGACTGAGGACGGCCAAGCGCAGCTCAACGGCAACCCGTTCGATAACATGACGCGCGTCTATCGCGGATCGCTCAACGATGCCGCACTGAACGCGGGCGTCAACCGGTACGCGGCGGACCCGACGGCGCTCGCAAGCATCCCGCCCTACAACACGACCGGCCGGGTCACGCGGCCGCTGGTCACGCTGCACACCACCGGCGACGAAATCATCCCGTACTGGCATCAGAAGCTCTATCGCCAGAAGCTGCTCGCCAACGGCGTGACCGGCGTCCTGCAGATTCCGGTCAACCGCTACGGCCACTGCAACTTCACCACCGAGGAAGTCCTCAGCGCGTTCAGCCTGCTGGTCATCCAGGCCACCGGCGCGCCGACCATCGAGATCCCCGGCTTCAATCTGGCCGGCAAGCGGGCCGAACTGGACCTGGCGCGCCAGGAAGCTGACCTGTCGGAACTGAGGTAACGCAACGTCATGCCCGAACCCCAGGAACGCCTGCGCGAGCACATCCACCTGCTCGGGGACTTGCTCGGCGAAACCATCATCGAGCAGGAAGGCCGGGCGCTCTTCGAGCAGGTCGAAGCCGTGCGCAGCCTGGCAAAGGCCAGCCGGGGCGAAGGCGAAGAGCCTCAGCGTGAGGGGCCTCAGCGTGAGGGGCCTCAGGGTGCGACGGAGCTCCACCCTGAGGCTTTGGACAGGCTCCTTGCGCTGACCCACCGTCTGTCGTTGACCGAGGCGCGCGGGGTGCTGAAGGCGTTCGCGTCCTATTTCCAGCTTGTCAACCTGGCAGAAGAAGAGGAACGCGTGCGCGTGCTCCACGCGCGGGGCCGCCGCGCGCACCAGGACGGCATCGCGGCCGCCGAGAGCATCGCGGCCGCGGTCCAGCAGCTCGCCGCCTCCGGTGTGACTGCGGACGCAATGCAGGCTCTCCTCGACAACCTCTACGTCCAGCCGGTCTTTACCGCCCATCCCACCGAAGCCAAACGCCGCACGATCCTGACCAAGCACCAGAATATTGCCCACCTCCTGCACGAGATGGACTTCCACACGCTGACCGCCGAGGAGGCGCAGCGCACCCTCGAGGCGCTGCGCGAGGAGATTGTCTCTCTCTGGCAGTCGGATGAGACGCGGCTGCGCCAGCCGAGCGTGGTGGATGAGGTGCGCAACGGGCTGTATTTCTTCGATCAGGTGCTGTTCGACCTGACCCCGCTGCTCTATCGCAGCTTGAGCGACGCGCTTGCCGCGGCGTATCCCGGCCACGCGTTCACCATCCCCACCTTTCTCCGGTTCGGGAGTTGGATCGGCGGCGACCGCGACGGAAACCCCTTCGTGACCGTCACAACCACCGAGGACGCGCTGCGCGAGCACAAGGCGCTCGTCCTGCGGCTGTACCAGCGCGCCATCGACAACATGCACGGCCACCTGAGCTCGTCTGCGCGCTACGGCATCACGCCGGAACTCGAAGCCAGCATCACCGCGGACGCGGAGCTGTTCCCGGACGATGCCGGGGGCATCGCCGCGCGCTACCCGATGCAGCCCTACCGGCACAAGATGGCCTATATCTACCGCAAGCTGACCGCGACTGCGGAGGCGAACCGCCGGCCCTGGCGCGCGGACCATGTCCACCGTCCCGGCACTTACCGGCACGCCGGCGAGTTCATCGCGGACCTGCGCCTCATGCAGGACAGCCTGCGCCGGCATCACGGCGCGCGGCTGGCGGACGGCCGGCTGGCGGTCCTGGTGCAGCAGGCCGAGATCTTCGGCTTCCACCTGGCGACGCTCGACCTGCGCCAACATGCCGAGCGGCTGGTGGCCGCACTGGCCGAAGTGTTCGCCCGCTATCAGTTGGCGGCGGACTACGCGGCGCTGCCCGAGGCGGAGAAGGTGCGGCTGCTGACCGCGGAGCTCCGGGCAGGCCGGCCGCTCAGCCCCGCGCGGCTCGACTTCAGCGAGGACACGAACGAGACCCTCGAACTGTTCCGCCTCGTCCACCGAGCACATGAGCGCATCGGCGCGGATGCCATCCAGCACTACATCATCAGCATGACGACCGGCGCGAGCGACGTGCTCGGCGTCCTGCTGATGGCGCGCGACGCGGGCATTGCCGACCGGCTGGACATCGCGCCGCTGTTCGAGACGCGTGCCGATCTGCAGGCCGCGCCCGGCATCATGGAGAGCCTGTTCACCAACCCGGCCTACCGGGAGCACTTAGCGCGGCGGGGCCACAGCCAACAAATCATGCTGGGCTACAGCGACTCCAACAAGGACGCAGGCTACATCACCGCCAACTGGGAGCTGCGCCAGGCCCAACACGCGCTCCCCGCGCTCTGCCGCCGTCACGACATCCGGCTAACCCTCTTCCACGGCCGCGGGGGCACGATCGGCCGCGGGGGCGGGCCGACCAATCGTGCGATCCTGGCACAGCCGCCCGAATCGGTATCCGGCCGCATCCGCATGACGGAACAGGGCGAGTCCATCACCAACCGTTACGCCAACAGCGAGCTGGCCCGCCGCCATCTGGAACAGATTATCCACGCCGTTCTGCTGCGCAGCGTCCCGCCGGCCACAGACGTAGAGACGCAGGATCACGCACAGGGCACGCATCCGGCTGAAGCCTCGACTCCAAGTGAGAATCACGGGGAGTGGAACACGGTCATGCAGGCGCTGGCCGAGCAGGGCCACGCGGCCTACCGGACGCTCGTGCACGACACGCCCGCGCTGCTGCGCTACTTCCAGGACGCCACGCCCATCGATGCAATCGGCCGGCTGAACATCGGCAGCCGGCCCACCCGGCGCAAGGCCACACAGCGCATCTCCGACCTGCGTGCGATCCCGTGGGTGTTCGCCTGGGCGCAGAGCCGTGCGGGCCTGCCCGGCTGGTATGGGCTGGGTTCCGCACTGGCGGGTTGGGCTGGCGAGGATGCGGCCCGCTGGCAGACGCTCGGCGCAATGTATCGTGAGTGGCCGTTCTTTCACGTGCTGATCGACAACGCGCAGGTGTCCATGCGCCAGGCGGACATGACGATTGCGGAGGTCTACGCGGGGCTGGCGGACGAGGAGACGCGCGCAACCATCTTTCCACTCATCCTGGCGGAATACCGGCGCACCGAGGCCGCACTGCTCCGAGTCACGGGACAGCACGACCTGCTGGACAACGAGACCTGGCTGCAACGCTCCATCCAGCTACGTAACCCCTATATCGATCCCATGAACTATATCCAGGTCGCGCTGCTGCGCCGCTGGCGCGAGGCCACAGGGATGGAAGCCGAGGCCCTGCGCGAGAGCGTGCTATTGAGCGTCAACGGGGTGGCTGCCGGCCTGCGCGCGACGGGGTGAGCGTTGGAGGATGGGCAAGGAAGATGAGAGCGCCCATGCGCGGACGGCTCGAAGGCGGGAGGTCCGGTGATGGCGAAAGCAGGCGCAGGGTCGCACTACGACCCTCAACAGATTGCAAGCTACTTCGATCAGTACGGCCTGCAGGAGTGGGACCGGCTGGTGCGGACGCCGGTGGAGGAGGTGAAGCTCCACATCCATACGCACTACCTGGCAGCCTACATTCCGCACGGCGCGCGCGTGCTGGAGATTGGCGCGGGACCCGGACGTTTCACGCAAGTGCTGGCGGGCCTCGGCTGCAGGATCGTGGTCGCGGACATCTCGCCGGTACAGCTGGAGTTGAATCGCCGGCACGCTGGAGAACTGGGCTATGCGGACGCGGTGGATGATTGGCGGCGCCTCGATATCTGTGCGATGGGGGAACTGCCGGATGACTCCTTCGACGCGGTGGTCTGTTACGGCGGCCCGCTGAGCTACGTATTCGAGCAGGCCCGCCTGGCGCTGGACGAGTGCGGGCGCGTGCTGAAAGAATCGGGCTTGCTTCTGCTGAGCGTCATGTCGCTGTGGGGGTCGGCCCATGCTGTGTTGTCCGCCGTGCTCTCGCTACCATCCGATCTGAATCGGACCGTCATCCGCACGGGCGACACCCCCGAGAGTTCCCACCGCTGCCACATGTTCCGCGCAGCCGAACTGCGCCAGTTGCTCGAACAAGCGGGATGGCATGTGCTGACTATGTCAGCTTCAAATGCCCTGGCGACTGGCTGGAACAACGCCCTTGCCGAGATCCGGCAGGATGAGATCGGGTGGAATGAGCTGTTGCGTATGGAACTGGAAGCCTGCCGGGAAGCGGGCTGCCTGGACATGGGCACCCACCTGATTGCCGTTGCCCGGCGTCATGCTCTCCCGGCCTTAGCCGGCAGCCCCCCGTCGCCCTCCCACACTGCACATCGCACGCCCTCGCCGCGGTCCAGGTAGCCGAAGCACTCATCGCACCCCGTACACACGAGGATGTCGTCTAACCGGCCTGCGGCCACCTTTGCCGGCCACTCCGGGTCAGCGATGAGGCCGCGGCCCACCGCAACCAGGCTGGCCCGACCGGCGGCAAGAGCCTCGACGCCGCGCGCCGGCCGGTCCATCTCGTTGACCGCAATGACCGGCACACCCAGGGCCATAAGTCGAAGGATCGCCACGGTGCAGGCGTGCTTCGACTACGTGCGCCGCTGCGCGGCACCCATCCGCTCAGCATGCCTGCATCCTCGCCTACATTTGGAATTGCTGGCTGTGCAGGTCGCGATGATGCATAGTTGGAATGAACGGAACAGACAGAACGATCTTTATGTGGTACAAGCATGACACTATCGCTGCACCAGCCAGTCGAACTTCGTTCGGGTCAGCAAGCGCGACTACACCAAGGAGACAAAACGATGGTCGTCCCGACTACATCCCCAGGACTCGATCCGAGCATGGACTATGACATGATCGATTCGGTCAAGCAAGACCACGAACATCCCAGGATCAAGGGCCTCGCGGTGCGGCGCCGTGACCTCAGCGAGACGTTGAGTGGTGCTGATGGCACTTATCCCTGGCTGCGCTCCAAGGAAAACGTGGTCTACCTGACCCGGCTGGTCTCGCTGATGTTCGGCCTGGCCCGCTTGCAGGCCGGTTGGATACCTAACTGCCCAAGCTACGATCTCAAGACTCAGATCCCCGCGCGTCTCTATGAGGATGTGCGCCACGTCATCCGGCTGCGCGAGCGCCTGGCACAACTGCCCGGCGGCCGCGACCGCATCGACCCGGACCCCGAACTGCAATCCTTCCTGGATGCCCTGGGCCGGGCCGGCGACCATCACCAATTCCTGGCAGGGCTTTATCTCGAAGTCAAGCGCAGCCTGCTGGCGACACTCGAAGATTTCGCGCGGGCGAGCGACCCGTTATACGACGCCCCGACGATCTACGAGCTGCGGGGCATCATTCCGGAGCTGCGCGACCAAATCGACTGGGCCAACGGCGTGCTCCTGGAGAGCCGGCTTGCCCTGGACACGGCGCGTAAGGTCGAGGCCTGGCGGGCTTATGTGCGCGGGCTGCTGGCTCAGGCAGGCGGCATCCTGGGCAACACCCCCGCACCGGAAAGCGGTATGCCGGCGAGCCCGGTCACACAGCCGCTGGGACCGGCCCCCGAAAAGTTCCAGGGTGACCCGCGCATGCAGTACATCGACCACTTCCCGATGGACCGCAGCGAGGATCCGGTTAATCTGACGCTGCGCGAAATCGTGTACCATAATGCAACCGAATGGCAGGTGGTGGACCAGATGGGCGTCATCTTCTATGCGGTCAAGGGCCTGCCGCTGGAGTTTTTCCACGACCTGGCGCGGCACATGTGGGACGAGGCGCGGCACAGCCTGATGGGTATGCGCCGGCTGCGCGAGTTTGGTTACGAACCGTTCCGCGATTTCAAGTGGCCCTATTTCACGCAGCGCGCGGACGCGATCAAGGATTGGTACGGCGGCCTGACGATGGTGGGTGAGGCGTGCAGCTTCACGCGCAAGCACGGCAGCATCGAGCCGTTCTACCACTTTGGTGATCCGCTCAGCGCACAGCAAAGTGAAATCGACTGCGCGGACGAGCGGCTCCACGTCACTTTTGGCCGTAAGTGGCTGCCTGTGCTGGCTGCAGGCAGCGGCGACGAACGACCGCTGCCCGTGCTCGTGCGTGAGCTGCGGCAGACGAACCTGGCAAGGCGCGGCGACGAGTTGGACGAGCTATCGGAGGAAGCCAAGCGCGAGCTGGCTAAGAGCGCGGTGGCCTTCTGCACCAGCATAGAATTCTCGTTGGACTTCACGGTTTATTAGCCGGTCGCGTCTGCGAGGAGCGTGGGTCAGTGGATAACCAACCGACGGACGCGGCTGAAGCACGGCAGCAGCCCGGTGTTGCGCGCGTGTATCGCAACGAACAGATCGCGGTGACCTGGGAGCCGGCGCTGTGCATTCATGTGGGCTACTGCTTCCGGGATCTCCCGGAGGTCTTCCAACCGCAGAACCGGCCATGGGTGAATCTCAATGGTGCAACGGCCGACCGGATTGCCGAGCAGGTCCGGGAATGCCCATCGGGCGCGCTGCGCTTCGTGCGGCTCGACGGTGCCGCAGTGGAACCGCCACCGGCGGAGGTCACGATCGAAGTGCGGCCGAACGGCCCGTTATTGGTCAAGGGCACCGTGCACATCCGCGGAGCAGACGGCCAGCTCATCCGGGAAACCACGCAGTGCGCGCTCTGCCGCTGCGGCCATTCCGAAAACAAGCCGTTCTGCGACGCCACCCACCGCCGGATCGGCTTCCGCGCGGCATGAGGGTTTGCGGTGGGACAGGGAAGTATAGAACGCTGATGACGCTGATGAGACTGATGAACGCTGATTTTTTGCAAGTTCAGTTTCTGCTGCTGGCTCAGTTGTGCAACCTACGGTCACTGAGGCCGGCCAGAGCCATTCAGTCACAACTAACTATCAGCGTAGATCAGTCCAATCAGCGTCATCAGCGTTCTATTAGTTCCTGGGCATCACAGCTTACACCAGCCCGATGTCGGCCAGGCCGACGAGGGTGACAAACTCTTCCGTGTAGACCGTCACGCGCAGGGTCATGTCTACGTACGCGTTCGAGCGGAGGCGGCCGCTCCAGCTTACGGAGTCGCCCAGCTTGCGGTACGGGTAGCCGCTGACCCCCTCGAACTCCGCCCCGTTGTCGGTCTTGCCCTTGTAGGTGATGAGGGTGCCGGGGATGCGGTCGCCCCGGCGCACGGTGTAGGTGATCGCAGCCTTGTACTCGTAGGCCGGACTGTCGGGATAGGCCGCAAGCTCCGGCTGCGCGCCGGCAATCTCAATCCGGACCGTGCCGATGGTCTGCAGCCGGTCCACGTTGGCCGCGACGATTCGCTGACCCATCGTCACGTTGACCCCGCTGACCGGCGTGCCCTTCCAGTCCAGCGAGTCCCCGACTTTCTTGACGGCCTGTTGGTCGTCGATCACCACGACCGCACCGTCCTCGCTGTAGCCGATGTAGCGGATATCCGCGCCCGGGAGGCTCTCGTTCATCGCGATGGTCTGCTCGGTCGGTCCATTGTACGTCAGGGCGCCGCCGCCCATGCCGGAGCAACCTGCCAGGACCAGCAGCGAGACAAGCAGAAAGATGCGCCTTGCCATATCCTCACTCCTCCGTCAAACGCCGGGGCAGCCAGGCCAGTGTCATCACGGCCAGCAGCCACAACACCACCAACGCCGCGCCGATGAAGAAGGCCTGAACGTCACGCAGGCCCAGCGCGCCGAACCCCACCGTCGGTCGCACCAGCCCCGACAGGCCGACCACCACCGCGCCGGCATTCCACAGCCCGTGCAGCCCCATGCTCAGCGCAGCCAGCCCGACACCCCGCACAAACCGGCGCTCGCTGATGACCGCCTGCCAGCCCAGCCCGAACAGGCCGGAAGCCAGACAGTGCATGGCCGAGGCGCCCCCACGCGTCAGCATGGTCCCGGCCCACCCGGACGGCTCGACCAGGCCTAGCGCACCGTTAAGCATCCCCTCGACCATGGCGAAGCCCGCGCCCGCAGCCACGCCGAGCAGAAACCCGTCCAGCCGGGTCAGCCTCCGCCCGGCCAGGCCGACGACGGGCACTGCGAGCGACTTCGCCAGCTCCTCGACAACCGGCACGAATCCGCTGGCGAACAGCAGAATGCCGAGCACCGCGAGCGGTGACGCCAGCCACTCCATCGAGGCCACATCGGGTATCGCGCCGCCCTGCTGCATCTGCGTGGCCCATGCTTCCAACTGCGCGAGCAGATCGGGCCGGGCGACCGAGAGGATGATGGAGACGACCACGACCAGGACCACCAACGCCAGCGCCTCTGTGAAGAAGCCCAGCCCGACGCCGCCCAACCCGCCCCAGGCCAGGCTGCCCCAGGTTGAGCGCGCGGGCACGCCGGGCGACGGCAGGCGTACCTCCCTGTCGAGCAAGGCATCCTGGCCGGCATCCAGCGCG
>DAOUGK010000231.1:0-12659 GCA_034429055.1 Anaerolineae bacterium | reverse complement strand
CGGCCCGAACGTCTTGACCGTGTGGATGACCGACGCCGCGATCATCTCCAGGGCCTCGTCCCAGCGGATGCGGCGGAAGCCGCCCTTGCCGCGCGCCTGCTGGTAGCGGCTGCGGCGCACGGGGCTGTTAACGATCGAAGCCCACGCGGCGACCGGGTCGGCATGTTCCTGCCGTGCGGTGCGCCAGAGGTCCAGCAGCGCGCCGCGAGCATACGGATACTTGACGCGCAGCGGGCTGTAGAGATACCAGGAGAAGGAGATGCCCCGCTGGCAGCCGCGCGGCTCGTACGGCGGCAGCCCTTCCTCCAGCAGCGGGTAGTCGGTAGCCTGCATCTCCCAGGTGACGATGCCGTCCTTGACGAACACTTCCCACGAACAGGAGCCGGTGCAGTTGACCCCGTGCGTGGTCCGCACGCGCTTGTCATGGGCGAAGCGATTGCGGTAGAACTCTTCCCATTTGCGCTCGACGGGCGCAACCTGTTCCTTAACCCAGTCGACCATGAAATCCTCCGTGAGCGGACCTGCCGCCGTGAGCGGGCCTACCGCCGGGCGGGGCGGTGTGGGCCCTGTTGGCGCAGGCGCTGCGAAATACTGGTGCGCTGCCGCGGCCAGAAGAACAGCATTCCGAAGAACAGACCGCCGGCCAGGCCTGTGCCGCCGGTCAGCACCAGCAGCAGCTTCTCCAGCGGGCGGGGGGCGGTCTGCTGCTGCGCAGCGCGGGCAAAGAACGCCTGCAGATCGGCCTGTTCTGCGGGAGTAAGTTGCCGCGTCGCGTAGATGCTCTGCATCGAGGGGAAGGGGAGCGTGCCGAGCGCTGCAGCCAGCCCCGTGCCGCCGTAGCGCGTATGGACCTGCGTCAGGTCCGGCCCGAGCGAGCCGCCGCCCAACATGCCCACCCCCTCGACGGAATGACACGCGATGCAGGGCATGCCGCCCGCAGCGAGCGGCGTCGCGCCGCTGAACAGCGCCTCGCCGGAGGGCGCATAGCCGGCCAGCGAGGGGGCCTTGCCCGAAGGAGCAGCGGCGACCGGGCCGGCTGCCAGGTCTGCGGGGGCTGCCCCGGCAGCCCCCGCAGACACGCTCTCAGGGTCCGCCAGGTACGCCAGGATGTCGCCGGCCTGGGTCGCGCTCACGCCCATGTTGGGCATGGGGACGTTGTTGAACTCCGCCAGGAGCGCCGTGGCGATGGGGTCGCCCTCGGCCAACACCTTGTCCGGCTCCATGATGAAGCGCCGGAGCCAGGCGGCGTCGCGGCGTTCGGTGACGCCGGCCAGGTCCGGCCCGACGAGGTTGCCGCCGCCGATCGTGTGGCAGGAGGCGCACATGGACTGGAACGTTTGCTGGCCCGCCACCGGGTCCTGGCCGAGCGGCGCGGCCTGCGCCTGGGTTACGCCCATAAGGAACAAGGCAAGGAGCAGCACGGCGAGCCAGCGAAAATCTTTGATGGTCATCGAGAACACCTCGCAGTGTCAGGAGCCCCGGTTCGCCAGCGCATCTGTGCCCGCAATATAGTGTTCGAGCTGGGCGATGACGAACTGCTGCTCTGCGATGATGGCTTTGACTGCGTCCCCGAGCGAGATGACGCCGGCGACGCGATCCTGTTGGTCGAGCACCGGCAGGTGCCGGATGTGCTTGCTCGTCATCAGCGCCATGCACTCATCGACCGATTGGTCCGGGCGCACGCAGACCACGCGCGGGGTCATGATCTCGGAGACGAGCGTGTCACTGGAGTTCTTGCCCGCCAGGATCACCTTGCGTGCGTAGTCACGTTCGGACAGAATGCCGGCGAGCGTCGCGCCGTCCATCACCAGGACGGCCCCGATGTTCTTCTCGGCCATCAATTTGAGTGCCTCGAGGACCGTGCTGCCGGGTGTCACGGCCCAGATTTCGGGCCCCTTGCTGCGCAGCAAATCGTTGGCGGTTTTCATGCGGACATCCCCCTTCTGATATGGTCATTGCCCTTGGCGCTGTGATGAATGAGTGGACGAATTCGGGTCTGTGGACCTGGAGCCACTATAAACGAGGGACCGTTTCAAAACCGTTTCGGTTTGGGGGTGAAGCGAGGCGATTGTCATGCAAATGAAACGCCCGGGGTCACGTGACTCCGGGCGCTTCGTGCATGTCCTACAGAAGACCAAAACCAGGCTTCCGCGTGGTCCGTCTATTCCGTGGTTATGATCAGTATTCGGCGCGGACCGTGATGCGGTCTGCCGGATCGGTGATGCGGACCGTCCCATCCGCAAACGCGGCCGGCTGGCCGTTGACCGTCACGTTGTGCAGCGTCACGCCCTCCGGCGCGCGCAGGTGGATGTGCAGCTCGGCGGGCCCGTGCCGCCAGGCGGCGTCGACCTCCACCGTCAGCGCACCGGCCGCGGGCTGCACGCGATAGGTGACCGGGCCGAACTCGCTGGCCATGCGCTGGACGCCCCACGCCGGCTGCCCGGCGGCGAACCAGGCGCGCGGCGCGCCCTCGGCCAGGTGCAGCGTTTCGCCCGCCTCGCGCAGCAGGAACGCGCGCAGCCAGACGAGCGCCTTGCTCTCGTCCGACACCTTGTAGTGCGGCCCGATGCCGTGGCCCAGCTCGATGACCGGGTGCTCGGTGAAGCAGCGCACATCCGTGTAGGTCGAGGCGCCGAAGTTGTTGAACAGCGAGCGCAGCCCGGCCTTCACATCCCCGCGGCGCAGGTAGTCGATTGCCGTGTCCATCAGGTTCGCCTGGATGGTCACGCCGCCGTGGCTGAACCAGTAGCGTTCGAGGTCGACCGGCCGGCCCCACTCGCGCGAGATGAAGAGGTTGTCCTCCAGGTCCTTCAGGACCCAGGTCATTTCCTCTTCGGTCGGATCATAGACGTCGCTCTCGCACAGGTGCAGCGCGCCGTACGCGGCCTCGCGGAACCAGCCTTCCTCGCGGCTGCGGGTCCCCGTGCGCGTCGGGATGCGCGGGATGTACGTGCCGTCCAGCAGGCGCACGACCGGCGCCTCCACCATCGCCCGGTGCGCGGCCTGGCGGATGTCCGTCCGGTAGGCCGCGGCCTCCTGCGCGAGGCGTTCCGCCTCGGGATGGCTGATATCGGCCAGCGCCTGCGCAATCTGGTGCATGCCGCCGTAGGCGTGCGCGTTGACCGCGAACCAGTGCCGCCACTCCTGGTTGTCCTCCAGGTGGCCTGCGGGCAGCAGCCCGTATTCGGCCACCGGCCGCTCGCCGTGCCCGCCTGCCTCCGTTAGCCTGGAGTTGATCCGGACATCGCTGGGGCCGGTCTCTGACCGTGCCCCCTGGCTCGGTCGGAGACCGGCCAGAGCAGGTCCTTCGGATAGACGCTTAGTCGCCTGCCGCTCGCGGATGATGAAGTCGCACGCCCGCACGAGCTTGTCGGCCACGCGTTCCAGCCAGGCCCGGTCGCCGGTCAGCCGCCAGTGCAGCGCCAGCGTCTCCATGATGAAGCCCGGGTCGAGGTTGTAGGCGAAGCCGCTGCGGTGAGGCGTGCCGTCGTCGATGTCGAGCCCCTGCATGAGGCCCTCGGACGTCTTGAAGTTGCCGTCCAGGTAGCTCATGCCCTGGGTGGCGAGGAACGTCTCCAGGCACCGCTCGGCGCGGGCATGGTGGCCCGCCTGATCGAGCATGGCAATCTGCCAGCAGGCTTCGTTGGCGCACACGCCGTAATCGTAGGTGGCCGCGGGCACCGACAGCCAGCCCTTGCGCACGTCCTTGTCCATGCTGATGGCGACGTGCGTGCGGATGGACTTGTGCAGGTCGTTGAGCAGCGGCTCCGGGGTTTCCATCTGGCCGCCGGCCTCCACCAGCCCGCGCCAGAAGCCGACCACGTCGGCCAGCTTGGCGTCCAGGTCCAGGCCCGCAACCTTCTGCCACTCCCCGGCTTCGGTGAAGCTGACGAAGGGGAAGGTCATGGTGATGGTGTGCGACTCGCCGCCCTCCAGCTCGATGTCGTACGCGATGGCGGTCGGGACGGCCTCGGACATTTCCTGCACCGACCGGGGCTGCGGCCCACGCTGGCTGACGAACGGCGCCGGCGTCGGCGGGACCGCGCAGCCGACCGCGCTCAGCCGGCCCTTGCCGTGCGGGTCGACCGCACAGCGCAGGACAGGCGCGTCGTACGCATCCACCCGCCACTGCCGCTGGACCGGCTCTGCAGGGACCACGCGGCCCGTCGCAACGACGAGGGCCGGTGTGCCGGACCCGTCGGCTTGCAGTTCCCATTCCTCCTGCGGGCTGACGGCCATCCACAGCCGCGTGCGCTTCCTGCCGGGCGTCGTGTTGCGGATGACGAAGCGCAGCATGGCGACGATGTTCTCATCACCGCGGCGCTCCTCCTCCGGCGTCAGCGGCCCGTCGAGCAGCGCGGCGAACGCGGTCTGTTCGTAGCTGAACTCCCGGTCCTCCCACCGGCTGATGACCACCGGCAGCCAGCCGTCGAGCACGGACTGCTTGACCGCCCCGCGGCGCTCATGGAAGTCGACCGGGTCGCCCGTGCCGAACCGGAAGCGCAGCAGCACGCCGGGCCAGGCGAGGTGGGCCGCGTCGCGGCCGCTCAGCTTCAGCCCCGCCTTGTCCGCGAACAGCTCCCCGTTCCAGCGGACGGCCCATTCCTGGCGGCCTGCGTCCACGCCGAGCGGCAGGTACATGCCCATTTCCGCGCGGGTGCGCTGGATGGTCGGGTCGAGCGGGGGAATCTCCGCCAGCGCGCGGCCGAGCGACTGTTCCGGCTCCGCGGCCACACGGTCGAGGATGGAGTGCGATCGGGGATCGCCTCGGCGTTGCGCCAGTTGCGCCTGCCATGCGGCCAGATCTATGTCCGCACCTTCCCGCTGGATGAACACGCCGTAGTCCGGGATATAGATCGGCCCCTGCTGGAGGTCGACCGGCTGGAACGAGAAGCTGCGTGCGCCGGTCCACAAGGTCACGATGGTGCGGGCGGTCGAATCCGGCCCGGCATCGCTGTAGAGCAGGTGCAGGCGTACGCCTCGGTCGCCCTCTGCGAGCTGCCAGCTGCCATCCTCCGCAGTCTCCCCCTGACCGCCGAGCGTCTCGACGCCCTGCAGATAGCCGTTCCTCACTGCGGCATGTCCGTACCACGCCTGCCCGGCCCCGTCGGGAAAGCGGACGTCGACCGTGCCCTCCAGCCAGCGCGCGGCGGAGTAGACGTGCAGGCTCCGGATGGTCGGCGCCGCGTCGCCTGAGTGAACCAGCCGCACCTTGAGCGTCTGCCGGAAGCGCGCCAGGTAGTCGCGGGCCGCCTCCAGCGTGTGGACGGCGTCGCCGCGGCCCAGCTCCGGCAGGTCGATGGGGTCGAAGGTAAAGGTACAGATCGAGCCGTCGCAGTCCTGCGCGGCCCTGGCCGTGACCCATTCGCCGTGGAAGGGATCGTCGCGGCCGATCCAGCCGCGGCGGGCGCCGGGCAGCCGCTCGGGTGCGATGGTCGGCCAGTTGAAACGCCAGTACTGCACCTTAAGGTCCGGCGGAACGTCGCCGCCGAAGGTCACGGCGACCTGGCGCACGTCGCGCGTCTCGTCCCATTCCACGCCCAGGTGCCACTCGCCGGTCTGCGCGTCGCGCACCGGCCGCAGCGTCCCATCGGCCTCCGGCTGAATCGGGTGGGTGTGCAGGTCCTGCTTCTGTGTGCCGCTCCACCAGTGCAGCTTGCCGAACGCAGCCAGGTCCACGAGCTCGCCCACCTGTGGGGCCGGGCGTGCACCGTTGCCTTGAGTCATGATGTTTTGCTCCTTCGATGGCGTGGTTCGTAGTCGGGGCTTCAGCCCCACGCAGGCGCTGAAGCCCCTGTTACGAACGGAAACCGCTTGCGCTATGTCATTCGACCAGGTATTTGTCAGCCTCTGCCGAGACGGTCGTTTGCGCCTCTGCCAGGGCATCGGCTGCCGACATCTGCTTGTGCAGCGCCAGGTCCATCACCCGGGCCAGCTCATCACGCATGAACCCGTAGGCCGGGAAGTTTTCGACGGCCTTGCTGGACGAGGCCTGCTCAGCCCACCATTTCGCGACCTCGGCTGCCTTGTCACCGAAGATGCCGGGCCAGTCCGCGCGGACGATACCGGCGTCTGCGATGACGCAGTTCGTATCAACCCCGGCCTCCGTCCACATCTTGTTGCCCTTCATCACCATCCACTCGACGAACTGGTAGGCTTCCGCAGGATGCTTGCTGCCCCGGAGGACGGCGAGGAAGTCGCCGGCGTTGCTGGCGAGCGGCGCCGCGCCCTTCGCTGCCTTGGGGAACAACTGCGGCCATAGCCCGATGCCGGGACACCATTCGTTGTAGGTCGATGGATCCCAGTCGCCCGCATAGACGATGGCCTTCGTCTGGGTGCAGAAGGGGCTCTCTTGGGCGCTGCCCGAGCCGGCATTGAAATCGTCCGCCTTGGCGATGTCGCCATAGACGTTCCACGCATAGTCGATGATCGTCTGCAGGCCCTCGACGTTCTCCGGCCGGTCGATCGTCACCGTCTGGTTGGCCGCATCGTAGGCGTCGCCGCCGTTGATCCAGAACCAGAGCGAAGGATGCCGGGGGATGAAATCGGTGTAGGCCGCCACCTGCAGGTTGCCGCTGTCGTCGAATTGCACCAGTTTCTTCGAGACCTCGGTCAGTTCGTCCCAGGTCTCGATCTGCTTCTCGACATCGAAGCCCGCTGCTTCCATCATGCCGCGGTTGTACAGCGGCAGCTCCGCAGAGCAGTTGTAGGGCAGGCCCCACTGTTTGCCGTTCCAGAAGGTCGCCTCGACGCGAGGCTGATAGAGTGCGTCGAGCTGGAGGATCTTCGAGGCCTTGACGTATTCGCTGACGTCGAGCAGCCCGCCCCTGGCCGCAAGGCTGACCACATCGCCGAAGCATGCGGCCGCATCAGGTGATTGATCTGCGGCCACGGCGGTCAACATCTTGTCGCGGATGTTGGCCGGAACCGTCACGTCGTTGATCTTGATGGTGCCGGCCTCCTTCTCGAAGGCATCCAGGATGGCACGTTGCTTCTCCTGATAGATACCCGACCAGCAGAACCAGTATTCGAGGGTCACTGGCCCGGCCGCTGCCGCCGGCGCCTGGGCCGCGGCTTCACCGCCCTCGGCGGGCGCCTGTGTGGGTGCGGCTGTGGGCGCGCACGCGGCAAGCGCCGTGGCGGCCCCGACAGCCGAGCCCAGCTTCAGAAATGTGCGACGAGACAACTTGCGGGATTCCATCTGTCTGCTCCTTTTGCTGCTAAGGTGCAATGGCCTGCGGTTCATTGCCGAAACCAACAGGCAACGGAATGCGGTGAGTCAGGCAAGGTCTGGCGCGGCCAGTACCTTGCCGGGCGTTTTCTGCATTGCGATAGGAACCTCCTTCCTGTGCCAATAACTGCGACTGGCCGGCTGCCCTCCGTCTTCTGTGCTCAGCCCTTGATGCCGGTCAGGGCGATGCCCTCGATGAAGGTGCGCTGCGCGAAGAAGAACAGGATCAGAATGGGCAACGTCACGACCATCGTGGCGGCCATCATCAGGTCGTAACGTACCTCCCACCGGCCGCGAAACGCATACAGCCCGAGCGACAGCGTGTACCAGGATTCGTCGCTCAGGTAGATGAGCGGCCCCATGAAGTCGTTCCAGCACCACAGAAATTCGAACAGCGCGACGGTGGTGATGGCCGGCTTGGCGAGTGGGGCCATGATCTGGGTCAGGATGCGGAGATGCGATGCACCGTCGACGACTGCGGCATCGCTTAACTCCACCGGGATGCCCATGAAGAACTGGCGCAGCAGGAAGATGTTGAAGGCCGAGCCGAAGAAGCCGGGTATGATCAGCGGCCGCAGGTCACCGATCCACCCCAGCTCCTTGAAGATGATGAAGGTCGGGATCAATGTGACGGTGCCCGGAATCATCATCGTGGCAAGCGTCAGGATGAAGAAGAAGTCGCGACCGGGCCACCGGAGCCGCGCGAAGCTGTAGGCCACCAGCACGCAGGAGATGACGATGCCGATCGACTCCACGATGGCGTAGATCAGCGTGTTCCGCAGCAGAATCGGGAAATCGAACCCCGGCATCTGCATCGCCTCGGCGTAGTTGGGCCAGTCAATCGGGTTGGGGATGAGCTGGGGCGGCATCTGCATCACCCGCGCCTGTTCCTTCAGCGACGTGCTCGCCATCCAGAAGAGGGGGAACAGGAACGCAATGCTGAACAGGATCAGGATCGCATAGATAAAGAAATGTTGGATCGCATGCGTCACACGCAGGCTGCCCATCCTGCCTCTGGCATCTGGAGTCACGGTGCCTGGCGCCGGGTTGGTCAGTAGCTGGCTCATTTGCGTCCCTCCGTCTCGTAGTAGACCCACATCCGGGATGACCGGAACACCAACAAGGTCAGCGCCAGGATCAGGAGGAAGATCACCACCGCAAGCGCCGAGGCATAACCCATGTTCAGGTAGACGAACGCCTGCTGGTACAGGTAGAGGACGTAGAAGAGGGCCGAGTTCTGCGGGCCGCCGGACGGGCCGTTATTGAAGATGAAGGCCGGTCCGAAGATTTGCAGCGAGCCGATGATGCCCATCACCAGGTTGAAGAAGATGGTGGGCGTCAGAAGGGGCATGGTCACGCTGCGGAACTTGGCCCACGGGCCCGCGCCGTCGATCTCCGCCGCCTCGTATAGGTGCGTCGGGATGTCCTGCAGTCCGGCCATGAAGATGATCGCGGTCCAGCCGACGCCCCACAGGCTCATCAGGATGAAGGCCGGCTTGATCCACAGCGCGCTGCTGGTCCACGGGATGCGGTCGACCCCGAAGAAAGACAGGGCATAGTTGATCAGGCCGACGCGTGGATTGAGCAGCCACAGCCAGAGGACGGCGCTGGCGACCGACGGCACGACCGATGGGATGAAGAACACGGAGCGAAAGAACGACAGGAAGTGAATCTTCTGGTTCAGCAGGATCGCCAGGAACAACGCCAGAATCAGCCCCAGCGGCACCGCGCCGAGGCTGTAGTAGGCGCTGTTATACAGGGCCTTCATCGGCAGCGTGTCGGCGGTGAACATCTTGATATAGTTATCCAGCCCCACCCACTTGTAGTCGCCCAAGATGCTGTAGTCGGTCAGGCTGTAGTAGAAGGCTGCGAAGATGGGGTAGATGTTCAACACAAAGAGGCGGATGAGCCAGGGCAGGGCAAATGCGATGCCCAGGAGCGCCTCCTTGAACGCCATGGACTTCAAGACCGCAGACAGCGGCTTGCGGCGGGGGACATGCGTTGCTTGCATAGTCTGGTCCTCCTAGCGGGCGCGGGCGCTCAGCGCACGTAGGCACTGCGCGCACAGCGAAAACCGACGTAGATGTTCGATTCGCCGGCGGGCTTGAACGAACGGTAGCGGCTGGAGGCGTAGAGCGGCTGCAGGCCCCAGGCGCCTCCCCGGTACACCCGGCTCTCACCGCGCGCCGGCCCCTGCGGGTTGAGCGCGGGCGACTGGCTGTAAGAGTCGCCCGACTGGCTGTAGTAGTCGGCCGCGTACCAATCGGCCACCCACTCGGCAGCATTGCCCGCCATGTCCAGCGCGCCGGCCCAACTTGCGCCGGCGGGGAAACTGCCCACGGGCGCAGTATTCTCGAAGCCATCATGCCACGCGCGGGCGTTGCCCGGCAGCCAGCAGTCGTCGTCGCAGAAGTTCAGCCGTGTGCCGTCGAACTCGTCCCCCCAGGGGAAGTTCAGTCCGTCGGACCCGGCCGCCGCATATTCCCACTCAGCCTCGGTCGGCAACCGCCCGCCGGCCCACCCGCAGTAGCCGGCGGCCTGCTGCCAGTCCACATACAGCACGGGGTGGTTGGCATAGTCAGGAGAATGGTAGTAGTCGGTCCGCAGGTAGAAGCCCGTCTCGCTGGGCAGAGAGCAGGCCCCGGCGGCTACACAGCGCGCATACTGCGCGTTGGTGACCTCCGTCCGGTCCAGCCAAAAGCCGTCGAGCGTGACCGGATGGGCGGGCCGTTCGTCGTCGAACCACTGGCTGTGACACACGGAGCGGCCCGGATTGCAGGTGTAGCACGCCAGGTTGTACTCGCTGCAGAGATTCGAGAGGAAGTCCACGCGGGCGTCGTCGCTGCCCATCGTGAACGTGCCGCCGGGAACGTAGACCATGCTCCCGCCGTCAGCCGGCCGCGTCCAAGTGTCCCCCGGTGCGGCTGCGGCCGGCGGCGCGGCGCGCGTGAGGCTGGGCCGGAGCACGCCGAATGCTATCAGCGCCAGCGCCAGCACGATGCCGCCTAGCGCCATCCACTGCAGCGCTGCCTTGGACCTCATGGTAGAGTCCTCCATACCCCGAGCGCCGATCCGCATGACTCGTAGCGTAGGGTCTTGTGCCCGTCAGCACGCCCACAAGGGGCTACGCTACCCTTTTACGGATGAGCACTTAGATTCCGGATCAGCTCCAGCTCGCCCGTCTGCGCGGCCCGCAGCACCGCCCCCATGTACTCGTCCACCAAGTCTGCGGAAAGCGCGACGGGCATGTTCTCCAGCTTGCTCTTGAGCTGTGGGTTCTTCGCCGCAGCCAGCGCGCGCGTGATGTGCTCTTCCGTGAAGCCGGGTACCTCACCCAGCCGGGTCGGAAAGCCGATGCGCTCCTGGAAGACCATCATTGCGTGCGCCACTGCAACGCCCAGCGCCCGCCCCGTGAGCCGGGCCGTGCCCGCCGGCGCATACCCCGCAGTCTCGAAGATATCCGCGATCAGCGCAAGGGGCTGCTGGATGGCCGGGGCAAACAACACCGTGTAGTACGGATTCATGATAGCGCACGCACGGCCGTGGCTCAGGATGTCGACCAAGGAGAAGCTGGTCAGGTGCGCACCGTTCGTGCCGCCGATCATGATGGCGTAGCCGCCGAGATCGGTCGCCAGGCCGAGCGCTTCCCGCGCTTCTGCCGGCGGCTGGCCGTCCGCAGAGGCTGCCAGCACGACCGGCAGGTAGTTCACGATGAGCGTGATGGCCGTCTGCGCGACGCGCGCCACGAGGTCATAGCCCGGCTTATCGGCTGCGCCGTAGAGCACCTCCAGCACGTGCGAGAAGCCATCGAGCGCGCCGTCCGCAGTCAGCGCACGCGGTGCGCCGAACGTCACCCCATAATCGAAGACGGGCTGCGCAGGCACGATGGCCTCGTCCACGATCAGCTTCTTCTGGCCGGTGCTGACGTCGGTGATGTTCGAGTACTTGGTCAGGTGTGCGCCGGAGCTGGCCGCGGTCTGGATGGCGACGTGGCCGCGCAGCGCCTTGCCCGTCTCCGCCAGCCGCCGGGTGACGAGGCCGGTGCCGAAGTAGTCCTCCACGGAGCCGCCGAGCGTGCAGAGAACCTCGGCGGCCTTCGTCGCGTCGATGGTGCTGCCGCCGCCGAAGCTGATGACGACGTCCGGCTGCGCTGCAGCCAGCCCGTGCGTGATGCGTTCCAGGTCCTCCCGCGGTGCATTCGCCCGCGCGCCGTCCAGCTCACCGACCAGCGTGACCCCCGCAGCCGCCAGAGACTCGCGAATCTGCTGCAGGTACGGCTCTGCGCCCGGGAAGTGGTCGCGGACGAGCAGGCCGCGGGCGACCCTCTCGCCTGAGCCCAGCCGCCGTGCGGCCGGCCCGACGCGGGACAGCACATCCAGGCCGTGGATGTACGTCTCGCCCTTGAACCCGAGCAGCAGTTCACGCGCAGCTGCAAATGCGGGGGAAGCATGGTCAGAGTGCGTGGCCATCAAGTATCTCCTGTTCCAGGGGTTGCAGCGGCTCAGTCGCGAGGACGGCCGTCGAGCCGCGCACAATCAGCGAAAAGTCGATTTCCAGCAGCACCGGGGGCCGGGTCTGCGCCGCGGGTTGCTCGATGCGCTCCAGCAAGAGCGTAATCGCGGCTTCGGCCAGGCGGCCCTGGCTGCTGCGGATGGCGGTAATGCTCGGTCGCGTGAACGCAAACCAGTCTACGTCATCGAAGCACACGAGCGAAAGCTGCGCAGGCACATTAACGCGCTGCGAGTGCACCGTGCGCATCACGCCCGGCATGACCGCGTTGCTGGCCGCGAAGATGGCGGTCGGCGGCGCGGCCAGCTTCAACAGGTCGAGGCAGGCCAGTGTGCCCCAGGTGGCGCGTAGCTGTCCGATCTTGACCAGTTGCGGGTCCACCGGCACGCCGAAGTCGCGCATGGCATCGGCATAGCCCTGCCAGCGCGCGCGATTGCTGGAGAACTGCTCGTCGCCGCCGATGTAGCCGATGCGCCGGTGGCCGAGGGTGATGAGGTAGCGGGTGGCCGCATAAGCACCCTGGGTGTCCTCGAAGGTGACGGTGTCCAGCGCATTGCCGGGCACGCGGCGCACGATGGCGACTGCGGGCGTCTCGTGCTCGGCCAGATAGCCGAGCATGGCACTGTCAAGCGCTGAAGGCACGATGATGAGGCCGGCGACGTTCTGGCCCACCATGTCGTACAGCGTCTCGGTCTCGCCGGCCGGGTCATCCGCGGTCGGCGCGAGCAGCAGGTGATAGCCCCGCCGCATCAGGTTCTGGCTGATGGCATCCGCGAGCGCAGCATAGTACGCGTTGGCCAGACTCGGCACGACCAGCCCAACGACCCGGCTCCCCCGGCGGCGCAAGGCCCGCGCCTGCAGGTTCGGCTGGTAGTTGAGCGCGGCGGCCACGTCCAGCACGCGCCGGCGCACGTCGCCC
>DAOUGK010000230.1:0-5570 GCA_034429055.1 Anaerolineae bacterium | reverse complement strand
AAGGCCGACTGCAACCAGGTCAACGCCGAGTACGTCCTGGGCAGCGCGGGCGCGATCACCATCACCCCCGGCGCGGCCACCCTGGCCCTGTGCACGGATGACGGTCTGGGTGAGAAGTTCGTGGCGGCGCTGGGACGAGTCACCGTGCTCCAGACCGACGGCCAATCCTACGTGTTTGCCTACCCGTCGGAAGATGCTCCGGTGAACATCCTGATGACGCCGGTGGCAGGCGCGGACGGACAATAAGAGCGTTTTAGGCCGCGCAGGGAGGCGGCCGCCTCCCTGCGCTTGTCGATTGGCAGTCGGATCTCGAGACCGGAGAGAAAAACGACGCGATATGAAACAGGGAACTTTCGGATGAAGAGATATCTTGTACTGATCATGGTCGTCGCCTCGCTGCTGCTGGCGGCGTGCGTTCCGCCTGCGCCCACCGCAGCACCGACAGAAGCGCCGACGGCGCCGGCCCCGGCCAGCGCGCCTGCGGCTTCGTCCGCAATCGAGCCCGCTGCCGCGACGCTCACCGCTAACCCCTGGCAGTGGACGTCGTTCACCGGCGCGGCCGAGCAGTTCAAGGTCGAACAGCCCGCCAACTATCTGCTGACGTTCCAGGCCGACGGGACGGCGGCGATCGTGGCCGACTGCAACAACGCGTTCGCGGACTACACTGCTGATGCCGGCGCCCTCACTATCAAGCCGGGGCCGATGACGCTGGCCGCCTGCCCGCCCGGCTCCCGCAGCGAGCAGTTCGTCACCCTGCTCGGCGGCGCGGCCAGGTACTTCTTCGCGGACGGCAGCCTGTTCATTGACCTGCTGGCCGACGCCGGCGTCATGCGGCTTGATCCCGCAGCCGAGGCTGCCGCCGACGAAGAACCACCTCCCCCGACCGTCGACACGGCTGAAGCCGCCCGCGCGCGCGCCCAGGCGAGCGCCTTGCAGGCTCAGCCGTGGAAATGGAGCTACTTTGCCACCGCGACCGAGCAGGGCGAGATCGAGACGCCCGCCAGCTACCTGGTGACGTTTCACGACGACGGCGCGGTTGAGATCAAGGCGGACTGCAACCGCGCTGGGGGCAAGTACACCCTCGACGGCGGCAATATCAGCATCGAAATCGGCCCGACAACCCTGGCGGCCTGCCCGGGCGACTCACGCGGCGAGCAGTTCATCGCGATGCTGGGAGATGTGGCGCAGTTTGAGATCACCGAGGGCAGCCTGTTCTTCCTTCTGAAAACGGAAGGCAGCACGCTGCTTTTCGATGCTGCGCCCCCCACGGTCGTTGACCTGTGCGGTGAGCAGGCGCTGGCGCTCAACACGCTCGAGGACACGCTGGACCCGAAGCTCAGCGCCAGCCTGGACGAGGTGCTGGTGGGTCTCGTGAAGGAGGACCGGCGACCGGGTCCGGGCGCAGTAATGCTGGTCACCACGCCCCAGGGACGCTATCTTAAATCCATTGGGGTCGCCGATGTGACCACCTGCGCGCCGCTCCCGGCCGATTCCCCCTATCAAATCGGCAGCAACACGAAGCTGATGACCTCCGCCATCCTCTTCCAGCTCCAGGAGGAAGGGGTACTTTCCATCTCCGATCCGTTGAGCAAATGGCTCCCTGAGCTGGCGGCGCTCTTCCCCAACGGCGACACGATCACGGGTGACGTTGTCACCATAGACATGCTGCTGACCCACACCAGCGGCCTGCGCGACTACTTCGACGTGCCGACCGCGAATGGCCTGACCATTGCGGATGGCGCCACGGACAAAGCCATGCTCACCCGCGCCTTCACGCCGGAAGAGCTGGTCAAGCTGGTCGCCGATTCCGGCCTCAGCGACTTCGAGCCGGGCGCGGAAGGGCAATGGAACTACAGCAACACCGGCTACATGCTGCTCGGCCTCATCATCGAGAAGGCCACCGGCAAGTCCTACGAGGAGAACCTGAAGGAGCGCATCTTCGAACCGCTGGGCCTGGAACAGACCTACCTGCAGGCGGGCCAGCCGGAGGCCGGGGCGCTGCCGCAGGCCTACTACAAGTCGCCTTTCGACTTCACCACAGGTGAATGGAACGCCAGCCAGGGCTGGTCGGCCGGCGCAGTGGTCTCGACGCCCGACGAGTTCGCGACGTTCATGAAGGCCCTGTTTACCGGGAAGCTGTTCAAGCAACCGGAGACCTTGAAGCTGATGGAAACGCCCGCACCGACCAGCGCCAATCGTCTTGGCCCAGGCGTGACCTACGCGCACGGCATGACCAATAACAATGGCGTGCTGGGTCACGGCGGCCAGACGCTGGGCTTCCAGAGCGACGGCGGCTACATCCCGGACAAAGATGTGACGATCGTGATATGGAGCAACGCGGCCGAGAGCAATGCCAGTCGCGCGCTCGTGCCCGCTATCGCCAACATCGTAACCGGAGCCGGACAATGAAAGAGAACACCGACACGCTTCGTCCCAGCGACCTGGTGCTGTCGAGCTACGGCTCGCCCCTGCGCAAGCCGGTGATCGGCTGGCTGCTGGGCGTCGCGCTGGCCGCGCTGATCATCTACAGCCTGCGGAGCCTGATGCCGTTCTTCAGCGCAGCCAATCCGCAGCATCTGCGCGTCTTCGCCACTGCGCTGGCCGTCACCGGCGCCATCACCGCGATTCCGGTGCTGGTCCTGCGCTGGCTGGACCGGCGGGAGCCAGAGCCGTGGCTGTTCTACGCCCTGGCCTTCGCCTGGGGCGGGCTGATCGCCACCGCAATTTCCTCGGACATCAACACAGGGCTGAACCAGGCGCTGCCGGGACTGTTTGGCGCGATCCTCAGCGCGCCGTTCGTGGAAGAGGCGGCCAAGGGGCTGGGTCTGCTGGTCTTCGTGCTGCTGCTGCGCGATGAGTTCGACGGCCCGCGCGACGGCTTCATCTACGGCGCGCTGATCGGCCTGGGGTTCATCTGGCTGGAGTCGTCGGTCTATATCGTGCGGAGCTTCGATGAGAACGGGACGGTCGCATGGGCATTTCAGATCGGGTCGCGCTACGTCCTTGCCGGCCTCAACGGCCACGCCATCTACACCGGCCTCACGGGCACGTTCATCGGCTTCGCGCTCATCCAAAGAAACTGGCTGCGCAAGCTCATCCTGCCGATTGCCGGCTACGTGCTGGCCGCGCTGTCGCACATGGCATGGAACGGGTTGGGCACCGTGATCACAGCCCTGACGGCCAATACGATCGGCAGGCTGACCATGCCGCCCGCGATTATGAACTCTATTGGAAGCGATCTTGCGAATATGCCTTTCTGGCTCAGCTGGCTGGCGAACGTGCTCGCGCTCCTCGTCGCCAACGGCCTTGCCTACCTGATCATCCTGCTCGGCCTGCGGCGCAGCGGTCGCTGGGAACGCGGTGTCATGGCGGAGCACCTGCGTGACGAAGTAGGAACGCCCTCCGTTACGGCCGACGAATACGAGCAAATCGAGGGCAAGTGCGAGCCGCCGGCCGGGGACAAGACCGCGCGTGAGATCTTCACGGCGCAGTGCAACCTGGCCAAGCGCAAGTTCCGCCTGCTGCTGCGCGGCCGGCCGGTAGACGCCGACCCGGTGGTGCAGGCCTGGCGCCAGGAGTTGAGGCAGCTGCGCGCATGAAATCTTCAATCCTACTCAACCTGTTAGTGATCCTGTGCGTCGCGGCAGCCTGCAACGGGCTGCCCAGGCCGGCTATCACTAACCAAGAAAGGAATAACGAAATGGCAACCATAAAGCCACCGAAACCTGGCGCACCCAAGCCAGACTACGTGACGAACCTGGAAGCCGCCTACGGCGCGCCGAGCCAGGCCGGGTTCGGCAGCGCCGTGTTCTACATGCAGATGAGTGCCGGAGATGAGCTGAGCAAGGCGGCGCTCGCAGCGTACAGATATTTCGTCGGCGAGCTGTGGGAACGCTGGGGCGAGGATGCCTGGATGGGCCCTTGGAAGGAAGTCTACGCGCGCAAGGCGGGCGCCAAGCCCGACATCGTGGCCGAGCTGCGCGGCATCACGGATGTGGACGCCCGCAACTCGGCCACGATGATCCTGGATGTGGTGCAGGACGCCGGGGCGGGGCGCGCCGCGCTGGCCGCCGCCTTCGACGATCCTGCGGTCACCGAGCTGCGCGTCTTCAACCTGGGGGACGGCGGGGCGATGTCGGGCATTCTCGTTGCGGGCCGCCGCGCGGCGACCGGCGAGGCGACGTTCCTGGTGTTCTTGTTGGATTAGGGGCGACCCTGTGTGGTCGCCCAGGGCGGGCCGCAGGCGCACGCCCACGCATCGTTAGCAGAGGGATTGCAGCTTTCAGGAGGAAAACATGTCCACTCTCCCGTTCCGACCCATGTCCTCACGAACCGTGTGGCTCGTCCTTGCTGCGCTGGCGCTGGCCGTCATCCTGGCGCTGGCCAGCCCGGCGCAGCCGGCCGCCGCTTCCTGCGGCGGTGTGACCTCCGTTGGGACGGAGGCCGAACTCAACGCGGCGATTACCACCTACAATGCGGTGAACGCAGGTCCGTGCGTCTTCACCATCCAGTTGACCGCCGACATCAACCTGACGGCCAGCACGACCACCATCAACAACAACACTTCCGGGGTGAGCCTGGTGATCGAGGGCAATGGCAGAACCGTGAACGGGCAGGGCACGGCCGGCGTCCGACCCTTCACAAAGAACTTAGGCCAGGTGACGATCAACCAGATCACGATCACCGGCGGCAATAGGAACAGTGGCGGAGACGCTGGCGGCGGCATAACTGCTACCCAAGTGGGGAGCCTGACCGTCACCAACAGCACCATCACTGGCAATGCGGCTGTGTTCGGTGGTGGCATAGCGAACTGCAATGGACCCTCCTGCATCCTGACCGTGCAAAACAGCACCATCAGCGGCAATAGTGCCGGGACAGCAGGCGGCGCCATCTATGCGGTGGGCACGGTGACCATCGACAGCAGTACGCTGGTCAACAACACGAACGGGACTGTGGGCGGCGCCCTCGTAATGGTAGCAAACACATCCACAATTACGGTGCGCAATAGCATCCTCGCCAATAGCGCCGGTGGCGCAGCAGACTGTAACATCAACTCTGGCGCTGGCGGCCCGCCCACTTTCACTGACGGCGGCCATAACCTGGTCGAAACGCCGGGCAACTGCGCCGCCAGCCTCACCGGCCCGGGCACCATTCTCAATCAGGACCCGGCCCTTGGCGCGCTGGCGGACAACGGCGGCCCGACGCAGACCCACCTGCCGCAGTTCGGCTCGCCCGCCATCAATGCCGGCGACACGACCCTGACGACCGACCAGCGCGGCGTCGCCCGGCCCCAGGGTGCGGCGGACGACATCGGCGCAGTGGAGGTGGACACCTTCAACCTGACCATTGTCAAACAGGCGGAAGGCGGCGACGCCACCTTCGACTTCGGCGCGGATGACGCTGTGTCGCCGATTTCCCCCTTCAGCCTGACGACATCGGGCGGCACGGCGCAGAAGACGTTCAGCAACCTGGCGGCTGGCGAGTACAAGATCTACGAGGGGCCGCGGCCGACGGGTTGGACGTTGAAGGACATCACCTGTGTGGGCGTCACCGGCGACCTGTGGTCGGGC
>DAOUGK010000229.1:0-6964 GCA_034429055.1 Anaerolineae bacterium | reverse complement strand
CGGCTGGCCCGGGATATCGGGCGTGTAGATGCGCAGCGCGGCATTCTTGGCGTTCTGCCAGCCCTGGATCGCGGCGATGTGCGTGTCGGCCCAGCCGGGACCGCGGGTCAGCACGTCCGTCGTCCACCAGAGCAGGCCGAACGTGCGCTCTGTATCGTTTAACGCGAGCGCCGCGTCGATGACGACCCAACACGGGAGGTCCGGCAGGAAGAAGACCGATCGATCCCACTGCACGCCGGCCGCGGGATCGGTCACCCGGATGCGCGCGATCTCGGTGTCGCCCAGCCGCGTGAGGTAGAGCCGCTCGGTCGTGACCGGCCGGTAATAGCCCCGGTCGCGCAGCGCGGTCCCATTGGCATCGGCGGGCAGGCTGCCCGACCGCCAGATGAGGCGGTTGTGGTAGTAGTCGGCGCGGTACATGCCGTCGGGCGGCGACTCGCGGTAGCCGCTCTCGCTCAGGAGCACGGTGCCGTCGTGGACCAGCAGCGAGATGCCGCCCTCGTCCGCGTGGCCGTGGTGCATCTTCTCCGCGGAGACGGCGAGGGTCGTGCGCAGGTAGTCGCGCGCAACGCGGCCGTAGGCGCCCTCATCGCGATAGTTGAGGCACGCGTAGGTCGCGCGCTCATCCCAGCCGGTGCGGAAGACGACCTTCTTGGCGACGAGGTCGTCCAGCGCATCGTGCGCCGGGTTCGCGGGCACCGCGGGCTGGACGCCGTCATCGCACCAGCGCCAGGCCAGCAGGAGCGCCTGCGCGCCGTAGAGGTCGGGCGCCGCATCGGGCGATCTTGCGCCGGGCGTCTCCCATAGCCGGGCGGCTGCCCACTTCATCAGCGGGTCGCGATAGGTCGCCGCGCCCCATTCCAGGCAGGCCAGCCACTCCCACCGGCCGTGGACCTGCCAGTGGCTGTCGCCGATGTCGGGCAGGATGCCGAGCGGCGACATGAGCTGCCCGGCCGCGCGCAGGGTGAGGCGCGGCTGCACGAAGTCGACGAGCGCGGCAGACTGCCCGCGCGCCTCGGCATACTGCACCAGGGCACGCAGCCAGTGCGACTGGTACATCACCGCATCTTCGATGCTCCAGCGGCCCCAGCTTTCCTCGGCCAGCTCATCCGCCATGCTCGTCCACGCGGCCGCGTCTGCGTGTTCGGGGAACGCGACCGCGCAGACGGCCAGGCTTGCCGCGCGGAGCAGCGCACGGTTGTGTCCGCCCCATTCGGGGAAGCGCCAGATGGGGCGCAGGCTGTCCGCGGCGATACCGGCCAGCCGCGCGTAGGTCGCGTCGTCCACCGCGGGGCGGATGCGCGCGCACGCCGCGCCGTAGACGAGTGGGTCGAACGTCGTGTCGAGCGGCGGGACGCCGTCCGCATATTCGGGCCGCGCGGCCGCGACCTCGGCGGGCAGCAGCGCCGTCCAAACGGGGAAGCGCAGCAGGAGGTCCGCCGCCTCGTCCGCGTAGACCGCGTCGCCGGTCTGCTCGTACAGGAAGGCGGCGACTGCGGCCATGTGGAGCGGCCAGCGCGGGGGCGAGTAGCCGAACAGCGCGTTCAGCGCGGCGCTGGCACGGAACTGCTCCTGCCAGCGCGCGATCTCGACGTCAAGCCGGCCGTGTTCCCGCGCATAGGCGACGCGGATGTAATTCAGGTAATCGTTGCGCGTGGGCATGGGCCGGGCGCCTTTCTATATGGACAGGATTTACAGGATTTACAGGATTGACAGGATTAGCAGGGTTGCCATCGTTGTTCATCCTGTCAATCCTGTAAATCCTGTCTCAATGGTGATACAGTGGTTATGCGCAGCTTCACCTACAACTGCACGTTCAGGCCGGGCGCGGGCCGGTCGTCGGTGTAGCCCGGGATGCGGAATTGGTCCGCGGCCCAGGCCGGGTCCTGGAACAGGAGCCCGCCGTCCGGGTCGGCGTGAAACGCAGGCGGCGGATAGACGCGCCACGCCTCGCCGTCGAGCACCTGCTCGCGGCCCGCGGCCCGCACCTGCCCGACCATCAAGCGGCGCATCGCGGCCGTGTGTTCGAGGTAGCCGGCGGTCTCCGCCCGGTTGCGGGTTTCCTCCCGGTCCACGCGCAGGTCGAACAGGAATTCGCGATTCTCGGCCGCGGAGTAGATGTACTTCCACCGCTCGGTCAGCGCCATGTAACAGGCGCGGTTGTGCGCGTCCGCGGGGCCGGACTGGTAATGGCCGAACACCGCGGGCCGCGCCTGCGGCTGTCCGGCCAGCGCGGCGAGGTCCACGCCGTCCAGCGCGAGTCCGCCTGCATCGACCCCGGCGGCCGCGAGGAACGTCGGCATGATATCGACCAGCGACGCGGGCGCGGCCACGCGCTGGCCCATGCCGAAGCGGGCGGGATAGCGCACGACCAGCGGCACGTTCGCCGCGGACCTCAGGAAGCTGCGCTTGCCGAAGCAGTCGTAGTCGCCCAGGAATTCGCCGTGGTCGGAGGTCCACAGGATGAGCGTGTTGTCCAGCTCGCCCTGCGCCTCCAGCTCGGCCAGGATGCGCCCGACGTTGTAGTCGATGAACGAGACCTGCGCATAGTAGTACGCCTTCATCATCTGCAGCAGCCGGTCATCGAGGCCTGCGTCGCGGAACTTGTAGCGGTTTTGCACCCGGTTGATGAAGGTCCAGAGATTGTGCGAGTCCGGCGGACGCTTGGGCAGCGGCATCGCCGGGCCGCGGTAGAGCTTGTGCCACGGCGCGGGAGGCGAGAAGGGCGGGTGGGGCGCGATGAAGCTGCTCCAGAGGAGGAACGGTTGGCCCTTCCGACGGCCGCGCAGGTATTCGATGCTGCGGTCCGCGACCCAGTGCGAGTTGTGCGCGCCCGCGGGCAGGGCCGACCGCTGCGGGACGTAGTACATCTCCCCGCGCACGCCCTGCGGCTCGGTGACATCGTGATAGCCCTGCTCGATCAGCCAGGCCTGGAACTGGTCCAGCGGCGGGCCGGCCAGCTCCTCGCTGATGACGCGCGAGGTGAAGCCGCGCGGCGCGGCCGGGTCGGGCGTGAAGTGCATCTTGCCGACGCCGTGCGTCTCGTAGCCGGCCGCGGCCAGCGCGGACATGAACGTCGGGCGGTCGGGCGTCACCTCCGGCATGGGGTAGCCGTTCTCGTAGCAGCCGGTGCGCGTCGCGTACTGGCCGAAGATGAGCGAGCAGCGCGCGGGCACGCAGACCGGGACCGGCGTGTACGCCTCCGTGAAGTGTGTGCCCTCGGCGCAGAGCCGGTCGAGCACCGGCGTGCGGATGACCGGATTGACCGTGCCCAGCGTGTCCCCGCGCTGCTGGTCAGTGAAGATGAAGAGAATGTTCGGGGGCATGACAGCTCCGGGTGGGAGGATGAATGGGACGCTGATGAACACTGATTTGACTGATACTTTTATAGAACGCTGATGACGCTGATCAGACTGATAAAACTGATCAGTAAAAGAGTCATGAAGATCAGTTCAATCAGCGTTCATCAGCGTTCTATTCTAGGTCCGGAAGATACGCGCGATCCGCTCCATGTCGAACTTCTCGGTCCGGTCGTAGTTGTAGACGCCGTTCTGCTCCTGCTCGACGTCGGTAAGCTGGGTGTAGCAGAAGCCGGTGATGTGCGGGTGCGAGCGCAGCGCGGCCAGCATCCCTTCGAGTCGCGTGTAGAACTCGTCGAGGCTGCGCGGGCCCTGGCCGTAGCCCCATGAGTTGTCCGCAAAGGGGCGGCGATCCGGCGGAATCCATTTGATGCCGCCGAACTCGTCCACGATGTACGGCTGGCCTTCGTACTCGGGCTCGCGGTCGGGGTAGTTACGCCACGGCTTGCCGTCGGTCAGCGCGAGCTGGCTGGCGAGCTTCGCCGGGTCCTGCTCGTAGGTGTGGACCGTCCACAAGTCGGTGCGCGCATGGCTGTAGCCGCTGGCGTCGTTGACCGGTCGCGTGGGGTCGAGGCTGCGGCACAGCTCGTACGCGTCGATGTGCAGCCGGTTGTGCTGGCGGCGGTCGCCGGTGTCCCATGTCTCGTTGAAGGGGGTCCACGCGATAATCGAGGGATGGTTGCGGTCGCGCATCACGATCTCGCGCCACTCGCCCAGGAAGTTGCGCGCGCTGACCGGCTCCTTGACATCCAGTCCCCACGAGGACGACTCACCCCACGTGAGATAGCCCAGCCGGTCGGCCCAGTAATGGAAGCGTTCCTCGAACACCTTCTGGTGCAGCCGCGCGCCGTTGAATCCCGCGGCCATCGACAGCTCGATGTCGCGGCGCAGCGCGGCGTCATCCGGTGCAGTCCAGATGCCGTCGGGGTAGAAGCCCTGGTCGAGCACCAGGCGCAGGTAGATGGGCTGGTTGTTGAGATAGACCTGGTTGCCCTCGATGTGGACCTTGCGCAGCCCGGCATAGCTCTCGACATAGTCCAGCGTCTCGCCCGACTCGTCGATGACCTCGAATGTCAGGTGATACAGGAACGGATCTTCCGGCGACCACGGCCGCAGCCCGATGCCTGCCAGCTCCAGCACGCACGGCACGCCGCTCGCGGCAGCCGCCGTCTCCTGGCCGATCACTTCACTCTCGTGCGCGACGCGTGCCCGGAAGCTCAGGCCCCGGCGCATCGCGTGGAAGGTGGGGGTGACGATGAAGCGTTCGCCGTCGAGGTCGGGCACAATCTGGACGGATTGGATGCCGCAGGGATGCACGGCTTCGAGCCAGACCGTCTGCCAGATGCCGGTTGTGCGGGTGTAATGGCAGTTGTGCGAGGCATAGCGCATGGACTGTTTGCCGCCCGGCTGGTGGCTGTGCCGTGTGTCATCGTGGACGTAGAGCACGAGGTTGTGGGTGCGGCCCGGCTCGACATAAGCAGTGATGTCGAAGGTGAACGAGACGGTGCCGCCGTAGTGCCGGCCCACGCTGCGGCCGTCGATGAAGGCCTCGCACTCGTAATCCACGCCGCCGAAGTGCAGGAGGATGCGCTGGCCCTGCCACGCCGCGGGGACTGCGAGGTTGCGTTGATACCACATGCACTCGATGAAGTCGGTGTGACCGACGCCGGACAGCCGGCTCTCCGGGCAGAAGGGAACGATAATCGCGCCGTCGAAGCCGGCGCTGGACTGGAAGCCGCGCTCCATGCCGGACTTGCCGGGATCGAGGGTGTAGGTCCAGGGGCCGTTCAGGTTGAGCCATGCCTCGCGGACGAACTGCGGGCGAGGGTGCTCAGGACGAGGGATGGCTTGCGTCATGACATGCTCCTGTCAGCGTGATAGCTGTCGCGTCGTGGTGCTAAAAAACGTTTTGGGGATCGACCTAGCATACACCGGTTTGGGCGGGCGCGCAAAGCGGAGTGGGTGCGCGGCCATCGCGAATAACCGAATCAGGACACGAATAAGCGAATTGTGGTGCCGGGCGAGGATTCGTTTATTCGTGCCGCGCCCCGTGGGCGCATCCGCTTATTCGCGATGGCCGTGTCGCCCTCTATGGCGTTATGGTCGCGTGTCAGACGCCTCGCGGAGGTAGTGCCAGTCATCAGCGAAGACCTGCTCCCCGCGGGCCGCGAGACCGGCCGGGCCGAGCTGGCCCTTGCCCGTGACCGGCTCGCGCACGCCGTCCACCTGCGGGTCCACGTGGCGGAAGAACCAGTCGTCCAGCTCGCCCTTCAGCTCCCGGATGCGCGACTGATAGGCAGGCTCGCCAACCAGGTTGTGAGCCTCGTCGGGGTCTTCGGTGAGATGGTATAGCTCGTGCGGGCCGTAAGGGTAGCGGTGGACGTACTTCCATTCCTCCGTACGCACCATGCGCACCGGCCCGTATTCGTCGTAGACGCTGACCACAAGGTCGTGCGGGGTCGTGGCAGTGCTGCCGGTGAGCAGGTGCGCAAAGCTGCGGCCGGGGAGTCCGCCGGGCACGGCGTGGGCCAGCCCGACGCGCGCGAGCAGGGTCGGCAGCAGGTCGTAGTGGCTCAACAGGTCGCGGTTGACGATCCCCTGCGTCACCGTGCCGGGCTGCGACAGCAGCATGGGCACCTTGACCGACGTATCGAACATGTTGAGCGGGAAGGAGGCGTTGCCTTTGCCGTACAGCCCGTGATGGCCCATGTTCATGCCGTTGTCGCCCGTGAAGACGACCAGCGTGTTCTCGCGCAGACCGTGCGCCTCCAGCCAGTCCAGCAGGCGGCCCACGTTGGCATCCATCGCGGTGACCGCGCTGAAGTAGCCGCTCAGCACGTCGCGGCGGCCTGCGTCATCCTGGCCGACGGGCGCGCTGTTGACCTGCCAGGGATGCATGGGGAGGTGCGGGACCGACTCGAACGGGCAGTCGCGGCGGTAGCTCTCGTACAGGTCCGCGGGGTGGTTGGCCCGATCCCACGGGCTGTGCGGCGCGGTGTAGTGGACGCCGAGGTAGAAGGGCTGGTCGGCGGCTACTTGTGCTTCGAGGAAGGCGAGCGCGTTGTCCGTGATGACGTCCGTCACGTAGTGCGGCTCGGCGTAGAGACCTCCGTCAGGCGCACCCTGGCGGAGCATGGGCGCACCGTAGTAGGGTCCGCCGCCGGTCGCGTGGGCGGCCCAATAGCTGAACCCCTTCTGCGGGTGATGCGCGTCGCCGAGGTGCCACTTGCCGCTCAGCCCGCAGGTGTAGCCGGTCGCAGCCAGGAAGTCGGTGTAGCCCGGCTGGCCCTGCAGGTACTCGATCAGCGGCCCCTCGGCTGAATAGTTCCCCGCGCGCAGCCAGTCGTGGACGCCGTGCTGTGAGGGGATGCGGCCCGTCAGGATGGATGCGCGCGCAGGCGAGCAGACAGGCGAGGCGCAGAAGAAGTTCTCGCAGCGCGTCCCGGTTGCGGCCAGCCGGTCCAGGTTGGGCGTGCGTATCTCGCGGTTGCCTGCTGCACCGAGCGCCCAGGCGCCCTGGTCGTCGGTGAGGATGAGCAGGATGTTGGGTTGGTGTGGGTTGAGGTTGCTCATGTGCCCGATTCTAGCCTCGGGACGGCAGCCTG
>DAOUGK010000228.1:0-1763 GCA_034429055.1 Anaerolineae bacterium | reverse complement strand
TGGCATCGGGTGGCTTTCGCCCAATTGCCCATGCACCCACGCCAGCTCGCGCGCCGCAATCTCCGCCACCTCTCGCCGTACATCCGGCAGGCGGGAGGCAAAGCCCGCGTCGAGCCGGGCCAGCTCCCCCAGCGCCGCAGACATGCGTTCTGCACGGAACGCGTGCCGCCGTTCGAAGCGCGCCAGGTCGCCCTTGCCGGCCGCCACCGCCTCCGCCGCCTCGGCCGCCGCGCGGCCGGCATACCGGGAGATCATCAGGTGCGCGAGCCACGCCACCTCCGCCGGGCCTGCGCTTGCCAGCCAGCAGGCATAGGCCGCAGCGAGCGTGCCGCTCCGCGCGAGGCTATCCGGGCTGACCTTGTCGGGCGTGTCCGCAGAGGTGTGGTAGTACTTGTCGGGCCACTGGATGAGCATGGGCGTCGGGATGCCGACCGACGGGTCCGAGAGGATGTAATGATCGGAGCCGGCGGAGAAGCCGGTCTCGCGATGCCGCACGCCGTCGAGCAGCGGCTCGCGCAGCCAGCTCAGCAGGTGGTCGCTGAACGAGGCCGCAGCCTGGGGCAGCCCGACCAGCTCCCAACTGCTGCCCGTCGTGTTCTGGTCAGCGCCGACCATGTCCAGGTTCAGCCCGGCGACCCAGCGCCCCGCCCGCAGCTCCGCCTCGTGCGCGGCCAGGTACGCGAACGTGCCCGTCATCTCCGGCGGCCAGAGGCAGCGGATCCCGCGCCGCGGCCGGGGCAGCGTGCCCGCGGCGACCAGCCGGGCCAGCGTCGCCGCGGTTTCGATGAGTGCGGCCGCGCCGGATGCGTTGTCGTGCGCGCCGGGCTGCGGATGGCACAGGTGACTCACGAGCAGGATCTCGCCTGCGGCCGGATCGGTGCCCGGCAGGAACGCGTCCACGACCTCGAACGTGCCGGCGTAGAACCGGCTGTCCACCGCCGCGCGCACGCGCACTGTCTCGCCCTTTGCCAGCCGCGCCCGCAGGCTGCGTCCCTGCCGCGGGCTGACGACAAAACCCCAGGCATCGGGCTTGACGTTGCCTGCCCACCAGAACGAGGTGTACTGTCGAGCGTCGGGCACGTCCAGCTCGGTCCGGCCGCCCGCCTCCATGCCGTCGAACAAGATGCCCGCTGCACCGAGCTGCCGCAGCGCGACCGCGGCCACCTGCGCGACCGGACGGTTGGTGAGCACGACCTTCCCGGCCACGTCCAGCCCTGCGTAGTCTGCCGGGTCGACGCCGCCCTTGCCCGCCGGCGCAACGACCTCGAACTCCCCCTCGACCGCCACGCTCCGCTGGATGAGGCTCGTCGGCAGCCCCGCGAAGTCGCAGAGCGCCTGCGCCGGCTGCCCCGCACCATCCAGCAGCACGAGCGATGCGGACTTGCAGTCCCACTCGAGGAAGCCGGGCGAGGTCCAGAAGCGTGCCGCGCCGTCCGCCGGGTAGCGGTGGACTTCAACCTGTAGCCCTGCAGCCGCCAGTTGGCCGGCCACGTATTCCTCGGCCGCGCGGTAGCCCGGGCTGGCCTGGATGCGGTGATGCCCGCTGATGGCAGTCATGTGGCGGTGGGCCATGTCGCCGCGATAGCTGCGGCGGATGATGTCGGTATAGGTATAGGGCATGAGCGTCTTTCCCGGTTCGCCTGTGCTAAGCGTTCGGAGTTCCGATTCAAACCGACATGATACCATAGGTGGCAGTGATCGCGAAGTTGGGTGTCTCCCCTCGGTCCAGGAACACCAATACAACTGGAGTCGAGGCTTTAGCC
>DAOUGK010000227.1:0-11005 GCA_034429055.1 Anaerolineae bacterium | reverse complement strand
GCATCCGTCCCGGCGAGGATCGTCACCATGCCCGCGGTCGCGGCCTCCTGTGCGCTGAAGCCGAAGGTAGGCCGGAAGGTCAGGATGAATTCCCGGGCCAGCACGAGATTGGCCTGGGTTGCAGGCTGGCCGGCGGGGCCCAACAGGAGATAGTGGCCGAGCAGCTTGCCCGCGGGTGGGACGAACAGGTTCACCTCGACCGAGTTCCGGCCATCCACCGTCAGCAGGTCGGAGACGACACCCGCGCCGTCCACCGCAACTCGGTACGCGCCCGCCGGCAGGTCGCTGAAGTGGAAGGTTTCATCTGACGCGACCGCCTGGGATGCCACGGCTGTCTCGCCGCGCATGAGGGTCACGATCCGCCCGGCGCCGTTGCGCACGCGGCCGCGGATGACGCTCTCGGCCAGGACGACGGTCAGCTCTAGCTGGATCTGGTTGCGTCCGTCCAGGTGGACCGGCGCCGAACGCAGGCCGGCGCCTACCACTTCGAGCACGTAATCTCCCGCGGCCAGCTCCACGAAGCGGAAGGTCTCGTCGCTGCCGACGACCTGCTCGGCCACGGTGCGTTCACCTTCCAGCAGCCGCGCGGTGCGTCCTGTGCCGTTGTAAATCACGCCGTAGATGACGCTGTCGCGATAGGTGGTGAGCGGGGCCTGGACCTTAACAAAGGTAATGCTGAACGAGTGGTGGAAGAGAGTGTTGCCGGGCGCCTCATCGGGATGGCCGGTGTGCATGCCTGTCACACGATCCGAGGGCAGCTCTAACCCCGGCAGGCCGAGCGCCTCCGCGGCGCACACCTGCCACTTCCACATCGGGAAGTTGGTGCCCGGTTCGTTCGCGGGCTTGTCCACGGTCACAAGCTGCTCGCCGCCATCCCACGTTACGCGGGCACGCGCACCGTAGACGCGGCCGCCGTTCGGATTGCTGCCGTCGCCGATGGCTGGGTCGAGGATATCCATGTAAATATGGTGGTTGCCGCCATTTTCCTCCGGCGTGAGGTGGTGAACGCGGACAACCTGCCAGTACCAGCCGCCCGGCGCGACCGCGACCGGCTTGATCTCGACGCCATAGGCTTGCGCGTCGTTGATGACCTCGCGGGGAGCGGACGACATGGCAGCACGTTCAGGCAGCGGCGTGCTCATGTTGCGCCGGCCGAAGAACCGCCCGAGGCGTACGGAAAGGCTCATGAGTTCACCCCCTCGACAAAGAGCTGCGCCAGGCCCGCCGCAACCGTGTACCCGTCGCCGGACAACCGGCTCACCTGGCACCCTGCGGCCCGCAACATCGCCTCACTGTCCGGCGGCACGTTGTCGCCCACAATGGTCACGCGGCCCGCGTTGGCCGCGTCGGTGGCGCTGTAGCCGGCGCTGATGCTGCCGGCTGCCCGCGCGGCGTGTTGCGACACCAGGGCCAGCAGCATCCGCGCCTCGGCATGGCCCGCGGCGCCAGGCTCCGGCGGCGGGGCCAACAGCAGGTAATGGCCGAGCAGCCTGACCGGCGCGGGCGGCAGCACGACATCGCGTGTGACCAGCGCATCCTCGTCCAGCACGATGCCCGTGAGCAGCGGTTCCCCTTCGCTGAGCGCCAGCGCATAGACTCCGCCGGGCAGTTCCGCAAAGCGGAAGGCCCCGGTCAGGTCGGTCTGTACGCGCGCGACCTCGCGGCCCGCGGCCAGCAGGCGCACCCAGACGCCGGAAACGGGCGCGCCTGCGGCATCCCGGACCCGGCCCTGCAGAATGCCGCGCGGACCGGGCAGCGGCCAAAGCACGTCCGCCACCTCCTGGCGCTCGCCGTCGAGCAGGAAGGCGGCCACCTGCCCCAGGCCCACCGCCTCCAGCAGATAGCTCCCAGCCGGCAGCTTGACGAACCGGTAGAAGCCCGCGGCATCCGTGCGGGCCTGCGCGACGAGGATACCATCGCGCCGGAGAGTCATCAGCACATCCGCCTGGGGCCGCCCTGCACCGTCGGCCACCCGCCCGCGCACGATGCTGCGCTGGCCCTGGCTCAGGTCGAGTGCGGCCAGCTTCAGCTCGTTCTCGCCGTTCAGCACCAGGTCGGGCAGCGCCATCCCGCCAACCTCCAGCCGGTAGCTGCCTGCGGGTAGGCTGTCGATGGCGAAGTTGCCGCTGGGATCGAGCGGCGCCTGCCGCGTCCAGCCCCAGGGCGCGTAGAGCACTGCCACCAGGCCATCCGGCGCGGGTGCGCCTGCATCGACGACATGACCCGACAGGCGGCTGCGCATGGGGAAGAGCAGCTTGAACAGCGCGCCCGGCTCCAGCACGATCCCCGCGGCAATCTCACCGATGCCGGCCAGGGACAGGCGATAGGTTCCCGCGGGCAGATTGGGAAAGACGAAGCCGCCGTCAGCGGCCAGCCGCGTCGTGCGCACGGTGTCATCCGCCGCAGTGAGCGTCAGCAGCGCGTCCGTCGCGCCGCCTGCCACCATGCCGTCCACCTGCGCGGGCGCGCCGACCGCCTGGAGCCGGAAGTTGACCTCGTAAGTAATGGCCTGACCTTCGCGGCCGGGGACTCTGGCCGTTTCCAGGTCTGCCGCAAGGTCGCTCGGCCAGTCGCCCTGCACCACCTGCAAGTTGAACGTGCCGGGGCTGTGCACGAATTCGTAGGAGCCTGCGGGCTTGAACGGGTCGCGGCCGGTCGTCGTGGTCGGGAAGTCCGTGCCCGGCGCTGCGCCGCTCCAGGCCATGCGCAGCTTGACCCCGTTAAGCGGCGCGCCGCTGGCATCCGTGACCGTGCCGTAGAAGATGCGCCGGCCCGCGGTCTCGTCCTCGGGCAGCAGCCGCTTCTGCACAACGCCGTAGCGGTACTGCCCGGCGACACCAGCCGTCAGGCGCAGATTCTTCGTCTGCCAGCCATCCAGCGCGATGCCCGCGACCGTGATGCCCGGAATATCGAGCTGATAAGAGCCCAGCGGCAAGGCTTCGAACCGAAACGCACCGTCTCCAGTGGTGACCATTTCCCCGACCTGCACGCCGTTGCGGGCCAGCCTGACGCGAACATTCGCCTGCGGGGTGCCCGCGGCGCTCTGCACGCTGCCCGTGAGGATGCTGTTCTGCCCGCCGCTGAGACGGAGGGTGACGGACGGCAGCGTGCCGCCCGGGATCTCCTCGACTGCGCTGACCCCGCGGCGCACGATGCCCCAGGGCGCAATCGAGATGTCGTAGACGCCCACGGCCAGGCCGTCGATGCGGAATGCGCCGTCCGGCCCGGTGACCGCGCTCTTGATCTCGCGGTCTGCCTGGAACAGCCTGACGGTAAGGTCCGGCAGGCCTGCGTCGGTGTCTGCGCGGAGTACACGGCCTGCGACCACGGCCCGGTTGACCGGGTCGGGCAGCACATCGGGCAGAGCCTTCAGCCGCGCGACGACGGGCAGCTCGCCCGCCAGGTCGAAATCACCGTTCCACCAATCCGTGTACCAGGAGTTGCTCTCCCACGTGGGTGCAAGGAAGCCCATCCGATAGTTGGCGATGAGCCAGTGGCACATCGAGAAGTAGCTGTCCGAGCAGCGCATCCCATAAATCTCGCGCGTGCCCTGCATGAACTCCGCAATCTCGGCCACCCATCGGGCGTGCGTGTTCGGATCGACGCGCGGATAGCGGCGGTCTTCCTTCCAGCCGACGACCGGTCCGCCCTCGGTGCTGATGATGGGCACGGCATGACCCAGGGCCTGCTGGATCATTTGATCCATCAGATGGAAGGCGAGGAAGCAGGTCGCGTCATCCTCCAGCGTGTCGCCGGGGTTCTTGTCCGACTGCCGCCACTCGTTAATCTGCTCGCGCGGCCGGCCCTCCCAGGCCCACTGGCCCAGCCGGTCATATTCCTCCTGGCTGACGGGCTGGCCCTCCTGGTTCACCGGGTCATAGGGGTAATCCAGCGGGTGGTTGATCGTGTAGTTGTGGATGGCGACCCATGCGCCGTTGTCGAACAGGTCAGCGCGGCCCCGCTTGACAACTTCCGCGACCGGGTTGACCCGGCTGCCCACGCCCATCGCGGGCAGCGCAGGCAGGCCGCCCAACGCAATCACCTTATCGGCGTCGATGATGAAGTTGTCGATCACCACATCGAGCCAGTTGGACGGCATCTTGCCGCCCTTCCATTCGATGGGCAGGTCCGGCTCGTTGTTGGTCTCGAAATAGCGCACACCCGCTGCGACCATCCGGCGGATGGTATCCTCCTCGCGGCCCCCGATGTAGCCAGGGTTGGGCTCGATGCGGTAGAGACGGACGACCGGCATGATGTCCGCAGCGAGCAGGCGCTGGCACAGCTCGAACGACGACCCGCCGCCATCATCCAGCACCTTCACCCATTTGATCTTCATGGCCTGCAGCTCGGAGATCCAGAAGTCGAGCGCCCCGCCGCCGGGATGGTAGACCGACGCGGACCAGTGAACGCCGCGCCGGTTATCGTTTTTCGGACGAGGGAAATCTGCTAGTCGCATCAGGACCTCCAGAGATCACAGGAACCGGCCGCAGCCATGCATGGCAGCCGGACAATGTTGGCATTATATCACAGGGTAACTGGTAGACAGGTAAAGGCAGACCGGCTCCGTTTGCACTTCTGCCGCCGATGTGTTTTCATGGGCGGGCAACCCACCACGAGGCCAGCCATGCTCCACTGCCCGCGCACCGTCGCCTTCGTCTTCATCGTCTTGTGGCTCATGCTGCCAGCACAGCCGCCCGTGGCCGCGCAGGCCGCCTGCGCCGGAGCCATCCCGATCGCGGAAGCGCGCGCCCGGCCGCTCGACACGGATGTGACCGTCGTGGGCACGGTGAGCGTGCCCACCGGTGTGTTCACCGACGGGCAGTCGTTCGCCCTGCAGGATGCCGGCGGCGGGATTTATGTCTATGCCGGCCGCGGGGTGGGCCAGGCGCTGGCCGCAGGCGATACGCTCTGCGTCAGCGGACGGCTCGCAGAGCACCACGGGCTGCGTGAGATTGTGCCGGGCAACCCCGCCCAGGTCATCCGGCTCGGCGCGGGCGCTCCCCCTGCCCCCCAGGTCGTGCAGCCGGGCCAGGTGGGCGAGGCCACGGAAGGCCGGCTCGTGCAGCTCAGCGGGCCGGTTTCGCGCCTGAGCGAACGGCGCTTCCGCGTCGGCGGCACGCTCATCTACCTCACCGAGCGGCTGGGGCTGTCCATCGCGGGCCTACAGAACGGCTGCCCGGCCACCGTCAGCGGGTTGAGCGCGGACTACGACGGCGCGCAGGTCTGGCCGCGCAGCCAGGCGGACATTCGCCCCGGCGCGTGCAGCGTCGCGGCCAGTCCTGCGGTGACGATTGCCCAGCTACAGGGCGCAGCCACGGCCACGCCCTATGATGCAGAGACGAACTTCGGGCGGCTCACCGGCTGCGTGACCGGCGTGACGGCGGACGGCTTCTTCCTGCAGGATCCCGCGGCGGATGCAGACCCGGCAACCTCGGACGGCATCTTCGTCTTCCGCTACACATCCTGGCAGAACCCGCGCGGCCTGGCGCCGGGCATGCTGGTCGAGTTGCTCGACTTCCGCGTGCAGGAGTTCTACGGCCAGACGGAGATCGTCGGCCTGTCTGACGACACGACCGCCTCATACCGGACGACGGGCCGCTGCCCACTGCCCGCGCCCGGCCCGATTCCCCCGCCGGGCGACCTGACGCTCGATCCGACCGTAAACTACGAACGGTTCGAGGGGATGCGGGTCAGCCTGAGTTTCGACGGTTCGGTCATCGGGCCGACACACCGCTATGCCTCCCGCTATCCGACGGGCGACCCCGAGATTGTCCTGCTGGACCGCAGCAGCCCGTACTATGGCCGGCGCGTATTCACGGAGTCCGCCGCGCTTGAGCAGGCGCCTCTCTTGCCGGAAGGCTGGGGCAGCATCGCCCTGTCGGGCGGGCTGGGCGTGGACCTGCCCCTGGCCGGCACATTGGATCAGATTACAGCGACCAATCTGACCGGCATCCTGGCCTACCAGTTCGGCCGGTACGTCCTGCTGGTGGATGACCCCTCACTGTTGCTTGTGACCGATCTGTCCGAGCCTGCGGATGTGATGCGCGCCATCGGCCCGGACGAATTCGCCATCTGCTCGTTCAATGTGCTGGATCTGTTCGACGCGGTGGACGACGGCGACGGTGACGTGGGCGACTGGTCGCCGGGGAACCCGGCTGAGTTCCGCGTGCAACTGGCGAAGCGGGCCGCAGCCATCCGGCGCAACCTGCAAGGCTGCACGGTTGTGGGGCTGCAGGAGGTCGAGGGGAAGGATGCGGTCTGGGCTGCACTGGCGGAGGCCGCCGGGCCGCGCTACCGTTATGACTACTACGAGAGCGCGGACGTCCGCGATATCACCGTGGGTCTGCTCTACGATGCCGGGCGAGTCGAGTTGCGGCGGAGCGCAGCAGCGCAGACCTGCACGCCGACCGACTACGGCGTGGACTACGCAGCCGCCCGCGGGCCGCGCGCTGAGACGAATCCCTGCACTGCCGCAGCCTACCCGCTGTTCGACCGGCCGCCCTATGTGGCCGACCTCGTAGTGCGCAATAACCGCGGCGACCGGGCGCTCGAAGTGCGCGTCATCGTCAACCACTTCAAGTCCAAGCGCGGAGACGAAGCCGACAATGCACCCCGCCGCGTCCTGCAGGCGGAGTTCGTTGCGGGATTGCTGCGTGCGGCTGATGCCGGGCCGAACGCCGTTGCGCTGGGCGATTTCAACGACCTGCTGACGTCTGACACGCTGGCGCAGTTCGGGGGTGAAGTCAACCTCTTTGCACGTTATGTCCCGCCGCACGATCGCTACACCTACATCTATGATGGCCGTGCCGAGGTGCTGGACCACTTCGTCGCCACCCCTGGGCTCGATGCGTACTATCTCGCAGGCGGGCCGGTGCATATCAATGCGGACTTTCCGGAGAAGCTGACGCCTGATACAACAAGTCTGCGCAGCTCCGACCACGACCCGCTGTTCGTGCGGTTTGCCTTCCGGCCGACCGGGGTGAGCGACGCGCTGATGGGGGCCGTGAGCGGGGTGATGGGAGAATTCGACCGCTAGAGCCAGCGCTTGCGCTTGAAGTAAATGACCAGTGAGGTCGTGACAATCGCCATCACCAGAAGGGCGAACCCGTGGCCGATCCGCCATTGCAGTTCGGGCATGTGCGCGAAGTTCATGCCGTAGATGCCGGCGATCAAGCTATCCGCCATCAATATTATTGATGCAATAGTTAATATCTTGACAACCTGGTTCAAATTATTGGATTGCAGCGACAGATAGCTATCCAATGCGCTAGAGAGCAGGTCGCGATAAGTGTCGATGTTGTCGGTGACGCGCACCAGGTGATCATAGACATCCTGCAAATAGGCAAGATCAGCCTGGCGGAAGATGGGCAGCTCCCGGCGCAACAGCACGTTCAGCACGTCGCGCTCCGGCGCAACCACGCGGCGCAGACTCAACAGGTCTCGTTTCAGCCCGAACATCGTCTGGATGGACTCCTCCTCGTAATGCACGAAGATGGCATCCTCCAGGTCTTCCACCCGGTCGGCCACCCGATCCATCAGCGGGAAGTAGTCATCTACGATCGAATCGAGCAGCGCATGGACCAGCGCGGCCACGCTGTTGCCCAGCGGGCTGTTCGGCGTTTGCCAGCGCGCCAATGTTTCCTTAACATGCCGAATATCGCCCTGGTGGACCGTGACCAGGTAGTTGGCCCCGATAAAAAGGTTGATGGCTTCGGTGACGATCCGGTCTTCCGCCGGATCGAACGCGGCCTCGTAGAAGACGACGAAGTAGTAACCGGCCGACGCCGGCGCAGCCTCCGTCTCCTCCACTGAATCCAAACCTGCCCCGGCATCCGGGACGTCCTCTTCCAGAGACGCCGCAGACGGATAGGCATCCACCTTCGGGCGTTCGTGCGAGCGGGCGGCATCCTCGATGGCAAGGGGGTGGAAGCCGAACTCCTCCGCCAGCAGCGCCACATCGGCTTCCGTGGGGTTCTGGATGTCCAGCCACACGATGGTGTTAGGTGCGGCCAGCAGGTCGCTGATGTCGGTCAGCGGCAGGTTGTGCCTGAACGACCGGCCCCGGAGCACAGTGAGCGTGTGCACGCGCGCCTCCAGAAGGAGCATCCTGAGATAATGCGAACGTTGTTCTGCGGGACGTGCTGAGGCGCAGTCACAATACATTCCGCCTCAGGCTCACGCAAAGACGCAAAGGACGCCAAATCTCTTGCCTGTATGAATCTTTGCGGTCTTGGCGTCTTTGCGTGAGCTTCCCTGGCTCGGCAGGCTAGGGCGTTGTGATGCCCCGACACGACAGTTCATAAACCAATTCAAATCTCGGGCGCCGGCTCAGGCGGCAGGACGCCGAGTGCCTGCTCCACCTCGAGGACGGCATGGTCCACCCACTGTGCCAGCGACCATTCAGGCGCGGCAATCCACTGGAGCCGAGCATCACGCGGCGGCAGCAGGAATACCGAGGCCGGGCTGGCGCTGATGGCCGCGAACACCTCGTCCGTCACCTCGCCGTCCATGCCGCCGGGCGTCACGATGTCCGCGGGACCCAGGATGAGCGAAACGGTCTCCAGCGCGGTCGCGGGCACAGCGGGCGGCGTACCGTCGCCCAGCGCGGCCAGCATCTCCACCTGCGCTGCGGCATTCAGGCCGACCGGCCAGATGACCAGGTCGGGCAGCGCGCGGCGCAGCCCTGCAACGAGGGCCGCACCTGCCACACCGTTCGCGCCATCCACAACCGCGACAGCGTGTACCGGCTCTCCTCCCGCGGCAGACGCCGACTCCGTAGCAATCGGCGCCACACTCTCGACTTCAGCCGTCAGAGAAGCAGCGGCCGGCAGCAGGGAGGGCAGATCCTCCCGCCGGTAGCGGAGGGGCGCACCCGCTGCGACGGGCTGCGCAATGGGCTCGACCGCAGGCCGTGGAACCGGCGATGGCGACGGAGCAACGACGACCGGTGCAGCAGGCACAACGCTCGCAGCGACGACCGGCGGCTTGTACGCACGCTGGCGCTCCGCCTCAGCCGCGTCACGCGTCAGCAGCCGCTCGTCTCCCCGCAAGACCAGCGCATGTGAGGCCGCCCACACCAGGGCGATCGCCGCGCCCGCAATTGCGCCCGCCAGCGCGCCCAGCACGCCACCAACGGTGGTCACGCCGTCGAGATTCAAACCCAGGAAGACGCCGAACCCGAGCGAGAACACCAGCACGGCTGCGCCGATCAGCACCACGGCGAACAGGTAAACGCGGCGAATGCCCGAGGCGCGTTCGTTGTGGCCGCCGGGCGTGTTGAGCCGCGCGCGCACGTGCAGCGGCCACCAGTGACCCCACCAACCCGGCGCGCCGACCAGCACCAGCGCGGTCGCGAGCGCAAAACGCCCCCGCCAGACGGCATCCAGCTCGACGTTGCCCGCCTGCCGCGCCAGCGCCATCTGCAGCACGAGCCGCACCACTTCGGTCAGCCCCAGCCAGAACGCGGCCAGCGCCAGCGCCGTGATGGTATAGCGCACAATCCGGCGGATGCGCGCCGTACGCGGGCTCTCGCCGCCGCGTGCCCGGTCGCCCTGGACACCGCTGCTGAAGGTGAGCCAGAGCACCAGCATGGCCGGGAAATAGGCCAGGGCATAGCCCCACCACTGGCCCGCGCGCTGGCCGAGGATGAGCAGGATGACGTCAGTGATGAGGTAGCCGAGCGCCAGGAGCGTGACGACTGCGCCGGCCAGCAGCGCGGCGTAGCGCAGCAGCACGCGGCTCAATGCATTCATCTCCGGCGCGGGGCGCGCCGCGGCGCTGCGGGTGGACCAGCGCCACGCCATTGCGGCCAGCGGCACACCGACCACCAGCGCGGCGACCGCGCCGGCCATCGGCACGCGCCACGGCGCGTCCGGTGCAAGCGGCTGGATGCCCAGGGCAATGATCGAACGGATGAACTCACCCATGCCGCCTATGCTGAGGGCCAACCCGCCGAGCGCGGCGAGATAGGTGTAGGCCCGCCGCCAGCCGACGGCCAGTCCCTGCTCGCGGCCCACATCGTCATCACGCAGCGTCTCGTAGCGCAGATAGCCCCAGGCCAGCAGGCTCAGGAGTGCGGCCAGGGCCTGCGCGACGGGCCAGCCCGGCTGCGCCGCGTCGGGGCCCAACCCCAGCCCTGCGAAGACCTGCAAGGCTGCACCGCGCAACATCAGCACCGCGAACGCCACTGCCGCAGCCAGCAGCAGCAGTTGGCCCATGTACAGGGTCGCCTTGCGCGCCGGCAGTCCGCGTTCGGCCGCGCCTGCCAGCGTCAGAGGCCGCGCGCCGCGGTTCGTCATGCCCCAGGCGACGCCGAAGACGACCAACCCAATCACCAGCAGCGCGAGCCAGGGAATGCTCCCTGTGAGAGCGGCCGGCGCATCGGCCAGGGCAATCCCGCCGGTCCAGCCCCCGGCAATGCTGCGTACGGTCAGCAGCAGCCCGGCCAGGAAGAGCAGCAGCCCGGCAAAGGCCGCTGCATAGAGTGAGCGCCGAACAGTCATTGGCATGACTCCCGTATGTTGATTATGGCTTCCGCAGGATGAGCACGCAGGTAGTGTACGCCAAAATGGTGCGCGCGGCAACCGCGCGGGGGAGGGGGATAGGGCCTGCGTAGGACGGGTTGGCAACCCGTCCTACGAGTTAGCGCCAGCCGCCGCGCGCCGGAAGGACAGCATACCCCTGGGGGACGGGTTGGCAACCCGTCCGACAAGTTAGCGCCAGCCGCCGCGCGCCAGGAGGACAGCATACCCCTGTAGGACGGGTTGGCAACCCGTCCTGCTACTTCCAGCGCGTCAGGATGGTCTCCCGCTGGAACAACGTGACGCCGAGGTACAGGAGTCCCGCGTCCAGCACCAGGACGATCAACGAGCTCAGCCAGAAGGTTGTGGCGCTGAGCATGATGAAGCCGGCCATCACGCCGATGAATAGCACCATGAGCGGCAGAATGATCAGGCTGCCGAGCTGCTCGGCGGCGCGCGGGTCCGAGGTCCGGCTGCTGACGATG
>DAOUGK010000226.1:0-1579 GCA_034429055.1 Anaerolineae bacterium | reverse complement strand
CGAGCGACGCGCCCTGGTCCGCGCCGCAGATGCCCAGGTGCCCGAAAATGTCCGCGCCGGCCAGCGCGCCGCACATCAGCGAGACGCCCGCCTCCATCCCGGCCTGCGCATCGGGGATCTTGCTGTCGGTCAGCCCCACGTTGACATAAACAGGCAGACCGTAGTGCTTGCCCATCTGCGCCATCGCAACTGCCATCAACGACTGCTCGGGCCCGCCGAAGATGATCTGGCTGGTGCGCATGTCGAATGCATGGGGGATGCCGCCGTAGCAGACGGCCAGTCCCGGCTTGACGAGCTGGGTAACGCAGATGCCGGCGAGGATCTCCGCGTTCTCCTGCGCCAGCGTGCCGGCCAGCGTGCCGGGCGCGGTCGCGCCGACCTGCGCCATCGGCCCGATGGGGACGGGCAGCGAGAAACGCGCGGTCTCGAACAGCACCTCGATGCCCTCGTAGGGGAACTTGAGCGGGCTGATCGGCTCCAGGAAGGGGTAGGCCAGGGGATAGGCCGCTGCGTCTGCCTCACTGCCCGCGACGGCCGCAAAGAGCTCGAGCACGTACCGGGTGGTTGCGCGATTGTGAAAGAAGAAGTGAAGCGGCTTGGTCGTGTGCGCGAGCAGCGCAGCCGCGACCTCCACGACGCGATAGCCGGTGGGGATCTCGTGCGGTTCGGCCATCGCGCCCGCGATATTGATGTGCGGCAGCCCGTCCGCCAGCCACGCCGCGGTCGCCACGTCCTCCAGGCTGGCATAGCGCCGCTCCGTGCTGTTGTCCGATACCCAGAGCGCCTGCCCGCCCGTCGAGTTGTAGTTGCGCGTGCCCTGGCCGAAGCGGGCAACGCGGGACCGGTCGCGGCCGTAGATGGTGAACGTCTTGCCGCAGCTCGCCAGGGCTTCCTGGACGAGCCGCTCGGGGATCAGCACCACCTCGTGCGTCTCATCCACCTCCGCGCCCGCCGCGCGGAAGCGCTGCCGCATCTCCGCATGGGGGATGCGCACGCCGACCGTGCGCAGGATCTCCAGCGACGCGTCGTGGATGCGCCCGATCTGAGCTTCGGTAAGTGCTTCCAGTATCATGTCTGCTCCGGAATGGAACGCTGATCACGCAGATGCAGCGCTGATACACGCTGATTTCTATCCTTTTCAGCGCTAATCAGCGATGAGATCAGCGTCATCAGCGTGCTATTCAACCCTGGCCTCGGCCTCGGCATCAGCCGCCCACGGCCTGTTGCGCGGCCGCGTAGATGCGCTCGATCTCTCGTCGGCGGTCCGCGTCGAGCTCGAACTCGTGGTAGGCAATGCGCCGCCGGGCCTCGTCGCGCAGCCGGTCTGAGAGTTCGGGGCGGCCTGTGCTGATCCAGCGCCCGATGGCCCCGCGCTCGAACCGGCGGGGATACCACGTCTGGGCCTTGTAGTAGTCCAGCGTGCTGTCCAGCCCGACGAAGCTGCGGGCGACGCCGGCCCGGATCTCCGCCAGCCAATCGTCCACCACCTCTTCGCCCAGCCACGGCCCCTGAATCGCGGCCTGCACCCAATCCCGGATTTCGATATCCACCAACAACTGCTCCGCACTGAAGATTTCAT
>DAOUGK010000225.1:0-9359 GCA_034429055.1 Anaerolineae bacterium | reverse complement strand
CGGGGCAAGCCGCTGGAGCCGGGGGTGGACCTGGAGACGATTGCGCGCGGGACGCCGGGCTTCGTCGGTGCGGACCTGGAGAACCTGGTCAACGAAGGCGCGATCCTGGCTGCGCGGCGCAACAAGCGCAGCATCGGCATGTCCGAGCTACAAGAGGCTATCGAAAAGGTCATCGCCGGGCCGGAGCGCCGCTCGCGCATCATCTCCGCGAAGGAAAAGGAAATCATCGCGTATCACGAGACCGGCCATGCGCTGGTGCGGCGGATGCTGCCCAAGACCGACCCGGTGCACAAGATCAGCATCGTCAGCCGGGGTATGTCGCTCGGTTACACGATGGCGCTGCCCGAAAACGACCGCGTCCTGGTCAGCCGGACGAAGTTCGAGCATGACCTGAGCGCGATGCTGGCCGGCCGCGTGGCCGAAGAGATGATCTTCAGCGATGTGACCAACAGCGCGGTGGATGACCTGGACAAGGTGACGAAGATTGCGCGGGCCATGGTCACGCAGTACGGCATGAGCGACAAGCTGGGGCCGATGGTCTTCGGCCAGCGCCACGAACTGATCTTCCTGGGCCGCGAGATCGGGGAGCAGCGCAACTACAGTGAACAGGTCGCGCGGGAGATCGACAAAGAGGTCAACCGCATCGTGACCGAGGCATATGATCGAGCGCGGGACATCCTGACCCGCTATGCCGATCTGCACCAGACCATCGCGAAACAGCTCATGCAGGTGGAGACGCTCGATGCCGAGGCCTTCGAGGCCTTCTTCCAGGGTCTGCCGGGCATCCCGCCGCGGCAGGAAGACCCGCCGCCTGCACCGGAAGCCTTGCGTCAGGGCCGACCGGCTGCGCCGCAGACGCCCGCGGACTGGCCGTCCGGCGCACCGACGCCCAGCCCCACGCCGGCGTGAGCGGCCGCCCTTCATAGTAGCTGTTGGAGTCGAGGCTTTAGCCGGTTCAGTTGTGAACAAGCATTGTCAACCTGCCGGCAAGAGCCTCGATTCCGTTTATCTACAGGAGTTATGCCCATGTTCGACGCGTCCGCCATCGTTCCCGGCCTGACCGGTGAAGCGACCACCGTTGTCGAGCCGCAGCTGACTGCCCGGCACCTGGGCAGCGGCACGGTCTCCGTGTTCGCCACGCCGGAGATGATTCGCCTCATGGAACGCGCGGCCGTCAACGCGCTCGCCGCGCACCTCGCCCCCGGTCAGCAGTCGGTCGGCACCGCGGTCAACGTCCGCCACCTGGCCGCGACGCCGCTGGGCGCGACCGTCACGGCGCGCGCCGAACTCCTTGCCATCGAAGGCCGGCGTTTGACCTTCCGCGTGAGTGCGCACGACGGCGCCGAATTGATCGGCGAGGGCACGCACGAACGCGCACTGATTGACCTGGCGCGCTTCCAGGCGAAGGCCGAAGCCAAGCGCGCCGCCTCCGGCACATGATGACAGGCCCCTATCTCATCCAGGCTACACGCACTACAAAGTATATAATATAACTTGTGACATTCGCGTAGCGTGGCATTTGTGATGTACAAAACCGCGTTTCTCTGGCTACACGCCCCCTTTTTGAGTCCGGCTGCGCCTCTGTTACAATAGGTACGGAGCAAAAAAGTGTGGCAGCAGACACCTTACGCGGCACTATAGAGCGCATTACCTACCATAACGAAGAGAACGGCTACACGGTGGCCCAGCTCATGCCGGAGAGCACGTCGACCTGGGGCGGCCAGCCCCAGTTGGTGACGGTCATCGGCAACATGCTGGGCATCAACGTGGGCGAATCCGTGCTGGTCGAGGGCGGCTGGATGGCGCACCCGCAGTATGGCCGCCAGTTCAAGGCCGACAGCGTGCGCACCGTCCTGCCCGCTACTATTGCGGGACTGGAGAAATACCTGGGCAGCGGGCTCATCAAGGGTGTCGGCCCGGTCACCGCGCACCGGATCGTGCGCAAGTTTGGGCTGGACACGCTGGACGTCATCGAGAACGAGCCGGCGCGGCTGCGCGAGGTCTTGGGCGTGGGCCGCAAGCGCATCGACCTGATTACCCGCGCGTGGGCCGAGCAGCAGAAAATCAAAGAAGTCATGCTCTTCCTGCAGAGCCACAACGTCTCCACCAGCCTTGCCGTGCGCATCTACAAGCAGTACGGCGACGAGGCCATCGACGTCGTCCAGTCCGACCCCTACCGGCTGGCGCGCGAGGTGTACGGCATCGGCTTCATCACGGCGGACAAGATTGCGCGGGAACTGGGCATCGCGCATGATGCGCCGGAGCGCGTCGCAGCCGGTGTCGCTTATGTGCTCAGCGAGGCGGCGGACGAGGGCAACGTCTACCTGCCCGCGGGCGAGCTGGCCCGGCGCAGCGCGGAGCTGCTGGGCGTGGAGGCGGCGCGGGCGCAGGAAGGCATCCAGGCGCTCAAGGATGCCGAGCAGGTATGGGTGGAAGGGGCGGTCACAGACACGCCGCACGAGCGCCGGCCCCTCACTGCGCTGGCCGAGGAGCGCCCGGTCTACCTGATTCCCTTCTATTACGGCGAAGTGGGTGTGACGAACCGGCTGCAGCGGCTGGCGGAGGCGGATACCGATGCCCTGGCCGCGTTCCGGGCCTTCGATTGGCCTGCCGCATTTGCCCTCCTCCAATCCCAGAACAAGCTGCCGCTGACGCCGAAGCAGATGGAGGCGGTCCAGGCCGCGCTGACCCGCCGCGTGACGGTGTTGACGGGCGGGCCGGGCACGGGCAAAACGACCAGCCTGCGCAGCCTGCTGCGGCTGGCCGAGGCCGCGGGCGCACGCGTGGCGCTGGCCTCCCCGACGGGCCGCGCGGCGAAACGACTGAGCGAGGCGACGGGCAAGCCCGCCAAGACCATCCACCGCCTGCTCGAGTTCAAGCCCACCGACGGCATGATGGCCTTCCAGCGCAACGAGGAGAATCCACTTGAAGCGGACCTCGTCGTCGTGGACGAGGCGTCCATGCTGGATGTCCTGCTCACCAACAATCTGCTGAAGGCGATTCCGGCGGGCGCACACCTGCTCCTGGTAGGTGACATCGACCAGCTGCCCAGCGTCGGCGCGGGCAACGTCCTCCGCGATATCATTGCAGCAATCGAAGGGCCGGTTGCAGGTTCTCAAGTTAAAGGTTTACAAGTTGAAGGTTCCAGATCTAAAGATGGAGGCAGCGTTCAACCTGCAACCTTCCAACCTTCCAACCTGCAACTCCGCGCCAACGCTGCGGTCGTCCGCCTGGACATCATCTTCCGCCAGCCTGAGGGCAGCTACATCATCACCAACGCGCACCGCATCAACCGGGGCGAGATGCCCGTGCTGGACAACAAGAACGCGGTGGACTTCTTCCTGTTCCGCGAAGAGGACCCGGAAAAGGCCGCCGCACTGATCGTGGAATTGGTGCAGGAGCGCATCCCGCGGAAGTTCGGCCTGGCGCCGGAGCAGATTCAGGTGCTCAGCCCGATGCACCGCGGGGATGTGGGAGTGGCCGCGCTCAACGCGCGCCTGCAGGCGGCGCTCAACCCGCCGCGCACGAGCATCCCCGAACGGCAGGTCGGCGGTCGCGTGTTCCGCGTCGGCGACCGGGTGATGCAAATTCGCAACAACTATGACAAGGATGTATTCAACGGCGACATGGGCCAAGTCACGGCCCTGGACCTGGAAGACCAGGTTGCAGCAGTCAATCTCGACGAGCGGGCCGTGCAATATGACTTCCTGGAGCTGGACGAATTAATCCACGCCTATGCGGTCAGCGTCCACAAGGCCCAGGGCAGCGAGTTTCCGGCGGTCGTCATTCCGCTGTTGACCACGCACTACATGATGTTGCAGCGCAATCTGCTCTACACCGCAGTCACGCGGGCACAGCGGCTCGTCGTCCTGGTCGGTGCGCCCCGCGCCATCAACATCGCAGTGCGCAACGATCGCGCGCATGAGCGGTACTCGGGACTGGCGGAGCGGCTACGGGAAGCGTAGCGTGGCGCACGCTAAGCAACTCACGCAAAGAACGCAAAGTGTAGTTTAATATTTCTGATTCTCTTTGCGCACTTTGCGTCTTTGCGTGAGCATCCGTCGCACAATCCCCCGGCTCGGTCAGGAGACCGGCCGGAGCGTTCGAGGGTTTTGTTAGCGTTCTAAGCTACACTTTGCGCACTTTGCGTCTCTGCGTGAGCATCCGTCGCACAATCCCCCGGCTCGGTCAGGAGACCGGCCGGAGCGTTCGAGGGTTTTGTTAGCGTTCTAAGCTACACTTTGCGGTCTTTGCGTCTCTGCGTGAGCACCTGCTACGCAACGCTTAGCGTTCTTTGCGTCTTTGCGTGAGACCAGGGAGGAACTATGCCGGTTATTACGCTTTCCCGCGAGATGGGCAGTCGCGGGGATGATATCGCGCAGGCGGTCGCGGAGCGGCTCGGCCTGCAACTGGCCGGCCGGGAAGTCATCAACCGGGCCGCACGCGAAGCCGGTGCACCCGAGGTCGCGCTGGCCGAAATCGATGAGTTGGGGCTGCTGGGCGTCAAGCCCAACGCAGCCGCCCTCGTGCTCTACGACGAGAAGACCGCGCAGGTCGTCGCGGAGCTGGCCGCGAGGGGCAACGTGCTGCTCATGGGGCGCGCCGGCCAGGTGGTGCTGGCAGGCCGGCCCGGCGTTCTGCACGTGCGCATCATCGCCCCGCGCCCGCAGCGCATCGCGCTGGTGCAGGAGCGGTGCAGCGTCTCGGCAGAAGTCGCCGCCGCACGCGTGGATGCCGCAGACCGTGCCCGCGCCGCCTATCTGCGTCGCCACCAGGACGCGGCCTGGGATGATCCGGCGCTGTACGACCTGACCATCAACATGGCGCAGATGGATGTGCCCACCGCGGTGGACCTGATCTGTCTGGCGGCGCAGCGCCGATGAATGACGTCCCTGCGCCCTTCTCACACCCGGTCGAGGTCGAGTTCGCCCGCATCCTCGATTTCTACGGCATCCCCTGGGAGTACGAGCCGCGCACCTTTGTGCTGCAACGGGATAAGGCGGGGAACGTGACCGAGGCGTTCTCGCCCGACTTCTACCTGCCGGACCAGGACCTCTACGTCGAGCTGACGACGATGCTGCCGAACCAGGTCAGGCACAAGAACCGCAAGCTCAAGCGCCTGCGCGAGCTCTACCCGGACATCAACATCAAGCTGTTCAAGCGCGGCGATATCCGCAATCTGCTGCTGAAGTTCGGCGTCGAAGACTACAGCGCCATGATGGAGAATGAACTGTGAACCAGAGACCAGCAGATGCAGTGCAGGACGTGGCACGCCCCGAGCTGACGCGCGGGGTGGGACGCGTGGTCTACAGCGAGGCCGAGATCCAGGCTAAGGTGGCGGAGCTGGGCGCGGCCATCAGCCGGGATTACGCCGGACTGAACCCGATCGTGGTCGGGGTGCTCAAGGGCGTCATCTTCTTCATGAGCGACCTGCTGCGCTGCATTACCATTCCGGTGCGCGCCGACTTCATCGCGATATCGCGCTACAGCGCACAACAGAAAGTTAAGGGCGCAGTGCGACTTATCAAAGATCTGGATGAAAGTGTTGAAGGTCAGCACGTCCTGTTCGTGGAGGACGTGATTGACACCGGCCTGACGTTGAGTTACCTTTTGCGTCTGCTCAGGGCGCGCGGGCCTGCCAGCCTGGAAGTTTGCACGTTGTTCGACAAGCCGCAACACCGGCTGGCCGACATACGGCTGCGCTACAAAGGGTTCGACCTGCCCGACCGTTTCGTGGTCGGCTACGGGCTGGATCACCGTGAGGCGTACCGTCACCTGCCCTACGTGGCAGAGCTCACACCTGAGGTCTTGAAGTTAGCATGAGCTACCGCTCAAATATCGGCATTCTGTTTTTTACGATGATCGTCGTGATGGTCGGGTTCGGCATCGTCATCCCGATCATGCCGTTCTACGTGGAGCATTTCGGCGCCAGCGGCGCAGCCCTCGGCGGGCTGATGGCCGTCTTCAGCGTCATGCAGTTCATCTTTTCGCCGGTCTGGGGCAATCTCTCGGATCGCCTGGGCCGCAAGCCTATCCTGATGCTGGGCGCATTCGGGAATGCGCTGTCGCTGGTATTGATGGGCCTGGCGCCCAACCTGACCCTGCTGTTTGTCGCGCGTGCCCTCGGCGGCATCCTCTCGTCGGCCACGCTGCCGACCGCAATGGCCTATGTCGCGGACAGCACCTCGCACGAGCAGCGCGGCGGCGGCATGGGCGTCGTCGGCGCAGCGATGGGGATCGGCATGGTGCTGGGGCCGGCCATCAGCGGGCCGCTGGCCGACCGGTCGCTGTCGCTGCCGTTCTTTGTTGCGAGCGGGCTGTCAGCCCTGGCCCTCGTACTGATCTTCATCGTCCTGCCCGAATCCCTGCCGGCTGAACGGCGAGGCATCCACCAGCGCGCGCAAGGACGGCAACTGGTACGCATGCGCGAGGCGCTCGGCGGCCCGATGGGACTCCTGTTCTTCCTGTCCTTCCTGGTGAACTTCGCCCTGACCAGCTTCGAGGGGATCTTCGGGTTGTTCGCCGCGCACCGCTTCGACTACAGCGCGACCCAGGTAAGCCTGATCTTTGCCGTTATCGGCATCCTATCCGCCCTGGCGCAGGGCTTTGCCACCGGCCCGGCCACAAAACGCTGGGGCGAAAACACCATCATCAAGGCGTCGCTTCTGGGCAGTGCGGTCGGCTTCCCGCTCATGCTGCTCGCCACGACCTTTCCAACGGTGCTGCTGACGGTCGGGCTGTTCGTGTTGAGCAACACGATGCTGCGGCCAGCATTGTCTTCCCTTATCTCCAAGAAGGCGCAGACCGGCCAGGGGGCCGCGATGGGGCTGAACAACGCGTTCATGAGCTTGGGCCGGATCGTGGGACCGCTGTGGGCCGGCGGGCTTTTCGACGTCCGCATCACCTATCCGTATATCAGCGGCGGCATCGTCATGGGCTTGAGCTACCTGCTCAGCCTTGCGCGATTGCGCGGCGAGGAGCCAGTGGGACCTGCGGAGCGCGCACGTTCTCAGCCATAGGCGGGGGCAGCGTATGGCAGGAATTCCAAGTGCGCGAGGGTGCAGGCATGCTGAGCGGATGGGCGCCGCGCAGCGGCGCACGTAGTCGAAGCACGCCTGCACCGTGGCGATCCTTCGACTGCGTACGTTGCGGTGCCAGGCTGTGCCTGGCCCTAACGCCCTCCGCTCATGATGCCTGGCAATCTACATTCGGAATTCCTTGCGTCTTGGCGCGACGCTTGCGTGGCATCGCGCCATACGCTATTATGCAGTTGAGATTTCCTGACGCAGCGGAGGACCATGAAGCACCGGCCACTGTTTGCCCTGTTGTCCATACTCCTGTTCTTCGGTTCCGTGTCGCCGGCGGCTGCGCCTGAGCGCAGTGTACCCGTCGGGCCTGCCGCCCCGGAACCCCTTGCGGGACAAACCGTGAGCCAGCCCGCGGGCAGCAAGACCGAACAGACCGGCTATATCAAGGGCTTCTACATCTCTTACGCCGCGCTGGGCAGCGCCGACTTCATCGCGCACGCGCACGACTTGCTGGAGAACACGGAACTGAACGCGGTCGTCATGGACTTCAAGAGCGATCGCGGTCTGCTCACCTTCCCGACCGAGGTTCCCCTGGCGCAGGAAATCGAAGCGAATCAGGCGCCGGTGATCCAGGACCCAGCCACCTTCCTCCAATGGTTCAAGGATCGCGGCGTGCATACCGTTGCGCGCATCGTCATCTTTAAGGACACCATGCTCGCGCGCGCCTATCCCTCGCTGGCGATCATCGACGCCGCAACCGGCGACCTGTGGCGCGACCAGGAGCAGCAGGCCTGGGTCGATCCCAACCGGCAAGAGGTCTGGAACTACAACATTGCGCTGGCGGTCGAGGCGGCCAGGCTGGGGTTCGATGAAGTGCAGTTCGACTACGTGCGCTTCCCGACCGACGGCAACCTGCACACCGCGCTCTATGCGCGGCCCAACACCTACGAGAACCGTACGACGGCCATTGCCGGACTGCTCAGCAGCACGCAGGCCGCGCTGGCGCCCTACGGGGTCACCTTCGGCGTGGACATCTTCGGCTATGCGCCCTGGGTCAACGACGACGTGGGCATCGGCCAGCACATCGAGTCCCTGGCGCCCTACGTGGACTATCTCGCGCCGATGGTCTACCCCTCGACGTTCGCGACCGGGCTACCCGGCGAAAATCCCAAGTATGCCAATGCCATCGCTTACCCGTATGAGATCGTCCACCTGAGCACAGTTCGCGCGGTGGAGCGGGCACGCGCTGTAAATCCCGCCATCGAGATTCGCCCCTGGCTCCAGGACTTCGGAGACTATGCTTTCGACTGGCGTGATTACACCCCCGGCGAGATTCGCGCCCAGATGGACGGCGCACGCGAGGCCGGGGCCCGCGGCTGGTACTTGTGGGACCCCGCGGTGCGCTACAGCCGCGCGGCGCTGGTCAACGCGGAGCCAAGCTACCCACCGAACATTGCCGGTCAGGTGCTCGTGCTCGCGTTTCGCGATTTCGCGCTGCCCGGCGAAGCCGCCGCGGCCGGCGCGCTCACGCCGGAGCAACTGCGCGCGGACCTGGAAGCCCTGCTGGCAGCCGGGTTCTTCCCCGTGAACCTGCGCGACCTCGCGCCCGGCAAACTGTCCGCCGTGCCCGCGGGCAAGCGCGCGGTCGTGCTGACCTTCGATGACTCGCTCGCCAGCCAGTTCCGCCTGCTGGAGGGCGGCCAGGTAGACCCGCAGAGTGCCGTCGGCGTGCTGCTGGCGTTCAACACCGAACACCCTGCGGACTGGCCGCTGCGCGCCACGTTCTTCGTCCGGCAGGAGGCCGGTCGCCCCGGTGACGGGCTGTTCGGCACCAACGACGTCGCGCCGGTCAAGCTACAGTTGTTGCGGAGCTGGGGCATGGAAGTAGGTGTCCAGCCGCTGGCCGGCAAGCCCTTGGGGGAGATGACGCCGGAGGAAGTGCAGCAGGCGCTCGGCCAGCCGGCAGCCCAGGTGGCGGAATGGATCGGCGACTATACCGTGACCTCGCTGGCGCTGCTGAACGGCGACTTCCCGCGCGATGCGGCGCTGCTGCGCAGCGGCGTCTACGGCGAGCAAACGTACAGCTATGCGGCCGCGGTCGGCACGAACCAGGGGCTGGCAACCTCCCCCTGGGCGGAGACCTTCGACCCCTACCACATCGCGCGCGTCCGGGCATCCGGTGAGGACCTGGCCGCGTGGCTCAAGCAGATGGAAGCGCGCGGCAACTTCTACGTATCGGGCGGCGAATGAACAAAGAAAGGGCTGGTCGGTTATGCGAGGCGCGTAACCGACCAGCCTATCAGGGGCTTAAAAGAAGAGGCCCCAAGCAAC
>DAOUGK010000224.1:0-25016 GCA_034429055.1 Anaerolineae bacterium | reverse complement strand
GGTAGCTGGCTCAATACCACGCGCTTGTCCTGGCGCAGGACCCACAGGTTCATCGGCGTTGCCAGCCAGTTGACGCCCGAACGGATAACCGGCGCAGTGGCAAACCCCTGGTAGAACCGCAGATACAGGCGCGTGTTGCTCTCGTCCACGGGGACGAACGCCACGAAGATGCGCACCTTCTCGCCCAGGTAGTTCTGCCAGAGGTTCGGGAAGATGAACTCCAGGTGGAAGCGCCGCGGGTCCGCCTCCACCGCCTCTGCGGGTGCAGGCGGCTGAGCGCCGTCATCCCGCCGGTTGCGCACGTAGATCGAGAAGCGGTCATCCGCGGTCCACTCGACGCGCGGGCCATCCACGACCGGGCCCATGCCGCGGCCGATGGTCGTGCTGTGGACGAAGGGCACGTGGATCGCGTCCAATTGGTTCTCGATGGCGCGGGTATAGTGAACCGGCCAGTGATCCGTCGTCGTGGCATAGCTGAAGGCGTCATCCGGCAGATCAGTGAACCAGGGCACGGGCGGATAGCTGGCCTGCGGCTCACCCCACCAGATGAAGATCAGCCCGTGGGCCTCGCGCGTCGGGTAGGACTTGACCCGGAACGCCTTCGGCACGGGCGCGTTCAGGCCGTTCGCCGGAATCAAGGTGCAGCGGCCCGACGGGTCGAACTCGAACCCGTGGAAGGGGCACGCCACATGGTCGCCGTGCAGCTTGCCGAGGCTGAGCGCGGCGCCCCGGTGGGGGCAGAGGTCCTGCATGACCGTCACCGCGCCCTGCCGGTCGCGCCAGGCAACCAGCTTCTCGCCCAGCCGCGTCACGCCGACCGGCTTGCCTGTCTTGACTTCGCCAGAATCCAGGATCGCATACCATTGATTGGGAATCATCTTGCCTCCAACTCAGCGTACAGCGCGGCCAGTGCAGCGGCATGTTCGGCCATATCCGGCCCGGGTCGCAGATTGGGCCGCAGCGCGGCCAGTTGCCGCGGCTCCACGGTCAGCCGCTTCAGCACGCGTGCCAGGTCCGCGCTGTCCCCCGGCTCGAACAGGTACCCCGTGACGCCTTCCTGCACCTTTTCCGCCAGCGCACCCAGACGGCTCGCGACGACCGGCACGCCGGCTGCATAGGCCTCCTGGATGACGAGGGGCGAATTCTCATACCACAGCGACGGCACGACCAGCGCATCGAGCTGGCGGAGCGCCGCGCCGACACTCCGGTAATCCAGCGCGCCCGCAAAGCGGATATTGGGGTGCAGGGCCAGCGCCTTGAGCTCCGCGGCATACTCGGGAAAGGTCTGGTCGCTGCCGTAGATGGTGAGCGCCGCATAGGCCGGGAGCTGGTTGAACGCGTCGACCAGGACATGCACGCCCTTCTGCCAGGCGAGCGAGCCCAGGAACCCGAAGTGGGGCCGCGTGGGCGGCTCCGGCAGGGGCGCGTCGGGGATGGCGTCCAGCCGCGCGCGGTCCACTCCGTTTTCGAGCACGCGGATGCGGTCAGCGGGGAAACCCTGGCGGATATACTGGCCGCGCAGAAACTCGCTCGGCGCGAGGAACAGGTCCACTTGCGCGGCCATCCGCCGCAGGTAAGCGTTGCGGTAGGCGAAGGGCAGCGCGACGAGGGGCCGCGCAGCGCGCAGCGGCGCGAGGTCCGCGCGAGCTGTCGCGCAGTCCACGCAATTCCAGCCGAAGGCCGGCCCGCCGCACACCTGCCGGTCGGGGCGAATGAGCTGGCTGTTGGCGCAGAAGTACCAGTAGTCGTGCAAGGTGGCAACGCGCGGCCGGCCGCGGCCGAGCGCGATGAGCTGTGCGGAGACGCCCTGCACGTGCTGGTAGTGGATCAGGTCGGGCTGCATCTCTGCGAGGAAGGCGGCGAAGTCGGCCTCGATGGCTTGATCCCGGAAGGTGTGCCAGTATTGCGCGGCGGGGTTCTCGCGCGGCCGGTCTGCGGGCAGCGGCGCGCGCCAGAGCTGCACGCCGTCGCGCTCCGTGCGTTTCTCCGCCGCAGGGACGTCCGCCAGCGGGTAGAACACGCTGACGGCGTGACCCTGTGCCGCGAGCGCGCGCGCGACGCTCCAGGTGTAGATCTCGGTTCCGCCCAGGCTTTCCGGCGGGAACTTGTGCACGGTAAAGGCGATGCGCATAGGCGATGGCCGGTTCTAAATTGAACCATACACGCGCAGCAGCGCGCGGTAGGTGTGCTCCCAGGTATATTCCTGCAAGGTGCGGCTGCGGCCCGCGGCGCCCAGTTGCGCTGCCAGGCCGCGGTCGGTAATCAGCCGCCGGATCGCGCGGGCCAGGCTGTCTGCATCGCCGAAGGGCACGAGCAGTCCGGTCTCCTCCGCGCGCACCAGCTCAGGGATGCCGCCCGCATCTGCGCCGATGACCGGCTTGCCGTGCAGCCACGCTTCGAGCAGGACGATGCCGAAAGTGTCCACCTGGCTCGGCAGGGCCAGCAGGTCGCATGCGGCTAGCAGGGCATGCTTGGTTCCCTCATCAACCAGGCCGAGCAGGTGGATGTGGCCGTCGAGCGCGGCGCGCACCTCAGTGGGCTGGCGCGCGAGAAACGCTCGGAGGTCCTCGCTGCCCGGCCCTGCGAACGCGATATCGACCGCATCGCCCGCCTGGTTCAGCGCAGCAGCGGCCAGCGCCAGCGTGAACGCGCCTTTATCATACGTCTGGGCGCCCAAAAATGCCACCAGGGGCCGGGTGATGCCCCGCGCCTGCCGGAAGGCCGCACCCAATCCCGGGTCGAGCAGGCTGCCAGGCGCATCCTGCGCGGGCGGGACGTCCACGCCCATCGGGATGCGATGGATGCGCCGCGCCGCGACGCCGAGCCGTTGGTATGCTGCGGTTTCGCGGGCTGACAGCGCCAGGACGGCATCGGCGTTGCGGTACGCGTCCACCTGGTGTGCCATCTGGAAATGCACCTGCACGGAGGCATCGCCCAGGTGCATGAGGGGCCGCACGACCAGCGGGCGGCTGTGCCGCCGCGCGGCATCCGCGGCCGCGCAGAGCAGGCCGTCCCAACTGCCGTCCTCGATGTGCACCAGGTCTGCGGCGGGCGCCAACCGGTCCAGCGCAGCTCCGAGGCCCGCCAACGGCGGCATGGCCCGGCTCAGCGCGCGCAGCGCAGGCCGCTGCACGGCCACGGGGGTCGGGGTGCGCGCCAGCCAGTGACCGGCCCGGCGCAACACGCCGAATGCATAGGGCGCGGGCCACGGATAGCGCAGGGCCAGCCGCTCGACGACAACGCCGGCGCGCATCTCGTGATGCGGCAGGACGGCCGCGCGGGGCGGCAGCCAGAAGTCGCTGGCGCGCTGCGCATTCGTCGTCAACACGGTCACGACACTGCCATCCGCCACGAGCCGCCGCGCCATCGCTGCCACGAACGCGACGGTCCCGCTGGTAAACGGCTCGTAGTAGGGCGTGACGAACAGGTAGCGTGGCATCGCGGCCTAGCTGCGCGGTTCTTCGTCCGCCGGCCCGGCGGATGCGTCGCGTTCCAGCCGCGCCAGCCGCGCGTTGAGCCGCTCGATCTCCGCGACCAACTGCCGGTTGAACAGCACCTGCTGCTCGACGATGCGGTCCAGGTAGGCTTCCTTGACGTGCGTCGTGCTGTTCCGCCGCAGCCAGGCAATCAGCGGGCCGATGATGGGCAGGTCGGAGCGCACACGGTAGTCCCGCAAAGCGACGTCCGCGTGCTGATAGAGCGGGCCGTGCGTGACGGGCGGAGCCGGTCGCAGGCCCGTCTGCCCGAGCTGCACGGCTTCGACCAGCACGCGCTGCGTGTTGGTCGCGAAGGCGAACCGATCAAACGCCTGCGCACGCGTGCGTCCCCGCTCGACCAGCCCGCGGCGCAGCTCTGCGTCGTCCAGCACCTGCGCGAGGCACGCAGCCAGCGCGTCGGCATCGCCCGGTTCGAACAGCAACCCGGCTGCGGGCTGGGCGCCCGCTGCGCCCAGCACCCACGGCAGCGCAGCGTTGGCGCCGGCAACCACGGGCACGCCCGCAGCCATCGCCTCGACCAGGGGGACGCCGAACCCCTCATGCTGGGAGGCCGTCACAAACGCGTCTGCCAGGTGATAGACCGGCCACACATCCTCGACGCGGCCCGCAAACGTGACGCGGTTTGCCACCCCGCGGTCCGCGGCCTGGCGCTGCAACTGCGCCGTGAGGTCGCGGTACGCGGGCAGGCTGTCCGTGTCGCCCACCACCAGCAAATGCAGGTCGGGGTAGCGGTCCGCCAGCCGCGCGAACGCCTCGATCAGCAGGTCGACGCGCTTGTTGCCCGCGATGCGCCCGACATAGAGGAGCACTCGGCGGCCCGTGAGCCGCCACCGGCTGCGGAGTTGGTCGAGTTCTGCGGTGGGAGGCGGGGCTGCCAACCGCGCGATATCCACGCCCAGGGGCACGACGCGCACACGTTCCGCGGGATAGCCGGTGTAGCGGCGGAGTTCTTCTGCGATGAACGGGCTATCGCAGACGGCCAGGTGCGCGTACCAGGCCAGCTCGGTGCCGGCGACCGAACGCGTGAGCACGTCGCGGTCCGCGGCGCTGCTCCACATCTTCGGCGGGGTGACGCCGTGATACCAGAAGAGGGTCGCTCCACTGGCCGCGCGCAGGGTCTCGGCCAGCGGGAACCAGATGGGATATTGCAGGATGGTGATCTCGGCTGGCTCCCCGGCGCGCGCCAGGCGGCTGCGCCAGGCGGCAGGCACGCCGCGCGGGTTTTGCAGCGCGAGGCTGACCTCCCAGCCCAGGCCATCGAGCACGCGGGCCAGCGCCTCGGTGTGCAGGCCCAGGGCCGACCGCACATCCCAGCCTTCTGCCAGCACGCACGCGCGGGGCATCAGCGCCTCCCGACGACGGCGCAATCCACGTGGCCGAAGATCAGTTCGTTCAGCCGCGTGAGGTTGCGGTTGAGCAGGGCCGCGGTGGGATCAGGGCTGTCCGCGGGCAGCAGCGCCAGCTTCAGTTCCTCCGGCATATCGGACAGGGAGCGCGTCTCCACTTCGCGGAAGCCGTTCGTCTCCAGCAGGAAGCGCAGCAGGTCGGGGTGCAGCGGTCGCGTGTGCGTCAGGTCCTTGTAGAAGGTGGCATGGAGCGGCGACAGCGCGCCGCCGTGCGGGGTGATCCAGACCAGCGCGGCCCCCGGCTGGAGCTTCTGCCAGCACAGCGCGGCCAGCTCGGACAGGCGCACGCGCGGCAGGTGCTCGATCACATGGGCGGAGAAGATGCCGCCCAGGCTGGCGTCCGCGGCCCGGTGCAGCGCATCGAAAACGTCGCCCACCTCCGCAGCAAGTCCTGCGGCGCGGCATACATCGACCATGTTGGGGTCCACATCCACCCCGTAACCCGCGCGTCCGGCCTCGCCCAGTACCTGCAGAAACGCGCCCTGGCCGCATCCCAGGTCCAGCACCGGTCCGGTCGCGGCCTCGAACAGCGAGACGAACGGCCGGTAGAGCGCCATTTCGTCCACCATGCTGCCGCCGACCGCGAAGTTGCAGCGCAGGTAGTTGATGCCGTACTGCGCCTGAGGCTGCGCGTCCAGGTCGCTCGCCCGTGCGGTCTGTGACTCGCCGGCCGCGCGGGGGCTGTCTGCCAGGCGGGCTTCCAGCCGCGCCACGGTGCTTTCCAGCCGGCGCAGCGCGAGTTCGACCTGTTCGCTGCGTGCCTGCGCCGCCTCGTCGGCTGCGCTGCCGGCCGCAGCGAGTTGTTCCAGGTTGTCTACGCGCGCGGCCAGCACAGCCATGCGCGCCTGGCTTTCGTCCAGCCGCCGCGTCAATTCTTCGACGATCCACGCCGCGCGCAGGTTGAAGTCCTGCTGCCGCTGGAGGATCGGATCGACATACGGCTCCTTGAGGTGGCTGGTCAGGTTGCGCCGCACCCACACGATCAGCCCGCCGACCAGCGGCAGCTTGCTGTGGACGGTGTACTCCGGCATGGTGATGCTGGCTTCAGCGGCCAGTTTGGGCCAGTACGCGTCGGCATCGTCCTCGCGATCGATCGGGGTCGCGGCCGGTGACACGGGCGCATCCGCCGGTTCCGCGGCTGCCTCGGCCAGCTGTGCGCGCGGCACGGGCTGCACGCGCAGGGGCAGGTTGACGCAATAGCGGTCGATGATCGTGCCGAAGCTCGCCTCGTAGCGTTCGAGCGTGTAGGAGGCGGCCCGTGCCAGGCCCGCCGCGCGCAGTTCCGCCGCGCGGGCCGGGTCGTCCAGCAGCGCAGCCACGGCATCCGCCATCGCCGGCACATCCGGCTCACCGGCCCAGGAAGATCCATCCGCCGCAACCACCTCTTCCGTGCGGGGCGCAACGAGGATGCCTGCATCGCCCACGGTGTCAGGGATAGCTGCGCCCGCAGACGCCACGACGGGCACACCGCTCGCCATCGCCTCGATGAGCGGCAGGCAGAAGCCCTCGTGCTGGCTCGTCGTCACATAGACCGCGCCGAGCCGGTAGTAGTCCGCCGGGTCGACCCGGCCCGTGAAGACGATCGCCGATGTCACGCCCAGGCCGCGCGCCCGCGCCTGCACCTGCTCCGTCACCAGCCGGTAGGCCGGTGCGCTGTCATAGTCGCCCACCAGCAGCAGCCGCACGTCGGGGTGCGGGTGTTGCGGGTGCCGACGCACGGCGGCCAGGAGATCAACCAGGAGGTCGACGCGCTTGTTCGGCGCCATGCGCCCTACATACACCAGCACCGGCGCATCGTCCAGCTTGTAGCGCCGGCGGAGCTCGGCAGGCGGCGGGCCGGGACGAAACGCGGAGATGTCCACTGGCAGCGGCACGGCATGGAGCCGGTCCTCGGAGACGCCGCTGATGTGCGCGAGCTGGCGCAGGTTGTATTCGCTGTCGCCGATCACGAAGTCGGCCTGCGCGGCCAGCCGGACGCCCGCGATGCCGCGGCGCAAGGCGGCCTTGTCTTCCTCCCAGTTCCACAGGTCGGGCGGCGTCACGTTGTGGTAGTAGAAGCAGACCGCCCCACCGTCGATGGTCGAGATGGAGTCCATCAGCCCGTGGCGGCCGCCGTAGTGGTAGATATAGAGGTCGGTGGCCGCGAACCGGCCCTCTGGATCCCGGCGGAGCGCGGCGGGCGTGACGACGTGACACAGCCGCGCGATGTCCGCAGGCACGTCCTCCGGCGGCTGCTCCACGAAGATTTGCACGATGTCCCCGCGGCGCTGGAAGAAGCGGGCCTGTGCCATGATGGAGCGGCCGATGGCGTCTTTGCCGACCAGGTTAAGATTGAGCAGGCTGACGCGCATGGCGCCTCCTCTGAGCCTCGACCAGGCGCAGACATGCGCCTTCGATGCGATCCACGATCCGGTCCAATGTGTACTGCTCCAGCACCTTCTGCCGGCCCGCGGCGCCCATCTCCGTCACGCGCACCGCGTTCTCCAGGTAGCAGCGGACGGCCTGCGTGAGCGCGGCATCGTCACCCGGCGGGACCAGGAAGCCATCCTTGCCGTCCGCGATGAGGGCCTGCACCGCGCCCTTCGCCAGCCCGATGACGGGCCGCCCGGCCAACCAGCTTTCCAGGTAGGTCACGCCGAACGCCTCGCCGTGGGAGGGCATCGCCATGACATCCGCGGCGGACAGGGCCGCGAGCTTGACATCCGGCTCGACGCGGCCCAGGTTGCGAATCCAGGGTGCGCCGGCATACTGTGCCATGATGCCCTGGCTCCACTCGCTTTCCGGCCCCGCGATGAGACACAGCGCACGCGGGAATTCGGGTTGCAGGCCGGCGACCGCGGCCAGCACCTTGTCCAGCCCCTTGTAGTCCACCTGGCGGCCCAGGCACAGCACCACCTGCGCGTCTGCCGGGATGCCCAGCCGCTGCCGCGCGGCGGCCTGGCGGGGGAACACATATTCCTCGATGCGCAGCCCGACCCCGCCGGTGACGACCCGCTCCGGGTCCCGGCCCTGGCGGATGTGAAACTGGCGCTCGTATTCGGTGTCTGCGAAGATGAGATCCGCGCGGGCCAGGATGGCGCGCAGGTAGCCGACATCCCAGGTCTCGCGCTGCTCCACGTGGACATGCGGCGTCACGACCACGCTGCGGCCCGCCAGCCGTGCCGCAACATAACCGTAGGCCGAGTGCGCGTAGTGCAGACTGTTGAGATGTACCAGGTCATACTGCCGCCCGCGCGTCGCGATGGCCGCGAACATGCCGGGGCAGGTCGGGCCATTGCCGACCAGAATGAACGGCTCGTAGCGGCGCTTCGGCTGTTCCAGGTAGCGCCACAGGCCATAGCGCAGCACCTGCCACGTGCGTTCGCGGCGGGGGATAGCGCGAAAGCGCTGCACATCCACCCCGGCAATCGTCTCGCGCGGGGGCAGGTTCCCCGTCCAGCTCTCGTAGTCGGTCGAGTTGGCCGTATACACCGAGACCCGGTGGCCGCGCGCGGCTAACGCCTCTGAGACGAGGGCCATGTATTCCTCGGCCCCGCCGATGGCCGGCCGGTACTGGTGGGTGACGTGCAGTAGTTTCATCATGCCTCGTTGCGCGCGCGACGCCGGGCGTCGGATGCCCCTGCCAGCGCATCACAGTAGACGGCTTCGAGCCGGGCCACGTGCGCGGGCACGGAGAACTCGCGCTCGCCGTAGGCCACGCACGCCTGGCGCATGGCACGGCGCGCCTGCGGCGGCCGCTCGAAGTGCGCGACGATGGCGGCGGCCAGCGCCGCCGCATCCTGCGGGTCGTACAGGTAGCCGGTCTCGCCTTCGACGATCAACTCCGGGATGCCGCCGATCCGCGCGCCGACCACGGGCGTGCCGGCCATCAAGCTCTCGCAGACGGTCAGCGGCGAGTTCTCATGGATCGTGGACGGCATGACCGTCAGTCCTGCGCCCGCGTAGACCTCCACAATGTGCGTCCGCGGGACCTGGCCGAGCATCACGACCCGGTCGCCCAGGCTGCGCAGCCGGTTCTCCAGTTCCGCGGGGCCGCGGCCCGCGATGATCAACCTCAGTTCGGGCAGTCGCTCGGCGGCCAGCGGAAAGGCCCGCGCCAGCACTTCCACGCCCTTGCTCACCGCGATCGCGCCGACAAAAGCCACGCTGGGCGCGCCGATGTGATGCGGGCCAATCGCAGGCGGTGCGCCTGCGGGCGGTCGCTCCAGCCGGTGCAGGCCGTGGCGCACCAACACGAACCGCTCACGTTCGTAGCCGCCCTCCACGTGCAGTTCGATGAGCTTGCGGCTGGGGCTGATGAACGTATGGACGGACGCGGCCAGCCGGCGGAATACCTCGCGCCGCGCGGGCAGGGGCGCCCAATAGTCGTACTGACGAAAGCAGCGGCCGCACGGCGCCTCGGCCGGCGAGCACAGGCTGTAGTCGCGGCGCAGTAGCATGTTGTTGGCGCACAGCAGCCAGAGATCGTGCAGTGTCGCAACGAGCGGCACGCCCATCTTGCGGGCCACGACGAACGGCGCGAGGCTCGTGCCCGACAGATTGTGCGTGTGAACTACATCCGGCCGGAAGTCCGCGATCTCGCGTTCGACATGCCCCGCGATCTCGCGGTCGTAGGTCTGCTGCACGCGGTTCTTCCAGCGGCGCACCAGGTTGACCTCGTGAACGTCCACGCCCTGCACGTCGCCGCGCAGGTCTGACGTCGCATTGGCCCGCGCGTTGATGCTCAGGACGCGCACTGCGTGCCCTGCGGCCAGCAACCCCGCCGCGGAATTATACGCCGAGATTTCTGCGCCGCCCAGGTGACGCGGCAGGAAGAAGTTCGTCACCATCAGCACGCGCAGGGGCCGCGATGGGCGCGCTGCGGCCTCCGGCGGTTCACTGCCCGTCCACATCGACCACCTCGATCCGGTCCAGCCAGATTTCGCCTGCGCCGCTGTAGAGCACGGGAAACTCCACCCTATCGGCTTCGCTCAACGTAAACGGCAGCTCCACGTCAATGTAGACCGCAGCTATGGGTGCTTCGGCTTCTGCTAAGCGTCCGGATGCAACTTGCACGATCAGGAGCGCGGGAGTGCGCGCGTTCTCCGAAGCGCCGTCGCCGGGTGAGCTGCGCAGGCGGAAGCGGGCTATGTAACGTCCTTCAGAGAGCGCGAGATATGGGCCAAAGACGAGTGCGTTCGCCGGGCTGTCTCCAACCCGCGCGAACCGTGCCCAGTTGTTTTCCGCGGCCGTGTCCTGCACGCGCTGCCCAGTCGTGCTGGGCAGCGCTTCCGCCTCGTACCGTTCGATCACCGCAGCGGGAAACGATTCATCGAGCGCCTGGTAAACGCGGAAGGGCAAAGTCGTCACCTCGCGCTCCAGTGGAAGCGGTGCGTTGCGGCCGAGGAGGTGTACCTCCTGCCATTCATCCCACCAGTAACGGGCCATCGGATAGCTGCCGGTCGCGGGGGGCAGATCAGATGGCGTCACGTAGAAGAAAGGCCGGTCCTCGGCTGCCGCCAAAGCCGCAATACGGTCGCGTAGTTCAGGGCTGACCGGAGGCCCTCCCGGAGCGATGTAGTGATTAACGATTTCGCGTCCGGCAATGCTCAGGGCGGGCGTAAAGAGGTCCAGCACGCGAGATGCATCCGCCAGAATAACCGAATTCGCAGGAAATATCGCTTCGAGTTGCTTCAACTCAGCCAGTGCGCCTTCGACCTCCGAGTGATAGACCAGGGGTATGTCACGCCATAGTAGCGGCGCCCCCAGGCTCACCACCAGGATGCCCCGCACTGTGATTGACAGGGTGCGGCTGGGGATTGGCGCGGCCAGTCGAACAGTGATTGCTGCGCGTAGTTTCTCCAACCCAAAGGTTGCGAACAACACCAGGCTGGGAATAGCGACTGAAACCGCCCGCCGGATGCTCCAGGGGTGATCCAGCATCGAGGTACGCGCGATAATATAAAGTCCTCCCGTAAAAAACAGAGCAAGAAGAGCCAGGGCAAGCCGGTCTTGTTCGGCTTGCTGCCATAGACTCCAAATGCCCACACCGGCCAGCAGGAGCATGGGCCAACCGCTGTAAGCGATCAAAATCTCGAGCGATCGGCCGGGCGATGCGTTCGCTGTCGTGACTACAGTCAGCAGAAGTCCGACCCCCAGGCTGACCATCGCTATGACAACCGGCACCCCCCGCTGAGGGATTCGGAAGCGGCGGCTCAACGCAGGAATGCGCTCCGGCGCGAGCCAGCATGGGAGCAGGCTGGGCGCCGTCAGAAGTACGAGATAGCCCACTGCCAGGGCTATAGCCAGTCGCCTATCCGTGTATATTCCCCATCCTTCCGAAGCCACTGTGCCGAGCACGTAAGGGTAGTTGAAGCGAGCTATGATGATAACATACAGCAGGCAGATGAGGGTCCATGCCATCGGCGCCCAGGGGCCGCTGCGACCGCGCCGGGGGTGGTAGATCAAGTTGATGGCGACAACAGCGGGAGCGATATACCAACCATCTATCTTGGTCAGGAGGGCAGCTCCGAAGGCTAACACGCTCACTGTCCAGTGAAAGGTGCGAGAACTGGCGTCCTGTTGATCCTCAAATGCAGCCCAGGCCCAAAACAGCAGCGCGGCAAAAATGAACAGGCCAAAGCCCAAGTCCGCGTTCGCAAACCGTCCAAACCATAGACTCGCCGGGTTCAGCAACAAGGCGAAAGCAGCCACGGCTCCAATCGAGTAGACTCGCCCGGATGAGTCGGCGCCTGCTCCAGCTCGAGGCCAATGATCGATGACGTGAGCGGCTAGTTCGGCCAGGACGAGCGCCAGCAGCAGGCTGACCAGGGGCAGCACTGTCAAGGCGCCCTTGAAGCCTGTCAATGCATAGCTCGCGGCCATCAGCGCTGGATAGTAAGGATAGAACTGAGGTACGGTTTCCTCGTTCGCAGCTATCCACACAAATCCCGGCCATTTGTGTGGAAAGAAGTACTGGTCCTCCAGCAGTCTTCTGGTGTAGAGCAACTGGGTGCGGTCTTCCGGGGTGATCCGCGCGAAGAATGCATCTGGCACCGCCAGGCCACCCCGGGCGGCAATCCGGGCTGCGGTGTTAATGTAGATGCCGGGGTCACGGCCACCCACGACCAGCTCAAAGGGGCGCGTGTAGAGCAGCAGCCAGAGCAACAGCAGGAGCGGCAGCCAACGCGGGAGCGGCGCGGCCTGCCGCCAGGTGCGCACTGCGGCCGACAGATGGCCCGTGCGCGCTGAGTACGCCCGCGCGCACGCCAGACCGGCAGCCCACAGCCCGTAGAAAAGCCAGCCGGAGAAGAGACCCGTCAGCGCGATGACAAGCGCGAGAAAGCCTAGCACCAGGAAGGCCAGCAAGCCTGTGGTCACGATAATGGTCATGCGCCGGGCAAGACTTCCGGCGCGCGCGCCCAGGCTCAACCAGAGCGCCGCCGCCGTGAGGCTATACAGGCCTAAGTTGATCAGCAAAGCAGGCAGATAGTTCAGGCTTTGCCACAGCAGTTCAGGGCCAGCCTGCCACAGATCCGACATGTGGGTGTAACCTTAGCTCTTAAATGCCCAGCGGTGCTCGATGCGTGCCACGCCCACATCGCGCTTGAGGGAGCCGACCGTCAACCGCGCGCAACTGCGGCGGTAGTCATGGTCGCCGCCCGTCGGTTTCTGCAGGGCGAGATCGAGGGTGTAAGTGCCCGGCAGCAGGGTGAGCGCAGGAACCGTCACAATGACCGTGCCGTGCGTGTGGCCCGGCGCGCACATATGCTCGGCCGGAATGGCTTCGATTTCGGTGTTGGTGCCGAAGGACCAGATGCCGTCATGCCGGATGAAGGCGAAGCCCACAATCGGCGGGTCAGCGATCGGCCGCTGCACCGTATACTCGGCCTCGATGGTCAGGGTGTCGCCGGTGTAAAGAAACTCGCACGGTTGGCCGGCGCCATTGAGCAAGCGCACCTTATCGAACTGCACCGCGCCGTCGCCCCACCGGTCCGGGTCATTCGGCGCAGCCGCGGCGGCTGTCGCCGGGACTGCGCCCGTTGCGTCCTTGCCCACCCGCGACTTGCCCTGGGAGCTTGCGCCCGCTTCGGCAGTCTTGCTCCGGCGTTCCTGCTCTGCAAAGCGCTCCTGTTCTTTCCTGTAGACGCTGCGCATGTACTGCGCGATGACATCCGAGGTCGCGCCGTCCGCCTGAATCCGCCCGTCATCCAGCCAGATGGTGCGCCGGCACATGTCGCGCACCAGCTCCACACTGTGCGAGACGAGGATGAGCGTGCCGCCCCGCCGCCGGAAATCGTGAAACACCAGCACACACTTGTGCTGGAAGTCCTCGTCGCCCACCGCGAGGACTTCATCTACGAGCATGATATCCGGCTTGACGAAGGCCGCGATGGAGAAGCCGAGCCGCACGCGCATCCCTGAAGAATAGAGCTTGACCGGCACGTCGATGAACTCACCGATGCCCGCGAACTCGATAATCTGGTCGATGTAGCTGCTGATTTCCTGGCGGCCCAGCCCCAGGATGGAGCCGTTGAGATAGATGTTCTCCCGGCCGGTCAGGTCCGGGTGAAAGCCGGCGCCCAGTTCGAGGAGCGCGGCGATCCGGCCATGCACTTCGATGGCGCCGTGCGTGGGTTCGAGGATGCCGGCAATCAGCTTGAGCAGCGTGCTCTTGCCGGAGCCGTTCTCGCCCAGGATGCCTACGCTCTCCCCGCGCTGGATGGCAAAAGAGATGTCTTGCAGCGGCCAGAACCAATCCGCTTCCTTGCGATGCACAAAGGGCAGGCGGCTGAAGGGACGACGCAGCAGGCTGATGAGGCTGCGGTCGGTCTCCGGGTTCAGCCTGAACCGCTTGGAGACCCGCTCCAGGCTGACGACAGGCGCGTCCGGCTGCCAGATATCGTTGCTCACGCTAGACCTCTTCGCCGAAGCGGTGGCTGTAGCGGATCGAGAACCAGTAGCCGAACACGAGAACCGCCACGGCCGTCACGGTCGTGCGCAGGATGAAGTCGAAGTCCGTGCGATAGCCCCAGTACATCAGGTCGCGGTACGCGCTGATGAGCGAGGCCATCGGGTTGGCAACGTACATGATGCGGTGCAGGTCCAGGTCGATTCCCAGGAGAACATAGCTGCGCGGGAGAATCTCGATCGGGTAGAAGACGGGCGTCAGGAAGAACCACGCCAGCATGACGACGTCGAGAATCATGAGCGTGTCGCGATAGAAGACGTTGAGGGTGCTGAGGATGAAGGCCATGCCCAGGACGAAGCAGGTCTGGATCAGGATCACGATGGGCAGCATCCAGATATACGGGCTCAACGGAGTGCGGAAGACGGCGATTGCCGCGAACAACACGACCAGCGCCAGCAGGAAGTTGATGAGGTTGGCGAAGGTACTGGCAATCGCCAGCACCTCGCGCGGGAAGTACACCTTCTTGACCAGCTCGCCGTTCGCAACGACGCTGTTCGTGCCCGACATGATGCCCGAACTGAAGAAGTTCCAGGGCAGCAGGCCACACAGGACGAAGATGGGGAAGTTCCTGATCGCGTTGTTGGGCATCATGATGGTGAATACGACGGTGAAAACCAGCATCATGCCCAATGGATTGAGCAGACTCCAGAAGAACCCCAGGACGCTGCTCTTGTAGCGCGCCTTCAGCTCCCGCAGGGTCAGATTGAAGATCAGCTCGCGGTAGCGCAGCAGCTCACGCAGATGCGCTACCAGCGAGCGGCGGTGTCCGTGACGGACGGCCGGTTGTTGCGATACCGAAGCCAAAACGATGCCTCTTCCCAGAGCTCCAGGTGCGCATGTTCAGGCGCAGAGATAAATCCTGCGTTTATCTCCGCGCCGTCTTCTCACCACCAGGCGCCGTAACGAAGTTGCCCCATCCTGGAGAGAGAATAATCACGGTAGCCGACACCGGTGGTCGTGATTTGGAGCGTGCTGAAATTGAACAGCGAACCATACCGGTTGAACTCGGTTCCCGGATCGTCCAGACTGTACCAGGCCCAGCGCTGCACCAGGCGACATTCATCGGCTACATAGCCGAGCGAACAGTCCTTCGTGTTCAGGAAGTAGTCGAAGCTCCATAACATGAAATCCCGCACGGTCGCGGGTACATTCAACTCGGCCACGTGCGAGTATAACACGCCGTACTCTGATACGATCAACGGCTTGTTTTGTTCCCCGCGTGCCTTCATCCAGGCGCGGAATGCGCGAATCTGCTGGTCGAAAATCTGGCGGTTGATGTGCGAGAGCGCATCATTCGGGTAGGAAACCCCCTCGCTGGCCTGAATGCCCGGTGGGATGCCTGCACCGTAATCGTTCAGCTTCTCCTGCAGGATGAAGTTGTGTACATTCCAGACATCCACCGGCATGTTCGTGCCGTAGAGCGACTTGTAGGTGTCCCACACTCGGGTCAGGTATTCCAGGCGCAGAGGGGTCGCCTGAATGACGCCGCCGATGGCGACGCGGGCCTTCGGGTCGATGCCTTTGACCAGTTGATACATATCACGGTAGGCGCGCGCATAAACTTCGGGCACCATCTCATCCTGGCCGCCGCCCGGCCAGTCGCGGCGGTCCATCTCGTTCCCGATCAGCCAAAGGGACTGGGGATTTGCCCGGACGGCGGCTGCGATTTCGTCGCGGGTTTGCAGCGTGAAGTAATCGTAGGGCTGCGCATATGGGCATTTGGTGCGGTCATGTGCGTTTGGTGACCACAGCGGGCAGGTGAGTTTCTGGTGAACGCGGATCATCTGCACATATTCGATGAAGCCGGGTCGCTGCGGCTTGACCTGGGTCGTCCAGTTGACATACCACCCGGCTTTCAACGTGGCGATCTGGGGATAGCGAAGGATATCGATGCCCCACGAGCCATATCCCAGCCGCCAGCTTGTCGGGGGCGGACCATGGACCAATGGTAGGGAGAGAAACCGCGACGGGCCCTGTAGCTCCGCGGGAGCAGCGGGTGCGGTGGTTTCTACGTTTCCTGCGCTATCCCCCGTGTCAGCACGGGTGGATGCGGGCACGAGAAGGAACGCCAGTAACAGCAGTAGATGTACAATCTGGCGCAGCCGCCAGAAACGAGCTTGCTTCATATAGGTGCCCCTTGTTGCTAGATTTGACGGTCTACTTGCTACCCGGTGCGGTTCCTGAGAGGGCCTGAGCCCGAGCTGGCACGAGCAAGTAGATCGAGCCGTGCGGGATGATGTCATATTCCCGCTGCAACTGGTCGATGGGATAGATGGCAGCCGCATTGTCCGCCAGGGCGATGGGGCGGCCGGGCTCGGCGGTCAGGGTTTGCGCGATATCCCAACAACAGAAACGCACCCGAATATCCGGGCGCAGGCGCTCAACTTGCTGCAAGAAGAGCATCGGCGAAGCAAGCGTCGGATCAGCCAGCAAGAGCGCATCCGGCGGCGCGCTGTTCAGCGCGGATTCTGCGAAGGCGCGCGCGTCATAGTAGTTCGTCTTCGGCGGCCACAGCACGAAGTAACGGCTGTTAGGCCCCGGCACATAACGGGCATCCCGCTGTACCCCCAGGCGGCTTACCAGCTCCGGGGTGAGGCGGTAGACGCCCACCGGCACGAGGATCAACAGAGCCAGCAGCGCCAACCGAAGACGATGGCGGCCAGCAGGCAGGGCGGCGTCATGGTTGGCCCGCGCCTGCTGCCGCTGCTGCCAGCCATCGATGCCTGCCGCCAGCCAGACAGCCACCGGCAGATAACTGGGCAGGTAGAAGACGTAACGGTCACCGACCTGATAGGCAAAGGCAAAGAGTGCGGGCGTCGCGTACAGCAGGCCGGTGAAAATCGCCAGGCCCCGCGGCCCGCGGCGCCAGGTATAGGCCAGGCCGAGGCCGGCCAGGAGCAGGCCCAGCCCGACGAACTGGTAGCCCAGGTAACCGGCCCACTGCACCGTATCGCTGATGAGCGTGGCGCGGGAGAAGCCGGCCATCTGGCTGCTGAAATCATAGCCGTCGAATGTAAAGAGCGCCCAGCGCGCCAGGTCCGGCAGGCTGCCGCCCATGCGCTGATAGTCGGCCCACAGCACCAGGCTGTATGGCAGCAGAGCCAGCAGCGCGGAACCGGCGAGCAGGGCCCAGTCCCGGCGCTGGAGGCGGTTACGCCGCGTCAGGAGCAGGCAGGCTAACGCCGGCAGATAGAGCAAGGCCAGGACGTGCGTGCTGAAGGCGAGGCTCCAGCCCGCGGCCGTCAGAACAAGGAATCGGCGCTGACCGAGCCGCCACCACTGCAACGCAGCCCAGGTTACCAGGGCCAGCGTTGCGAGCGTGAGGGTATACACTTCGGCCCGTACTGCATGGGCCCAGAAGGTGTGTGACACAGCGAATGCGGCTGTTGCGGCCAGACCGGCAAAGCGCGAGGCATGGGCGGCGCGGCACGCCAGGTAGAGCAGCCCCAGGGTCAGCGCGGCCGCGCAGGCGGAGGCAAGATTGACCCGGTAGGCCAGGTCGCCGACCGGCAGCTTCGTGAACAGGTGGGCCAGCAGCACCCAGGCCGGATGGCTGCCCGCGCTGGCCTGGAGCCGTCCCTGGACGGCGGCCAGTTGCAGGGTCGCGTCGTCCCCCCACGTAACCGTCGGCGCGAGGGTGATGACATAGAGCAGCAGACCGGCCCCTGCCAGCGCAGCAGCCACCGTATAATCGACGGCGGCCTGGCGCGTGGCGCCCCGCACCCGATACGCAGCCTGTTCCAACCGCCTGTCGAGCCAGGCAGCGGGGCTCCGGGATAGCGTGGGCGAGGCTGGTTGCAACATGGGCATATGCCGCAGGGGATGCGGGTGGTTCATCACCGGCGCGAGGCCGGCTTGGCCGTCCAGGGTCGCACCGACGTCGCACGCGCCACGACGTCGCCGGTGAGTTCGCGATAGTTGTCAAGAATCTGCTGGCCGGCTTTCTCCCAGCCAAAATTCTGGACTGCGCGCTGGCGCAGGCGCAGCCCCATCCGCATATAGATATCCGGCGCATCGGCAGGGGGGAAGAGGCAGCGAGAGAGTTGTTCTGCCAGGCTGATCGGATCACCGCGTGTTGCAAAGAGGCCGTCGTAGCCCAGGTATTCGCGTGCCACCGGCGTGTCGAAGGAGACGGTTGGCAGCGCGCAGGCCATGTAGTTGAGCAGTTTGCCCGCGCCTTCCGTCAGGCTGAGCTTGGCGGAGACGGCCACGTCGCCCAACGCAAGGTAGGTGGGCGCTTGCTGATAAGGCACGCGGCCCGTAAAGGTCACATAATCCGTCACCCCCAGCTGCTCTGCGCGCAGCCGGTAGAGGGCTTCGTTGGGAAAGCCCATCAACAGGAGGTGCGCGTCCTGGCGCTGTGTCACGATATGGCGCAACGCTTCCAGCAGCAGGCCGGTGCCCTGATATTCTGCGAGCAGGCCCAGATAAACGATGACGCGGCGGCCCGCAGGAATGCCCAGAGCTTGCCGTAGGGCCGCGAGCTCAGCCGCAGGATAACTGCTTGCCGGGCGAAATACAGCGGTGTTGACTGCGTCGGGGAGAGTGCGCACGCGCGCCGGTTCGCAGCCGAATTCCTCCACCAGCAGGCGTTGGGCATGGCTCGAACTGGTGAGAATAATCGGTGCGCGGCGGTCGATCCATGTTTCAAGGCCGTTCAGCAGCCTATAGAAGCGACTGTCGCGGCGCAAGAAGCGGTGATCGAGCATTTCCGCTGTCATGCTGCCCTGGAAGTCGAACAGGACCGGCCGGCGGAACAGGCGACCCAACACCAGCCCCATCAGCGCGCCTTCGTGGAGATGCGCGTGAATCACATCGAAGCGGCCGCGCGTGAGCAGCTCGCTGAGCTTCAGGCTCAGGAGCGCATCGAACGCGACCTTGTGACGGCTGGATCCGACCTCGTAATCCTGCCGCCAGGGAATGGGCAGGGTGCGCCGGATATCCAGGCCGTCCACCGGGCCGCCGTTGTGATAGGTTGCGATGGTGACGCTGTGCCCCAGCTTTTGCAGAATCTGCGCTTCTTCCAGGATGCGCACGTGGCATCCATAATCCGCGAAGAAGCTGGTGGGAGCAACCATCAGGATACGGAAAGGATGGGTCGACATCATATCCATTATAACCGCGCGGGTGGCAGAAGCCAAACCGCGCGGCGCAGACCAGTAATTTCAAATGCTAACTTTAAGACATCCGAAGCCATGCGGCTTGATTCAGGGAGAGACGAGCACCGTATCGACAAACGCGCCGACCATCGGCACGACCAAGGCTTCCGGCCCCAGCAGCGTCTTCTCAGCCCAGATAGCGTCGTTCGGTTCGACGAGCTGGATGCCGATGCGCAGATTGCCGGTCAGCGGCGCTACCTGGAGGGCAAAGCGCCCATCATCACCGACCACGCCGCCGCCCAACTCGATGCCCATGTTGGTCAGGTCATACAGCACGATAGCCGTGCCGGCCAGGCCGCTGCCCTGGACCAGGGTGGCACCGGCCTGCACGGGCCGGTCGATCGCGAACCGGCCTGCCGGTGTCGCGTCAGGGGGCGGCGCAAGGGGAGACAGGGCGCTGGACTCCGCCGTGGGCGCAACAGGCGTCGGGGCTGCCGGCGGGAGGGATTGACAGGCCGCAACCAACAAAATAGCCAATACAGCGATACACACTCGCGCGCGATGAATCAAGGAAACCTCCGCTCATCCCGGTGGACCAGTCATGACAGACAAAAAGGGGAGCCATCGGCTGACGGCTCCCCTTGTTCAACACCTACAGAAACTTAGGGCGCTACGTTGAAGGCCTCGTAGTTGATGTTGTCCTGGACAACACCGCCCAACGGCGCTTCGTTTACGATCGCGATGACCGCCTGCCCCGCCGTCACCGTGACAGCGGCCAGCGAACTATCCGGCAGGCCCATACCACCCGCCCAGTTTGCGGTCGGCCAGGCCGTCGTGTTGGTCATGTCCAACAGGGTCTTGGACTGCTTGGCCGGGATCGCCAGGTTGTTCAGGGTGTAGGTGGCCGAGTTCGTCTTGAAGACGACCGTGGCAACCGTGTCCGTGTTGCTGACGTTCTGGATCGTCATACCGCTGCGCTTGCCGCCGAAGTCTTCCTTGAAGACCGGGGCCACCAGCTTGGCGGTGGCGTTCTTGGCCGGGAAGGCCGCATAGGTGGTGGAGCGCTGCACGCAGGCGCCGGTGCAGGGCAGGAAGGACTCGTTGACGACACCGGCGATGGTGCCGGTCGCGGTGGCCTCAGCCGAGGCGAGGCAGCCCGCAGGCAGCAGGGCGGAATCAAGATAGGTCGTGGACTGCTTCGGCTGCAGCGTGCGGACCGCTTCGGTCGCGCTGAACGGGGCCGCGCAGGTGCCGCCTGCGCCGCGGTAGGTCATGGTCACATCCACGGGCGCGTTGCCGACATTCTGGACCTGCAGGCCGGTGGAACGGCCACCGAGCTGCTTCTTGACGACCGGGAACAGGACCGCGGTGTCGAAGTCGTTGTCGGTGAAGCCGGTGGTGCTCTGCAGGATCTTCGCCGGGTTGGTCGTGGTCTCGTATTCGAGCATCGCACCGGCCAGCTTCTGGGCGGAGGTCACAGTCAGAGAGCCGATGCGTGCATTGGGCACGCCGGCATCACCCGGGAAGATGACGGCCATCTGGCCGGGGACCAGCGCCGCGGGGAGCACGTAGGTGTACTCGGTCGCGCCGGAGCCGTCCAGGTTGGGGCCCATCAGGAACTTGGCGGTGAAGACCGCATTCGCCGTACCGGCATTCTGGATGTAGAACGCGGTTGTCTTCGGGCCGAAGGCGGCCTTCGCCAGCGGGAAGACCAGCGTGGTGCCGGTGCTGGCATCCGAGATGCCGCGGTACTGCGCCGCAGCCGTGCCGCCGTCGACGCCGAAGTCACCGGACTTGCGGTTGGTGACGTTGACGACAGCCTTTACTTCCTGTTCGGATGAAACCACGGCGGAGCCGACGAAGCCGGCCGTCGTGCCGGGGATATCGCTGAGGAAGAACGTGAAAGCGCCGCCTTCGGGCACGGACCAGGTCCGCGACGGCTGGTTGGCCGCATTGTTCATGTCATAGAGCGTGACGATGACATCGGTCGCCGGGCCGAGGTTCTGGACCGTCTGGCCGGAATAGAAGCCCGCACCAGGAGGGCCGCCGGCTGCACCGGCCCCGATGACGCTCATCACGAGGGCCAGAACGACGAGGATAGCAATTCGTGTCCCTTTAAACTTGGACATCTTAAACGTGCTCCTTCCTTCTGTAGTGTGTTTTCAGGATAAGGCAGTCTGAGTATGCACCAATATCCCCGCAGAAACAATAGCTCATATGGGTTAATCGGCCAAATTCAGCCCAAATATCCCAGGCGGCGCAGCCTTTCGGCGAGTTCTGCCTCTTCTTCCGGCGACAGTACCGGCTCATCTGCTGCGGAGGGCAGCGACTGATCTCCGACCGGGCTATCTTCCGGCAACCGTGCAGACCCATTCGAGACGGGGTGTGGCGCAGCCCGCGCCGCGGGGATGAGCTGCTCCACCAGGACCCGTCCGTCCATATGAGCCTGCCCCGCCATGCCGAGCAACTGCAGAATCGTGGGCGCGATGTCCTGGATGCTGTAGGGCGTCTGCCAGCTCTGCTGCACAAAGTCCGGCCCGGCAAAGACGGCGATGCCGTCCTCGCGATGGCTGCCGGTCTCGAAGCTGGCCGGTTGCTGGAACACCACCCCCGGCACCGCGCCGAACTCGTAACCCTGACGGGTGATGTACGCGAGGTCGCGCATGAGCAGGACGAGGTCCGGCGCGCCGGTGTTGACTGCATCTCCGAAGAGCGCCGTCCCACGGATCATGCGCGTCACAACCCGTTTGCCGTCCGCCGGATCGACCAGCGCGGCCAGCTTCTCCTCCAGCCGCGCCAGGAGTTGCTCATACTCCGCGCCCGGCTCCACGATGCCCTGCGGCTCGCGGCCGCGCAGGTTCACGAAGACCTGCCCGTGATAGCCGAAGCTGTAGGCCAGGGTTCGCGTCCAATCCACAGCTTCCGGGAATACGGCCCGCTCATGCGCGGGGAGCAGCTCCTTCCGGTCGCCCAACCAGGTGCGCAGGCGGCGTTCGAACGCGGCCAGGCCCATGCGCTGCAGGGTGCGCGAGATGCGCTGCCGTGTCAGCCCCACGCGCAGCAAGGCCCGCTGGAGCGGAGGCTGAACGACCGCCACGGTCGCGAGCAGCCCCTCCTGCTTGAGCCACTCGTTGAGGAAGACATCCCGGTAGAGCGGGCCGAATCCGTGATCGGATACCAGGATGACATTGACCTCGGGGCCTGCCGCTTCGAGGAGCGTCCCGAGCTTCTGGTCGAGGTGCTGGTAGAACTTCAGGATTTCGTCTTGATAGCGCACATCGGTGAGCGGGTCGTGCTGCGGGTGGGTGGCATCCATGTGCTTCCAGAAGTAATGGGACAGCTCGTCCAGGTCGCGGAAGACGACCACGAAGAGGTCCCACGCCTCCCGGCGGAACAGCTCCAGCGCGGCTTCGGCCAGCCGGTCGGTCATCTCATAGACATCCTGGAGATACGCCTCTTCACGTCCGGGCTCGAAGAACACCGTCCGGTTCACGCGGTAGCCGCGCGCCCGCAGTTCCGGGCCGAGCGCCGGCGGAAAGGTGAACGGACGCTGCTCAGGCGTGCCCAGCCCGGTGACCATGATGCCGTTGACTTCGGCAGGTGGATAGGTCACAGGCACGTTGATGACGGCCACCCGTTTGCCCGCCTGGCTCGCGAGACGCCAGAAGGTGGGCGCCTTCATGTCGAGCGCGGTGACGGGTCGCAGATGATAGTCGCCCTGGCTGCGCTCCACGAAGTCGAAGATGCCGTGTTTGCCCGGTTGGACGCCCGTGGCAAAGGACGCCCAGGCCGCGGGCGACAGGATCGGCATGACCGACCGGAGCGGCCCGTAGCCGCCCTGCTTCATCAGGCGCGCCAGCACCGGTAGCTTACCGGCCTGCGCCCATTTCTCGGCCAGGTCCCAGGTTGCGCCATCATACCCGACCACCAACAGGCGATTGACCGCCCGATTTTCACTGCTCATGCGTTAACCTCGATCTCTACAGATGCGTTGCTTGCCCAGGAATTCCAAATGTGACCGTAGCCTAGCCCCTTGTGGGCGTCCAGCCAGACGAGCCAGGCGGCCACAAGGGCCTAGACTACAGCTTGCCTCAGAATCCGTGCCTACATTTGGAATTCCTGGTTGTTTGCCCCGTGCGGTAGCACTGCCAGCCCACCAGGATGACGAACACCAGGGATGAAATGAGCCGCGCCCACGCTGAACCGGCCGCGGCCAGCGGCGGAATCAGCCACAGGTTGGCGATCAGATTCGTGCTGATGCTCACCACCAGTGCACGGGATACTGCGTTCTGCCGGCCGCAGGCGATAAGATATCTGACCAGCGGCACGTTCAGGAACAGAAAGACCACATTCCAGATCAGGATTTGCATCACCGGCTGCGACCCGGCGAACCGCGCGCCGAACACGCTCTCGACCAGCCAGGGCGCCATGAGCGCGATGCCCGCCGCAGTGACCAGACCTGCCAGGGCCATGTTGCGCGCGGCGCGCGCCATGAGCGCGTGCGCCGCGGCCGGCGACTCGCGCTGTAACCGCACCAGGTCAGGATACAGCACCGTACGATAGGCCTGCGGGATCAGCGCCACCACATTAATGATGGAAATGGCAGCCCCGTACATGCCTACATCGACCGGCGACCGCATCTTGGATAGCAGGATAACGTCGAGCTGGTACTCCAGCGCGGATAACAGGCTCACGGCGCCGAAGCCGGGCACGAGCCGTCCCAGGTGGCGCACGAGGGACCATTCCACCGGCTGCCATGCCGGGTCGATGCCCGCGTCACGGATCACCCGCCTGGCGCTGTACAGCAGCAGCGCTGCACCGGCCACCGAGCTGAGCGGCCACATCGCGGCCGCGGGCGCGAATCCCCCGGCCAGCAGCAGCAGGGGACCGATGCCGGCCCGCAGCAGTAACATGACCGCGGCCGGCAGCACCAACAGACGGAAGCCGCCAAACGCGTACAGCACGATCTGGCCGAGACCGGCGAATCCATCCAGCAGCGCGCTGGATACAATCAGGCGCAGCGCCAGCTGTTGCTCCGGCGAGAGCTGGCTGCCTGTCTGACCGATCAGCAGCACGACGACGGCGAGCAGCGCAGTCAGCGGGAGACGCAGCACCGCGTAGGCCAGGAGCAAGGCGGTGACGCGCTTTGGAGTCGCCGTCACCTCCCGGATGAGCAGGTCGTCCAGCCCGGTGAACAGGGTCGTCAGGATGGCGAGGTAGCCCAGCGCCAGGCTCAACACCCCTGCGTCTTCCGGCCCGCTGATGCGCCCGACGAAGATGAACACGAGGGTGCCTGCGGCGCGCAGCAGCGCGTTTGCCAGCAGGATGACCGGTGCGCGTTGGGCCAGGCGCAGCGCGCGCGTGCGGCTCCACATGCGTGCCATCACCTGCGCTCGGCCACGACCGTCAGGATCGCCCCGCGTTCCCGGCGGTCCAGCAGCGCAAAATACGGTCGGGACAGATAGCGCCATAACGGGAAACGCACCCCTGCCTCCAGCGCCCGGCGCAACCCGCCGGGGCGCACATGCGCGCGCAGCCACACGATCACGCTGTTCGCGAAGGTCGTATAGCGCCCGTAGAAGCAGTATGTTCGCGTCGCCTCGAACCCGGTGTGCTCCAGCAACCGCACGATATCCTGCTTGCGGAAGACGCAGAAATGCCGCGGGGCATCCAGGCCGGTCCAGAAGCGGCCAAAGCGCGCCGCGTCCACGCTGTCCAGGTTGGGTACGCTCACCAGCAGCACGCCGCCAGGAGCCAGCAGCGCACGCAGCCGGCGCAACGTGCGGGCCGGGCCCGGCAGGTGCTCCAGCACATCCCACAGGGTAATCACGTCGAAGGTTGCGTCGGGCCAGGCCGCGTCCTCCACCTGCCCTTTGAAGACATCCAATCCGAAGCGGGTGCGCGCATAGGCCGCAGCCTCCGGGCTCAGCTCCACTCCCGACAGCTTCCACTGGCCGTAGCGCCGCATCTCGTTGAGGAACAGGCCGGTCGAGCAGCCGACGTCGAGCAGCGCGCCGCCCCGGCGCAGCCGCGTGACCTGCACACAGCGGGTGCGCAACTGCTG
>DAOUGK010000223.1:0-21160 GCA_034429055.1 Anaerolineae bacterium | reverse complement strand
CAACTGCTGGCTGAAGGCCGCCGCGTTCCGCCGCGGCTGCTGCACGAGCCGGGTGAACAGGCCGCGCGGGAGGATGCCGGTGTCCTCCGCAAACAGGCAGAAGAGCAGCCGGATGAGGAAGTGGGCGACCTGGTGCGAGTCGTGGCCGTAGCGCCGGAGCAGTTGCGCCATGTCCGCAAACCGCCGCGCGGCCCGCTCGGTGACCTGGGTGGTCGTCTCCGGCGAGCGGAGCGCGTCGGGCTCGGTGAAGGCCTTGCGCAGCAGGTCGAGCTTCGCAGGTATCAGCAGATCCTCGAGCGCGAGGGTATATGTCACCCGGACGGTGTTGGTGAAGTGGGTATGGATGCGGATCGTGGCGATGTCCGAGACGATCAGCAGCGGGGGATTCTCCAGCGCGCCCTGGTAGAGCAGGAGCTGGCCGTAAGCCCGGTCGAGATCGCCGTGCTTGCCCTTGTACTCCCAGCCGAAGGAGCCGCGCTTCCAGACATCGGCCCAGCCGTCGCCGCCCGTGGCCTTGGCCGCGCCCTTCTCGAAGGTAAACCAGGTCCCGTCGGGATCGACTTGGGCGGGCGTCGGGTGATCGAGCAGCCGGCACAGGTCGATGAAATGCTCCTGGCTGGCCGCGCGCTCGCGCAGCTCCGCCTGCTGCCACTTGGCGACAAACGCCTGGGGGGTCAAGGATGCTGTCATGGGGGGAATCCAGTCGAAGTCAGGGACACGACCACCCGAAAACCGATGAGGAGGTCGAAGTAGATGGGCGCGAACCTGTCGCGGGAGGCGCAGCGGGCGCGCCTCCGATAGCTGGACCACGACCCGCCACGCACTACCCGTAAACCGGAGCCGACCGGGTCCTCGCGCCCGTCCTCGGCGTTGTAGGGATACTTGTAGGTCGGTGTCTCCCTATCTTCGCCCCACCGACTGCTCGTCCACTCCCACACGTTGCCCGCCATATCCAGTGCACCATATGGGCTGGCCCCGGCCGGGTACTTGCCGACTGGTGTCGTACCGTTGACGTTCATGTTGAAGTTGCACAGGCCGGCGTCCGGCAGCGCATCGCCCCATGGGTAGATGCGGCCGTCCGTCCCACGCGCCGCCTTCTCCCATTCGGCCTCGGTCGGCAAGCGTACCGCCAGGCCGCTCCGCTGGCTCAACCAGCGGCAGAACGTATTTGCCTCGCGCCAATTCACTCTGGTCACCGGATGGTCTGGCCCACCCTGCGGCCCGCGCACCTCGCGGCGAGTCGCCCGCGCGAAAGCCTCATACTGGGCCACCGTCACCGGGTACTCACCAATGTAGTACTCCGGGAGGCACACGCGGTGCTGCGGTTGTTCGTGGCCGAGCACCTCCTGGTCGAGATCTGGGTCGCTGCCCATCAGGAACTCACCTGCGGGGATGCGCACGAATGCCATCTGCACCGGCGACTGCAGGGTCCACTTGCTGCCGGAGGGCCCGTCCGCAATCCTGGGCTGGGAAAACACCGGTGTGGCCGGCGCGGCGCGTGCCGACTCCGCCAGCACCCGGTCCATCTCGCGCATCGGCAGCGAATCCCCTTCGAATATCCGCACGAGGTCGATCAACGTGTCCAGCCCGTGCGGATAGTTCAGCGCGGCGTTGAGCGTGTTGGTCACATCGAGCAGGCCCGCGTCGCTGCGCGTGATGCTGTGCTGGATGTCGGCCGGCAGTTCGCGGACGATCGCATCGCGGCGGCCGCGGTCGGCCATGCTGGGGCACGCGAGCAGTGCGGCGGCGAGGGCGCGCTTCTGCCTGGCATCGAGGGTGGGTTCCGCCATAGGTTCGGCCTCTTCGGGGTGGGTCCGGCTGCGTTGGCGTGGAGTGTAGCATAGGGCTGGCCCGACGGCAATCGCGATACATTCGGCCTCAGCGTTGACTGCGGCCACGGCCGGCGCGTCTCCACCCCACGCGCCTGGATCTCGATCAGGGCCTGCTGCTGGAAGGTCTCCGCACTGCAAGACTCTCTGCGCAAAACTCTGTACCGCACCCCCTTCAACTGCGCAATTGCACATCCCCCACCACTTATGCTAACATCATCCCAACCACCGGCCACCCTTCCCGCGCCTACGGAGCCCTGGCTCATGCCCGACCGTGCCGCCCGCCTGCGACGCCTCAGCGAGGTCCTCGCTGCCCTCTACGACAGCGAGCCTACCGCGCGCCGCCTCGCGCGCGACGCCGGCCTCGACCCCGCGCGGCTCGACCTCGCCGGCGCACCGGCCGTCTTCTGGCAGAACATCGTCTACGAGGCGGAGCGCCAGGGCAGGATCCCCGCGCTGCTCGACCTGGCCGGCCAGGAGTATCCCGAGTACGCCGATCTGGCCGGTATCCGCCCCGAGTTCAGCCATATCCCCGCCCTGCCCTCGCCCTATCGCGGTCTGGAATATTTCGACATCCAGCACGCCGACATCTACTTCGGCCGCGCGGCCATGGTCGACAAGCTGCTCGTCAAACTCCAGCAGGCCAACTTCCTGGTCGTCGTCGGGCCGTCGGGCAGCGGGAAATCATCGCTGGTGCGCGCAGGGCTGCTGCCGGCCCTCGGCCGCGGCGCGCTCGCAGGCAGCGCGGGCTGGACCTATGACATCCTGCGGCCCGGCGCGGACCCCCTGCGCGCGCTTGCCGCGCCCCTTGTTGACCGCCTGACCCCGGCCCTCTCGCCCGTCGACCGCCTGGCGGAAACGCGCAAGCTGGCCGACCACCTGGCCGCCCAGACCGTGCCGATGGCTGACGTCCTGGCGGGTGTGCTGGCCAACCTGACGCCCGCGCAGCCGCGCCTGCTCCTGATTGTCGACCAGTTCGAGGAAGCCTTCACCCTCTGCACCGACGAGCAGCAGCGCCGGGTCTTCTTCGCGGCCCTCACCGCCGCGCGACTGGCCCCCTGGCTGACCATCATCCTGACCCTCCGTGCCGACTTCTATGGCCGTATGCTGGCCGACGAGTGCCTCAGCCCCCACGTCGACCGCGGGCTGGTCAACGTCATGCCCATGACGCCCGCCGAACGCCGCGAAGCCATCGAGCGGCCCGCGCTGGAGGCCGGCGCACGCTTCGAGGAAGGGCTGGTCGAGCGCATCCTGGACGCCGTGGCCGGTGCGCCGGGCGACCTGCCGCTGCTGCAGTTCGCGCTGACCGAACTGTGGCAACAGCAGACCGGGGACGGCCGGCTGACCCACGCGGCCTACGAAGATATCGGCGGCGTGGCGGGAGCATTGGAGCAACGGGCTGAGATGGTCTATGCGCGGTTCACCCCCGTCGAGCAGGCGGCGTGCCGGCGCGTGTTCTTGCGCTTAACCCAGCCGGACGAAGACGGGGAGGATACCGCCCGCCGCGCTCCACTGGGCGAGCTGCTCTCCATGACGCCGGGTCGCGAGACGATTGAGAAAGTTATCCTGCAACTGGCGAGTCCCGAGACCCGGCTGATCATTGTCGGCGGCCAGACGAACGAGCGTTCCGTGGAGCTGGCCCACGAGGCACTGGTCCGAAACTGGGCGCGGCTGCGCGAATGGATCGACAAGGACCGTGAAGCACTGCACGTTCATCGCCACCTGACGAATGCCACAGCCGATTGGCTGGTCAGCGCAATGGATGAAGGGCTGCTCTATCGGGGCAACCGGTTGGAGAGGATAGTCGGCTGGATCAAGGACCACGGCGATGATCCGAACCAGCAGGAGCGTGCTTTCGTCGATGCGAGCATCGCACTGCGCGAGCATGAGGGCGCCGAGCGAACAGCATTCGCGGAAGAACGTGCGCTTGCTGCCCGGCATCTGGCCAGACGCAACCGCATCATCGGTACGATTGCCGCGGGCGCTCTTGTCGTGGCAGTGCTGGCTGTATTCTTGGGATGGCTTGCGGTTCGGAACCAGGCCGCATATGTCGCTGCCCAAAAAACTGCCGAGACCAAGGATCGGTATGCTTTATCGCAGCAGTTGATCGCCCAGGCGAAGCTATATGAAGACAGCGACCCTGGGTTGGCGCTGTTGCTGGCGGTGGAAGCGGTCTCGACGACTGCTGAGTATGACGGTTATATTGCGTATGAAGCCGATACCGAGTTGCGCCGGCTGATCGCGGTCAATCCCTTGGTTCCCGATCTCTCGACTGCGCCTGTCACTGAGGTCATCAAGAGCGACCTGGCCGGAGGAACCCCTCTGCCGGGATATAGCCCTGATGGACGGCTCCATCTGCAACCGCATACTTCGTCGGGCTTGATTGCGATTGTTGAGTCACAGACGAACACCCCGCTGTTCATGGTCGGCAACGGCATGATGCGCCAGGCCAAGCTCAGTCCCGATGGCGCCCGGATGGTCACCATTGCCGATAAGGATAAGGTCGACGTGTGGTCCGTCGATGGTGGTAAAGAAGTCGTTAAGCTGGCGACCGAGGGTTGGGTGCACACGGCCGTCTTTACGCCAGACGGCCAATCCATCATCACCAATTCCGCAGACTTGCCGCGCTCCGCAAGCTACGTGCAGCGTTGGAATGCAGATTCTGGACGCCAGGTGGGTAGGACTCTGGCCGGGGTCAAGCTAATCGGCCTGAGTCCGGACGGCGCTCAATGGGTTGGTGTCACCGATCAGGGCAAAATGAGCGTCTTCGAGGTGCAGACTGGTCACGCGCGCTTCGATCTCAACCGGCCAGCAGAAACGTCGCAACACCTCACTTGGTGGGCGAGCTACAGCCCCGATGGCCGTAGAATCCTTGCGCGTACTGATGCGAACAGCGCGACCCTGTGGGATGCCGAAACAGGCGAGAGCCTTCGCCGGTTTTCCCATCAAGATGACAATGTTGTATCAGGTGGCTTCAGTGATGATGGCGAACGTATCCTCACGATCGGCATCACTGCACGGGTCTGGGATGCTGACAACGGTGAGCTGCTTGCGGAGTCACCCGATCAGACCGAGATCCCATCTTGGGGTGCCTTCGCCGCCGAGGGACAACTCGTCGTCATCGTCGGAGCCAACGGTGCCACCTCGGTCTGGAACACTGCGACGCAAGGCTGGTTTTCTCAGTTGGAGGGGACAACCAGTTCGGCTCCAGGCGCGGCATTCAGCCCGGACAGACGCCTCTATGTCACGGTGATGTTCAATCAGGTGTTCGTCTGGGACCTCCTGACATACACCAAGAAGCTCACGCTAAGCCACCTCTTGCACATAAGCCGTGCCGAGTTCGGCCCGGATGGTCAGTCGATCGTCACCGTGAGCAATGGTCGCGCTCATCTCTGGAACCTCCCGAATGGAACTGAGCGTGCGGCATTCGGCAGCGGATCCCTTGCGCAAGGAGCTTTCAGCCCAGATGGACGGCGTGTCGTATCCGGCGGTGAGGACGGAATCGGTCGCGTATGGGACGTTCAGACCGCTCAGGAAGTGCTCAGGTTGGATGGCCATAGAGCGGCAATCAACTGGGCAGGTTACAGCCGCACGGGAGACCTGATCGTTACGGCGGGCGAGGATGCTACGGTGCGCACCTGGGATGCGCAGACCGGCGAAGCACGGCGCACGCTCGATGGATTCACCGGTCCGGTCAACATTGCAGTCATAGGACCCAATCGAGCCCGGATTTTGACCTGGAGCTACGACGATACGCGAGCTTACTCGCTGGCTCCGAGCGGTACGGTTGGCGTTTGGGATGTCTCGACAGGAAGCTTACTTATGGAGTTCGAGACGCGTGATAAGCCCATCAAATGGCTGGATTTCAGCCCCGACGACCGATACGCTATGGCGCTCGATTCGAGCGGCGTGGCACGCATCTGGGAACTCGACCAGCGCCGCGAGGTGCTCAGGCTTCAGCTTGATCCTGCTGATTGGGCGATGTTCAGCGCGGATTCAACTTCGGTGCTTTCCGGATCACAGCTTGCGGGAGCAGGCCATCCAATTCAGATATGGCAGGTGCCGGAGCAGGCAAGAGTCTCGTATCGAGGCCACAACGATACGGTTTACCGGGTCGGGTTCCTGCCGGCCGGTGAATTGGCGGTTTCGGTCGGCGGCAGCGGTGAAGCCTTCCTGTGGGAGACGCGCACCGGGGCCGTTGCAGCTCGCCTGATGGGACACGGCGCGAACAGCACAAATCCCGAAGAGATGGTGATCTCCGGTTTCGCCCTCAACGCTGCGGGGGACACGATAGCTACGGCAGGCTGGGACAGGACGGTGCGCGTCTACGGTGTGCCGGATGGCGCCGAACGCGCGCTTCTGCCGGACCTCCCGAATCGCGCCCAGATGGTTCTGTTTCTGCCTGCAAGCGAGCTTGTGGCAGTCTCGGCAGGCGATCTCCTCCTGTGGAATATCCGGACGGGTTCGGTGATTACCCAATCCTTGCCTTCCCCGGCTCGAGGTCTCGCTGTATCCGCTGACGGGCGTCTCCTTGCGTCGGCAGGTATGGAAACCCGTGTCTGGGATATCAGCCGCGGCAGCTTCGTCGAAAAGCTGGTTCTACGGTGTGATGGTGAGAACGGACCGGCGTTCGTACAATTCAGCCCAGATGGCAGCCAGTTGGCGGTCAATGGCCTTGACGGTGTGATATGCGTGTGGGATGTCCTGACCGGCAGGCGGCTAGCCACCCTGGATGGGCAAAGCGGCATGGTGTGGCAGTTAGCCTACCATCCGAATGGCAAGATCCTCGCCGCCGCCAGTGACGACGGGAAGGTCCGGCTTTGGGATATCGAGGCCGGCCGGGAGGTGCGATCCTTGGCCGGCCACATCAAACGCGTTACGAGCCTGGCCTTTAGCCCCGATGGCTCCCAAATTGCCAGCGGCGGCCAGGATGGCACTTTGCGGCTCTGGAATACCGACAACGGTGAACTCCAGGCGCTGCTGACTGAGCACTCAGACTTCACCCGCGACCAGGAGGTCATTGTTGACTTTGAAACGGGCACCGTTTCAGCGGCCGAGCCCGTTCGTTGGATCTTGACTCTCTCGTATGATGGGACCGGGACTCGCATTCTGGCTGCAGGGGGAGATGGCAAGATTACGTCTTATCTGGCAGATCCCGACAGGCTCGTAGCCATGGGGCGCCGGCGGGTCACGCGCAGCTTCACTTGTGAAGAACGCGTGCGCTTCTTGGGGGAGTCCATGACGTGTCCCACTCCGGTGCCGGGCCCGACGTTGGGTTCAGGTCCCACTGCACAGCGGCTGGTCGGCACTGTCACCGCAATGGATGACAGCCACTGGAGTATTGGTGCGCAGGTAGTGCGCATCGGTCCAGAAACTGTGGTCGTCAATGAGCCTGGCTTAGGTGACCAGGTTTCCGTCTCCGTACAGACCGAGCCAGATGGTTCTGCGACCGCACTCCATGTTGAGGCTATCGCCCGTGCCGATGCGTACGAGCAGCGGCAGCTCATCGATTTCATCACGGCGCTCGACTCCGATGTTTGGACTTTGGGCGGAGTCCCGGTGAGGGTCGATGGCTTTACGAGCATCGAGGGTGACTTCAGCGTGGGAGACGCGGCGAGAGTTCAGGCCGAATCACGGGCCGACGGCCAGCTTTGGGCCTTGGCCATCAGGAAGTTCGTCGAGGTGGTGGAGTTCACTGGAGTGGTCGAGTCACTGAGCTCGTCCGGTTGGCAAGTCGCCGGGCGGTGGTTTCACGTGGACGCTACGACGCTGCTAACCGGTGAATCACCTCCCGAAGTCGGCATGTCAGCGGACGTGAAGGCTCTGGGAGCTTCCTACGGATTAAGCGCCCGTCAGATACATCTGTCACGAGCCGGGGGACCATCGGCCTCCGGGGATAACCCGGCGCCGGGCGCATCCGTCGTGCCTGGCACGCATCCGACCCCGAGGGCTCCCTAACCGTTCATGAACTACGTAGGATCAGAGCAGCCGGCGACCAGGGCCGCGCGCCCGGCTGCACCGGCATCGCATCGCCCTCCTGCGGGCCGCGCTGGCCCGCAGGCCGTCGCCCCTGGTCGACCGCGCCGCGACCCGGCTTCGGCAGGGTCGAGCTCGTCGGCGGAAAGCACCACTTGGGCCGCCTCCGCACTACTGGGGAATGCCACAGTCTCCTTCCCCGCGCCGCTAGCCATTCATCGCAAGAAGCGCCTCTTCCAGTTCATTGTCCACGATCAGCACATTGCAGCGCTGGGAGCGAACGGCCGCGTTAACCACTGCTGCCTTGTTCTTGCCGGCAGCCAGGATCACCACCCGCTTCCCGGTCCTGACGAGTTCTTCCAGACCGCTGAGACCTATCGAGATGACCAGATTCTCGTTCGCCTGGCGGAAGTCCTCCGGCTGATGTCCCTCGCCATCGACCAGGTAGTACATGATGTTCCCGATGGGTTTGGGCATGCTCATGTCCTGGACCGAGGAGAGATCGAGACCTGCCATGTGGTGATAGTCTGCTCTCACGTCAAGCAGATTTCTGGATAGAGCGCCGGTCTCTGCCGCTCCGACCCCAAGAAATACCACGTCCGCGCTGGAGGCACGGTCGAGCACACGCTTCGCGATCAGCGCCGAAGGGTCGCCGCCCTGCGGGCCTCTGCCAAGGCAAGGCGGCAACTCCTCCGCTTTGCCGATCAGACCGTAGTGCCGGTACGCCAGCATGCTCACGAGACCATTGGCCGACACATTAGGCTCCTCAAACATCGGCGAAGCTGCCACGGGCACGATGTTTACGCCCGGCTTGATATCCCCGCGCCTCAGTTCCGAGACCAGCCGGCTGACGGCAAAACCGCCGCAGAGCGCCACCGTGGTTCCGCTGTCGACGATCTCTGCCCAGTACTCCCGAGCCACAACGCCCAAGAGCACCATCCGGAGCCACGCCGAACGGATATGCCCCAGGCTGGCAACCCAGGCATCCCGTAGCAGGACCCGGTTCTCTGCCATAAAGTGCGCCTTGAGCCGCGTGCCGGTGCGATTTGCGCTGACCTCCTGCAACCGGATCCTGTCATGGAAGATAAGATCCCTCAGCAGCTCCTCCACCCGGCGGTACTCCAGGTTCAGGGCACGCGCCGTTTCTGCGATCGTCGCCCCCTCGATGACGCGCTGCCACGCCTGGACCGCAAGCGCATCGGTGCCCTGTGGACCTGACGACCAGACCGGCTTCCACTTGATGCTGCCCCCACGCACCGACGTCGACAGCTCCAGATCGCGCCCCAGCAGGTGGTCGATGCTCGTCTCCAACAAATCCGCAATGCCGACCAGGGTCTCCAAAGAGGGCGCGCTCAGGCCCTGTTCGTAGGCTGCCCACGCCGTGGGACCTACCTCGACCCTGAGAGCCGCTTCCTTCTGCGTCAGGCCACGGCCCTCGCGGAGACTGCGCAAGCGCTCAGCGAATCCATCCCGCAGTTTGACGTTCTTCTCCATAGCTATCTTTCTCCTCGTGCTGGACAAGCACCGTTGGTCTTCGGAGCGTCAGCACGGCGAGCTCATCGCAGCCTGGTGCAGCGAGGTTTTACTACAAGCACACTGTAAGAATATGTGAATTTGTGCATCATCACAGTAGCAAACTCAGCGATGATCCCTATAGACATCCCGAATAAATGTGTTACGCTATGTTTGCCCGGTTGTAGTGTAGCATCTGCCGGGAGGCTCTGTCAAAGTGGACTGTGCCTGGAGGGCAACGATGCCAGCAGAATGTCCCACCCCAGCGTGTGTTCCGCTCGTTCTCAACCTTGACCAGGCCGCCGATCAACCGCAGCTTACCGGCAACAAGGCGGCCAACCTGGCGAGACTCATGGGTGCGCCAGGACCCAGAATTCCTCCTGGTTTTGTCATCACCGCTGCAGCCCAGCCCCAGGGCATGACCGCCATGCTTCGTGAAGAGATCGCCGGCCATTACCACCGCGTGAGCGCAGTCGGATCAGGCTGCGCAAATGCTCTTGTCAGCGTGCGCAGTTCTGCTATCTGTGAGGACCTCAGTAACGCGGCTTTTGCCGGCCAGTATCTCACCTTGACCAACGTCTGCGGCGAGAACGCGCTCTTGACGGCCATCCAGCGGGTCTGGGACTCCAACCATGCCCCACGCGTTTCCGCATACCGGGCCGCGCAGGGTCTGGACGAATCGATATCACCCATCGGAGTTCTGGTTCAGTTGATGGTGCCGGACGTACGTGCTGCCGGCACGCTCTTCACTCTGGACCCGGAAACGGGCCTTCCGTTTTTCGAGGTCAGCGCTTCATGGGGCCTGGGCGAGACGCTCGTTGGCGGTCATGTCACGCCCGATGTCTGGCTCCTCGATCCATTTTCTGGCGTGACCATCAAGCGGCGGCTGGGTGCGAAACGCCTGAAGATCGCCTACGCCCGAACCCTGCGGACGAATGTGATGATCCCGACCACCCGGGATGAACGGCACACCTTCTGCATGCAGCCCGCTGCGCTTGGTCAGTTGTTCACGCAGGCCCATGCGGTGTGGACTGGCAGTGGCTATGGACCTGCCCAGCACGTCGAGCTCGAGTTCGCCCTGGACAACCAGGGCCAGATCTGGATTCTACAGGTGCGGCCCGAGACGGCATGGCGCAGGGCCGATGCTGGGCTGATGGCTGTCGCTCTCGACCGTGTCCCGCCGTCTGCCCGGGTGCTGGAGGGCGGTCTCACGGCCTGGCCCGGAGTGGCGACGGGTCGTCTGTGCGTGGTCCGCTCGGTTGGCGAAGCCGAGGCCCGGCTGCGGCCGGGCGACATCTTGTGCTGCGAGGAAACTACCAACTCCTGGGAGCGGTTCTTTCCTAAGGTCACAGGCGTCGTCGCGGCTACGGGCGGACCGGGCGGCCACACCGCCGTCGTGGCGCGCGAGCTCGGCAAGCCATCCCTTGTGGGCGTTGGCGCCCTGGACTCGCTGCCGGATGGTCAGGTGGCGACCCTGGACGCCACCCAGCGCGTCGTCCTGCTCGGTGCTTTTGCGGCCGAGCCCCTCGCGCGGCTGTTGACCCCTGAAAGGGGCGCCGTCCTGCTGCCGGCTGCTGAGCAGGAATGGCGCCAGGCCTCCGTCCTCTCGCGCACTCGTATCGATGGGTCGGGGAAGCGCTGGATCGGCAAGCCCGGCTACCCCGTATCCCCGTATATGCAAGATGTGTACCTTCGCGTGCACCAGCAGATTGGCCGGCGCCTGAACAGCCCGGCGCAAGCCGAGATAGCCGGCGGCCTGCACTGGCTCTGCTGGGATGATGTGACGCGTTGGTCTGCTGTCCTGGGCCAGAAATCGCTGGCCGAGCTCGAGGCCCTTGACCGCGAGCGTCTCGCCGCCACTGCGCAGTTCAACGCGGCTTGTGTTGCTCTCACGCCCTCCGCGGCCGGGCTGTCTGCTTGGCTGGCAGCCTATGAGGGCCTCAATAGCTGGATCGGTCTCGGCTTCTCTTTGTATCGGGCTACCGAAGCGCTGCTATCGCAACTGCTGGCTCCCTATCGCTTCCCCGGTATCTATGAGTCACAAGCGCGCAAATCGGCAGAGGCTGCCCTGGGTCCGTCGCAGACTGCACAGGCACAGTGCGTCTACGACGACCTCCGCCGGAGTGCCCTGCAAGATGAGCGCGTCATGCCCGCTGTTCGGGACGCGTTGGAACGGGGTCAAATGGCCGTCCTGCGTTCACTCCCTGAGTTTTATGCTCAGTTGTGCCGCTATGCGTTCAGCTTCAAGGTGACGCCGGCCGCCGAGCCTGACCTCGCGCCCGAGACGGCGCTACGCGCGGTGCTCAGGGCCTTGCTGGCTGACGCCTCTGAGGCGCTGCCGTCTGGCGGGTCCCTGTCTGTTCGCAGCGCTGTCGTGGAGGAGTTCTTCCCGGACAACGCGGAGCTTGGCCGGGCCCTGCGGCTGGCCGTCAGCTCGGAGAGGCAGCGCCAGGATGCGCATCACATCCGGGCCTGGAGTCACTGGGTTCTGCGGGACCGCCTGGCTCCTCTCGTGCATTGGTTGACGAGCGAGAATGTCATTACCTGCTATGAAGACATCTTCCAGCATGCCCCGTCCTGGCTCCTGGCGCAAGCCGAGGCCTACGAACATCGCATGGCGTCCTTGGCTGACTCTGGAGGAAAGAGATGATACGTGACGATGACCTCGCGGCTCGAATCCTCAGCGACTTCAACGCGATCATCTGTGAGCCCGATATGGAGGAGGCCCAGCAACGCTTGCATGTCGTAGCCCAGCGCCGCGGCCTCGGCGTCGCGCTCCTTGTGCAGCACCAGCGTGGGTTGGCCAGCGGCCATATCCCCCGCACCGATCCCGCCGCACCGGTGCAAGAGCTGAATACCGCGGCGGACCGGTTCCGATGGGTCCACGCCCCAGGGCGCGCCCTGCGCGGCGCCAGGGCAGCATTGGTAGCCCGGGGAATCATGAGTGGCTCCCCGGATCCACGCCGCCTGATCTACCATGAGAATGACTTGATCGGCGCCTTCAGCTTCAACCCGTCGCAGCTTGTCGCTCTCAGCAATGGCCTGCCCCCCCAGGGCGTGGTCGACGATCTCCTGTCGTGCCTGGCAGCCCAGGGTCTCGTCAGGCAAATGAGCCTGGATAGCAGACAGATCCGGATGACTGATAGCAGAGCAGCAGAGGCGATCCGGGCGGAACTCGAGCGTCATCCTTCTCGGACGGTGTTTGTTCGTGCGGCCGGCAGCCTCAGTGCCGCAGAGTTTTGGCTGCCGGACAGGTATGATCACCCGGAGGTGCGCCAGCTTCTGAAGGCGGCGCTTGAGCGCAAGCACCTGTGCAACTACTGCAGTGTGCGGGAACTTAACCCCAGAGAGGATATCGCCGTCACCGGCTGGATCACCGACTGGGAGCGCCGTTATGGCTTCGCCCTCAGTCGCTCCTATGACCTTGGCTTCACGTTCGCCGCCTTCGGTGAGCCTTCTGCCGTGTGCCATTTTCTGGCATGGGACAGTCCTGCTGGCCAGCTCATCCGCAACATGGACTCACAGGCTTGCGCCTCCGCGGACCTCTTGCACCTGACGTGTGCGTTCAACAAGGACATCGCTGAATACTGTGCCACAGCAGCGCTGCCGTTCGCGCCCTTGGCGGCCGTATGTAATTTCTGGGGCGGCAATAGTGTCTACCACTTTCACTATCAGTTTTTCCGCCTACCCGATCTCCCGCTGACGCGCGCGGCAGCACTGAGGGTTATCGCGATCCATGCGGCCACCGGACTCACAATAGAGCGCCTGCGCTGGCCGACGCCGGCCTACCGCATCGTCACGAGCGGGCCGGGCAGTGTGGATGCGCTCGCGGTTCTGGCCGATGCGATAACCACCCACTGGGACAGTCTGCCCGGTCCACAGGAGCGCATCGAGATCGGCAACGGGATGAGGATCAACAACCACACCCAGAACTTGCTCGTCTTTCAGCGCGGTGCAGCGGTAGAGCTGTACTTTATTCCCCGGCTGCGGTCCAAGCTCGACACCGCCCCGCGCAAGGGTGTCGCGAAAGCCAACCTGGCGGCTCTGGAGACAGCAGGCTACCTGATTGTTGACGAACCTGAACAGTGGCAGACCATCGTCGGGCTGAGTCCGGAGGATCGCAATGAGATCGCAGAACGCGCGTTGGCAGACGTTGCGCCCGATGCCACCAGGATTCGCGCGTTCGAGGACCGACTCCGGATCAGCCTCGCCGCCTGAGTCCCTGCCCTCACGGCGCAACAAACTACGGGCCGGCAGCACGGCGGGGCGGACACGCAGGTCCGCCCCAACCGCGTGCCCGCGCGCGCCCACCCGGTACGGGCGTAGGTACGGGCGGACCTGTGTGTCCGCCCTGTGTGTCCGCCCCTACCGAGTGCCCACCCTGCGCGGTAACCTGCAACCCACCCTGCGCCACAATCTTCAATACCGCCAATCCGGAATCACCACAATCGGCATGTAGGCCTCCATCATCGGCCGTGCGGCAGCCGTCTATGACGCCGAGCTGATCCGTGCCCTTGCCACCCACGCCAAAGTTGCCACCGCTCACCGCGTCACCATCGCGTAGCTTGCTATTGAGTTCCCGGCCGAGGCCGGGGCTGCGTTCCTGCTGCCCGGCCTGGTCAATGGTTACGGCAAGATCGCGGCGGAGCTGCGGACGATCAAGCAGCGTTTGTCAGCCGTAGAGCGGAAGCTGGACAGCCTCGCGCCGTCCGACGATCTGGCGCACGGCTAACGCCGGCGCGCGCGGGTCCCGGCAGCCGGAAGAGGAAACGAGGGCGCTTAAACGAGAAACGGCAGCCTCCGCTCATCCTGAGCTGGGCTGCCGTTCCCACATGAGTCGCCAGGGACTCGAACCCTGAACCCTCTGATTAAGAGTCAGATGCTCTGCCAATTGAGCTAGCGACCCGTGAACAGCCCTTATTCTACGCAGGAAGGGCTGTTTGGTCAAATCAGGGCACGAGGATGCTCTCAATCCGGGAACTTGTACTCCTCCCGCGCGGGCGCAAAGACCTCGACCGCCTGCGCCCCCGCAGGACCGACGGCCACGCTGTGCACCACGTCACCGGGCACGATATACACATCGCCCACACGCACGGTGCGCGTCTCGCCGCCCACCGTCATCTCCATCTCGCCGGAGACGAGCGTGCCGGCCTGCTCGTGCGGGTGGCTGTGCAGCGGGATGACCGCGCCCGGTGCCAGGTCGATCAGCGCCAGCAGCATCTTCTCCCCCCAGAAGGTCCGCAGCGTCACGCCGGGGATGTTCTCGCGCGGGGTGCGCCGGCTTGCATCGTAGAAGTAAGGCATCATTCCTCCTGTGTGAAGTCCGTCCGAGGTCCAGGTCACCATGGACGCTCAGCCGCAGCGGTGAGGCGCGGGCTGCCGGTCATGCGTCAGACAACGCCCTTTTCCACCATGTCGATCAGCTTGAGCAGGCTGACCTTGCTCTCGGCGGTCGTCTCGCCCAGCAGGCCCGCGATCTCGTGCGCGACGCGCATCTGGTTGGTGATGACCTCGCCGACGCGCGCGATCGTCTCGCGCTGCAGCTTCATCATCTCGGCCTTCTGGTGCGCCTCGTGGGTGACATCCACCATGATGCACGCGATGACCCCCTCGTCGCGCAGCGGGAACATCACCTTGCGGACGTGCAGATCCACGCTGGCATAATGCTTCTCGCGCGCCTTGATGACCTGGTTATCCTCCCAGACCTTGAGGAATTCCTCCGGATCGTCCACGAGCTGCGAGACCGGTTGGCCCACGATCGCGGCCGGCGCCGTCCGGAACATGCTGCACAGCGCGGCGTTGACGATGCGGACGTGCAACCCGGTATCCACCACCAGGAGGCCATTGGGATCGTAGTCCCACAGCAGCTCCCAGAGCGTCTTGTTCGATGTCTCCAAGTCTGGCTCCCTCATGAGACCGGCAGGATGAGCGAAGGCTGCCGGGGGAACAACGCCAGCACGAGCGACCGTTCATCATCTCCCTCGGTCCAGCAATCGACGAAGGCCGCCCGCAATTCGTCCAGCGTGCGGTAACCGAACAGCAGCTGCAGGAACGTCAGCCCCGGGAACGCGGCCGAGCCGCCTTCCGCATGGGTCGGCATCCACGGCTCGACCGCGGTGATGCGACCTTCTTCGAAGGCCAGCCGGACGCCGTTCCGGTAGAAGCTCAGCTTCAGCTCGCCCGTATGCCCGACGGCAGGCGAGTTGCGCAGCCGCTCCTCCAGCACGGGCGTGATGTGGCGCAGGAACGCCGGCATATCCGGCACGCGCATGTACCACGCATAGGGCGGCCGGATGGTCCCCAGCCGGTCGTGCGTGACCGTGTAGAAGGGATGCTCCGCGCCCAGGTTGAACCGCAGCCCGCCCAGCGGCTTGTTCGTCCGCGCCGCCACCGCCTCGGCCTCCGCCTGCAGCCCGCGCAGGATGCTCGCCGCGGTCGCGACCCACGACACGCCGGGCACGAGCTCGAGATACATGATGCCCAACGTTGGTCCCCAGAGCCACATGCCGAAGTAGTTGGTTAGCCCGACTGCGCGGCCCTCCGCCGTCTCCAGGATGCGCCATTCGTTGCGGTTGACGTTCTGCGGGCTCTTGCCGAATATCTCGTAGCGCCACAGCGTCTCGTCGCGCGGGCACGTCACCAGCGAACGTTGGGCTGCGCGGTCGTCCAGCTCCCGGACGAATGCCAGATCGGCCTCCGTGACGGGCCGCAGGCGATACGGCTCGGCCTGGCCCTCCTTGAGCTTCGGCACGCTCATCAGCGGCGCAATCCGGCCGCCGCCCAGGTCGATGGTCATCTCGTACCCGAACTGGCGGTAGTAGTAGGGGATGCCCGTGATGGCCTGGGCCAACTCCCCGCGCTCCGCGCTCCACGCGTGGATGATGTCGAACTGGCGGCGGATCAGCCCCTGCTTGCGGAATTCGGGCAGCGTGCCGACCAGCTCCGGCCGGCCCACCTTGAACGGGATGCCCGCATAGGTCCACGTCTGCGAGATGAGGTTGAGCGACGAGATGATGCGGCCCGTCGCCTGCTCCTCGACCAGCGTAAAATCCTCCGCCGGGAAGGTCGGGTGCTGGCCGTTGAGCAGGTCGCGCACCCAGCCCGCCACGCTGATGTCCGGCTCGACCTGGTCCGGCTCCCGGTGGATCATGGCATTGAACTCGGCCAGCGCATCGCTGTCCGCCGGTGTGGCACGGCGGAGGATCAGCCCGTTGCCGAGGTCCTGGGGCAGTGTGGTAGAAGTTGCGTGTGTCACAGTGGTACGCTTTCTTTGTGAGATCAGCCGGATGCCGGGCCCCGAGACCGGCCATCGTGGTGCGTGCCTGCCGGCGACGGGCGCGCACCCGTCATTCTATTGCACGGGGGCAGCACTGCCAAGAACGACCTACAGGGTGAGGACCGTATCGGCGCCCCACATCGCCGTGATGATATCGGGCATCCCGCCGACGATGCCCACGCGCACCCGGTCGGCCAGCCCGAACGAGTCGATGCAGGTCTTGCAGATGACCAGCCGCACGCCGCGGTCTTCGAGCGCCCGGAGTTCGTCCAGCACGGGCGAACCCTCGCAGACGAGCTTCACGCCGTCGGTGTAGAAGCAGATCGTCTCAGGCAACTCGCCCGCGTCGGCAAGCAGCGCGAGGAACTTACCTGCCAGCGCCTCGCGCAGCGGCTGGCCCTCCGGGCCAGTCATGCCCATGCCGTCCGACTTGAAGACAATGACGATGGATCTGCGCGTTGGCATGTTGGCTCCTTGTTGGGATGTGGGTTCTATGCGCAGCAGCTTACCAGACCCGCACCAGCTTGACAAGTGACAAGCTGTGATGCAAAATTTGACATCTCCGGGAACACGAGTATATTGTATCGTACTGGTGCGGGTCAACCGGCCCGCGCAGCCAGATTCCATTTCTGCCGAAAGGAGCGAGTGTTATGGCTCATATCGAAGTGCTCGCGCAGACCGTTGCGGTATGCGGCGATAATCCTTGCTCCTTGAAGCTGTCCAACGAGCGATAAGACGGCGGTCTGACGACGTCATCACTCCTCGGTGAAGGCCATGAGGCGGGTTTATCGCCCCCTCATGGCCTTTTTTGTATCCCGGCCCCGCGGCCGAGTGCATACCAGGCCATGAGCGATTGCTCATGGCCTTTTCAGTTCACAGGGAGAATACGACGTTGGCATCTCGTAATGAACAGCAGTGGAAGCATTACATGGAACATAAGCAGCAGCGGGCGATGGGTCCCGCCGCTAAGAAGGCGGCGAAGCCCGAAAAGGCCCGCCGGCGCCGCGACTGGACCGAAGTATACAACGAAGACCCGGACGCCTACGACGACCTCGACATCACCGCGGTGGAGCGCGTCGTGCCGAAAGGCGAGACCGAAGCGCGCCGGGTGAAGCAGCCGGGCTCCCCGCTGCATGCGGGCCTGGGGCTGGCAAGGCTCGCCGGTGAGCCCGAGGCCGGAGCAGAGACCGCGTCCGACATCCCGCAGCCTGCTGCCGGGCAGACTCGCAGCCAGGGCACCGTCATCGAAGTCAGCACGGGGCTGTGCCGGGTTCGCCTCGCGGCGCAGGAGGCAGAGGAGCGCGTGCTGCTGTGCAGCCTGCGGCCGTCGCTGCGGACGCCCCACAGCGGGTTCAGCAACATCGTCGCGGCCGGCGACGAGGTGGTCGTCTCGCACAACGGGCACGGCCGCGGCATCGTCGATGCGGTGCTGCCCCGGCGCAGCGCGCTGGCGCGGCCCGACGTGTTTTACGGCCACCTGCAGCAGGTCATCGTGGCGAACGTCGACCAGTTGCTGATCGTGGCCTCCTGGCGCGACCCCAACTTCTGGCCCGAGCTGGTGGATCGCTACCTGCTGGCCGCAGTGCGCAACAACCTGGCGCCGGTCGTCTGCATCAACAAGGTGGACCTGGCAGAGGACCCCGCGCCGCTCGAAGAAGCAGCCCGCGCGCTGCGGCGGGCCGGCTACCGGGTGATTCTCACGAGCGCAGTGACCGGCGCCGGGCTGGCCGAGCTGCGCGACGTGCTGCGGGGCAAGACGACTGCGCTCGCCGGGCTGTCCGGCGTGGGCAAGTCGTCGCTGCTCAGCGCGGCGGAGCCGGGACTGAGCCTCAAGGTCGGGGAGGTCAACGAGCACCAGCATATGGGCCGCCACACGACCACGCAGGTGTCGCTGCACGGGCTGGCCGCGGGCGGCTTCGTGGCCGACACGCCCGGCATCCGCGAGATGGGCCTCGCGGGCCTGCGCCAGGCCGACCTGGGCCAGCTGTACGCCGAGTTTGCGCCCTTCGCCGCGCGGTGCGAATACGCAAACTGCTCGCACACGCGCGAGCCGGGCTGCGCGGTCAAGCAGGCCGTGCGCCGGGGCGAGCTCTACCTGATGCGCTATGACAGTTACCGCAAGATCTGGGCCGACCTGCCCGCGTGACCAGACTGTAGGACGGGTTGCCAACCTGTCCTACAGATACACCCCTGATTTCGCCCCGCTGCGCCGCTGGTGCTAAAATGCACCGCATGGAGATACTATTCATTCGTCACGCTCAATCGAGCAATAATGCCCTGGCGGACGAGCGGCTGCGCGTCGTCGATCCGCCCCTGACCGAACTGGGCCTGCGCCAGGCCGATCTGCTGGCGCGACATGTGGCCGAGGGCACTGACAATGACACCCGGCCCTCGGAGGACGAGCGGGCCAACGGCGATAGTGGCAGCGGCTACCGCATCGACCGGCTCTACTGCAGCGCGATGCACCGCGCCCTGCAGACCGCCTGGGCCGTCGGCCGCGCGAAGGGCCTCCGGCCGGAGGTGTGGGTGGATATCCACGAGCACGGCGGGATGTGGCTGGACCACGGTGCGCCTGAGGGCATCGTGGGCTACCCCGGCATGCTCCGCGCGGAGATCGAAGGGGAGTTCCCCGACATGATCCTGCCCGAAGCGATCGGGCCGCAGGGCTGGTGGGACAGGCGTCGGGGCAACGAGAGCGAAACGGATGCCACCGTCCGCGCAGTTGCCGTGGCGGAGAAGCTGCACGGCTGGGCGCAGGCGACCCCCGACGCCCACATCGCGCTCGTCACGCACGGCGGGTTCCTCACGCTCCTGCTGCGCGCGCTCATCGGCCTGCCCGCAGGCGCGCGGGTCTTCTTCCACCACGACAACACCGGCATTACCCGCGTCCGCATCTGGCAGGACGGGTACGTCAGCGTGCGCTATCAAAACCGGGTGGCCCATCTGCCGGGCGACATGATCTCGTAGCTGTCCGGGAGACCAGAAGTGGAGCGTCCTCAGACGCGGAACGACCCTGCGTCAGCACGGCCGTCCGCATTTGAGAACGCGGACTCCGCCCTCCAAGGGGAACCTTGGCGCTCTTGGCGTCTTTGCGTGAGCCCTGACCGGGTCAGTCCGCCAGCGCCTCGACCTCGGCAGCCAGCTCGTCCACCAATCCGGCCAGGCGGGCCACTTCGGCGCGGGTCGCCAGGCCCTGCGCCTCGATGGTACGGGCGACGCGCGCCTGCACCACGGCGTCGGCGGATGCCGCGCCAACGGCCAGCAGCAGCCCGGTCAGCCGCCGGCCTTCGGCATCGGACAACTCGCCGAGCGCAACCAGGCGCAGGATGCGGCGTTCGATCTCGGCATCGACCTGTTGGAGGAGATCCAGGGGGGAGAGGAGGCCCCGCCACAGGCCGGCTAGCGTCGCGCTGCCGGCCTGCACCAGGCCCTGGAGGAGAGGCAGCGGCAGGACTCCGCTGCCTTGCTTTTGCTGTTCCGCAATCACCTGCACCAGCGTGAGCGTGGTCAGGTCGTCGCCGGTGGCATGGTCCAACACCTGCACATCTGCACCCTGCCGGATCATCTGCGCGACCTGGTCGAGCGACACATACTGCTTCGCCTCGGTGTCATACAACTTGCGGTTAGGATATCGTTTGATTAACAGCATGGTTTGATCAACAGCATGGCTTGATTACCTGCCTGGTCTGGTGCTGACCAAGCAGGTCAGGTGCTGACCGGCCTGGTCAGCAGCGCTCGCTACGCGTTCTCGTCGCGTTCCTTCTTGAGTTCCTCCACCTTCCGGGTCAGCGCCGAAATCTTTGCGCTCAACGCCTCGATTTCGTCCTTGGTGGGGATGTTCATCTTCGTCATCACGGTCTGGATGCGTTTCTCCACGTCGTCGACCGCACGCGACGGGTGGTCGAGGTATTCGCTCGCCTTCCGCTGCACCTGTTCGACGCTCTCGCGCCGCTGCTCGACCACATCCTTGAGCATCCGCTTGCCATCCGCCTCCGCGATCTCCCCGCGCTCCACCAGCCGGTTGACCAGGTCCTCGACCTCGTCCTGCGCCAGCGCGACTGCGCCGACGCCCGCCAGCAGCGTCTTGTGGATGAGCTGCACCAGCGGCACGCGCTCGACCTGGCTGGCCGTCTCCTGGACGACCTTCTGGACGCGGCGTTGCACCTCGCCCGACTCGATGTCCTCCCGGACTTCCTTGACCGCCTTGACGACCTTGCCGGTCAGCGGTTGCTTCTCGACTTCGCCGACCAACTCTTTCACTGCACCGGCGACCTGGTCAACCAGCGACGGGCCCTTGCCCGCGCTCGGCTCTGCGACCTCGCCGGTCAGCGGCTGCTCGATGGACTCGGCAATCTGTTCGACCTGCTCTGCGGCTGTCTCCGCCGCCGCATCAATCTCCTGGGTCACCTGTTCCGTCTTCCGCTCCAACTCGTCCATATATCCCTCCTGACGCCAGCCGGTCTTGTCGTTTATGACGCGGTGCGTCATGGAGAATATATCATGTCCCACGGGCGATGTCAAGCACTTTACAAACTGGAGTCGAGGCTTCAGCCGGTTTGGTCGTGAA
>DAOUGK010000222.1:0-9306 GCA_034429055.1 Anaerolineae bacterium | reverse complement strand
TTAAACGAGAAACCGGTGCAGCCCCCCAGCTACACCGGTTCCCCACCAACCCCATTCAACCCAACGCTTTTCTCGTTCTCACCCACTCACGGAGGAAGACACAATCAACCCAACCCCATCACCCGCAAACAAGCTATCGTTCAAACGTATCCTCGTTTTTCGATTCACACACCGAGGCAACCTGCTCAACCGATACACATCCCGGTCATCCGTCTCACGCCACACGCAACTCACATCAATACACATCCGAAACTACCACTACACGCGTTCCTCGTTTCCGATACGCACTCCGAGGCTGTTCACTCCAGTCAATCCATCCCCAATCCAGTCCATCACAACAGGCACGCGATCGAACTCCCCCAAATCCAATCGCAGAAGAAAGCTGTTAGTTGATCAACGATGCACGGGCTATTTGGTTCCATTGCTATCGAGCTTATTCCGGGCATCCGCAGCCCTGCGCAGCTCGATCATCAGCGTCTCGACCCTGGCCTTTGCCACAAAGGCTGTGGCCCCGGCCAGCCTGGCCCGTTCTCGTGTCTCAAAGTCATCCTGAATCGTCAGGATCACGACCTTACAACCAGGAGCCTGGTGCAAAAGGCGTTCCGTGGCCACCAACCCGCCCATGCCCGGCATCACGATATCCATCAAGACCAGGTCGGGTTGCAACATGGAGGCCAACTCGAGAGCCTCCTCGCCGCAACAAGCCTCGCCGATGACCGTCAGGTCAGGGTCCAGCGCCAGTTGCATACGCAGCCCCAATCTGACAGCCGGCTGATCATCCACGATCAGGACCCGTGACATTCAGGCCTCCCCTCACGAGTTGGCCTTGGCGGTGCTCACCGTAACCCTCCGGCCTATCCTGCTGACTCGCGCGGTGTTCTTCAGAATTGCAGACTGCCCCCTGGATGTCGTGCCTCAGTCGACCACACAGTCAACCGCTGAACTGGTGGCAGTATAGCCGAAGCCGCCGCATAATGCATCCGCCCCACGGACCATCTTGCATAGGTCTTAAGACCTATATGCATTAAGCGAGCCTTAAGCGGTTTTTCCCAGAATTGACTGCTTGACAAAGGCAGCTTCCAGACTTATAGTATCCCTATCGCTTTGTTCATACTTTCACCTGTGTCCATCTTCATTCCTCGTTCGGGCTAACGTCAGACCTGCACCGTTTCCTGTGTCCGTCGGTCAACGGGTTCTCAGCCCCGGCAATGCTGCCGGCAACTGCCCTCGATGTAGCGGATTCGCCACGATGCCGTGACGCGTGGATGACCCGAAGGACGCCTCCCCATGAGACTCCTCCCCGTCTTTGCACGCCTGTTTGCCTAAGGAGGCGCAGCACACTCACCGCTATTCGTATCACTCTATGATCCGGCCCTTACGATCCCGTATCACGGTGAAGACCGGCAACCTCGCCGGTCAGGCAGGAGGAACGAAGCATGAGCGTATCAAACCGATCCAGGCGCTTATTTGCGCCATCAGGTAAGGCGGGCCGCTGCTTGTCGCTGCTGTTGCTGGCAGCCCTGCTGTTGGTTGCCACGGGCGCCCAGGCAGGCACGACCCGCGCCCCCGCCGCGCCCGTGGATGAAAGCGTGACCACCCCACGCGATTTCCTGGGCTATGACATCGGCCAGGACTACAAGCTGACGCCGTGGCAGGCCAAAGTGCTCCCCGGTGAAGGCCTGCGCCAGGGCATCGTAGACTATGCCCATGAGCTGGACCGTACCTCCGATCGGGTGCGCGTATTCGAATACGGCACCTCGGAAGAGGGCCGGCCCATGATTCTCACGGTCATCACCTCGCCGGAGAACTGGGCGCGGATGAGCGACCTCAAGGGTATCCTCAGGAAGCTGTCTGACCCGCGTCAGATCGCCTCCGACGCGGACGCGAAGGCCCTCGTGGCCCGCGGCAAGGCCGTTTACTGGATCGTCGCAGCCATCCATGCCACCGAGCGCACCAGTCCTGAAGTGGTGCTGCGGCTGAGCTACAAGCTGGCCTCTGGCGAGGACGAGTGGACGCACAGCGTGCTGGATAACACCATCGTCGTCATCGAGAACACCGTCAACCCCGACGGCCTGGAGATGGTGACGGATTGGTATTACAAGTACAAGGGCACCCCCTACGAGAGCTCCTCGCCCCCGTACTACAACCACTACATCAACCACGACAACAACCGTGACTACCTCGGCCTCGGCGCGGTCGAATCACAGCAGAACGCGCTCATCCGGCATGAGTGGCATCCCACCATGTTCCACGACCTGCACGAGACCATGACGATGCTCTACATGTCGCCCGGCCCGGACCAGACCAACGAAGCCATCCACCCGATTACGGTGGGCGAATGGCTCGGCTATGCGGGCCACGTGATGACCGAGCTCATCGCGAAGGGTTACACTGGCATCTTCACCTACGACTATGCCGAAATGTGGTACCCCGGCTTCATGAACTCCTATACGTCGGCGTACAACAGCAATGCCATCTTCTACGAGCTGCAGGGCGCCAACCGTGCGTCCCCGCGGCAGATCACGAACCCCGGGAGGACCCGCTCCTGGTTCAACCCCGCGCCCTTCACCGTGCCGTTCACCTGGCGGCTGATGGACGCTGTGAACCTGGAAGAAGACGCCCTGAAGTCGAGCCTGGGGTACATGGCGAACAACAAGGACACCCTGCTCTACAACTACTATCTCAAGGGCAAGCTCAACATGCAGAAGGCCGCAGGCGAGCCGCCCTATGCCTTCATCATCCCGCAAAACGCCGGCGACAACGCCGATGTCACCGACATGATCAACAACCTGCGCGCACACCTGCTGGAAATCCACCGGGCCGCCGCACCGTTCACGGTGGCCGGCACGCAGTATGCCGCGGGCGACTACATCATCCTGACCAACCAACCCTATGGTATGGTCGCCAAGAACCTGCTGATGACCCAGAATTACGTGCCGGTCAAGAGCACGTTCGACGTGACCGGCTGGACGTATGGCTTCCTGCGCGATGTCAAGACGGTCGAGGTCATGGAGCCGCTGCCGTATACGGTCAATCTGCTCCCGCTGACGACGGATGTCGCGTACGCGGGCACGCTGACCGGCGACGTCGCAACCGTCTATGCGATCGAGCACCAGGCGAACAACAACCTGGCGCGGGTGCTGCCGATGCTGTGGGCCGACCCGCACATGGCGGTCGCCCAGGCGGACGCCAGCTTTACGACGGGCGGCCGCACCTTCCTGCCCGGCACCCTGGTCATCACCACGACCGGCAGCCCAGAGGATCACGCCAAGCTGGCCGCACTCGTCCAGGACTACGGGCTGACGGCCTATGCACTCAGTGAGGCCGTCACCGCGACGCCCCTGCACCAGCCGAAGGTGGCCCTCTACACGCCGAACAATACCACCAGTTCGACCATGCCGGAGGGCTGGGTGCGCATGCGGTTGGACTACACGGGCTTCCCGTACACCCGGCTGTACAAAGAGGACGTGAAGGCCAACGCGCTGGCCGACTACGACGTGATCGTGATCCCCGACATCACGACCTCGGGCCTGGTCAACGGCACAAGCTCGTCCAGCCTGCCGCCGGAGTATCGCGGCGGCATCGGTGACGCGGGCGTCGCCAATCTCAAGAGCTTCGTCGAGGCGGGCGGCACGCTGGTCGCGATGGGCCGCGCCTCGCTCATGCCCATCGACAAAGGTTGGGACGTCGGCGTGACCGTGCCCACCGCCGTGCGCGCAGCCGTGACCGCCAACGAGCTGACTGTCGAGGATGAGCCCTACATGGACTTCCCCTCGGAGCGGCTGCTCGCGTGGGCGGACAAGGCCTCGGCGAAAGCCGGCACTGCGGCTGAGACCTGGGTCTGCCCCGGCGCCATCATCCGCATGCAGGTGGACCCGACCACCCCCGTCGGCTACGGCTATGACACCGAGGAAGCCGTTTGGTGCGAGAGCAGCACGCCATACTTCGCGCCGGTGGCCGGCGCAACGTCCACCGTTGTGGCGAGCTATCCCACGGACGGCAAGTTGTTGTTGAGCGGCTACGTGAGCGGCGAGAGCGCCCTGCAGGGCAAGCTCGCGGTCGTGGATGCGCAGATCGGCAAGGGTCATGTCGTCCTGCTGGCGCCTAACACACTCTATCGCGCGCAGGCCACCGGCACCTACATGCTCTTCTGGAACGCCATTCTCTCCGGCGCGCGCGCCGTGGCGCCGTAGGTCAGGAGGAGGAACCACATGCTAAAGCACAAACTTCCGCGCCGGTTCAGCGCCGCGCTGAGTATCGTGCTGTTGATCGTCATGCTGGTGACGATGACCGGGGCCAGCGCCAGCTCGCCGGTGGACTATGATGTCACCACCCCGCGTGACTTCCTGGGCTATGACATCGGCCAGGACTACAAGATTACGCCCTACCAGACCCATGAGCTGAAGGGCGAAGGCGTGCGCCAGGGCATCGTCGAGTATATGCACGAGCTCGAGAGAACCTCCGCGCGCGTCCACGTCATCGAGTACGGCCAGACTGAGCTGGGCAGGCCCATGATCCTTACGATCGTCACCTCTGAGGAAAACTGGGCACAGATCGATAACCTGAAGGGCATCATCCGCAAGCTGGCCGACCCGCGCCAGGTTGCCAGCGACGACGAGGCGCGCTTCCTGGCGGAACAGGGCAAGGCGGTCTACTGGCTCAGCGCCGCCATCCACTCGACCGAGCGCACCAGCCCCGAAGTGCTCGTCCGCATGGCCTATCGCCTGGCCTCCAGCAACGACGGCCAGACGCTCGACCTGCTGGACAACCTGATCATCGTCCTCGAGAACACCATCAACCCCGATGGCCTGGAGATGGTCACGGACTGGTACTACGAATACAAGGACACGCCCTATGTGTCCTCCGGCCCGCCGTACTACGGCAAGTACGTCAATCACGACAACAACCGTGACTTCCTGGGCATCAGCCTGGCCGAGTCGCAGGCCAACGTCCTGGCCCGCCAGGAATGGCTGCCCACGGTGTACCACGACCTGCACGAGACCATGAACCTGCTCTACATGTCGCCGGGCAACGACCCCACCAACGAGGCGGTCAACCCCCTGACGATGTCGGAGTGGGTGGCCTATGCGGGCTACAACATTGCGCAGTTGATCGCGGCCGGCTGGAAGGGCGTGTTCACCTACGACTACGCCGATATGTGGTATCCCGGCTATAACCACGGCTACAGCTACATGCACAACACGCATGGCCGCTTCTACGAGCTGCAGGGCGCCATCCGCGCGACCCCGCGCACCATCACCGCGCAGCCGAACCGCGGCCGTACGTGGTACAACCCGTTGCCCTACACCGTGCCGCTGCCCTGGCGGCTCATCGACGCGGTCAACCTCGAAGAGGATGCCATCCGCAACGACCTGACCTACACCTCGAAGAACAAGGACATGATGCTCTACAACTTCTACATGAAGGCTAAGACCAACATGCAGAAGGCGACGAGCAGCGCGCCCTATGCGTTTGTCATCCCGCAGGACGCCGGCGACAACGCGGACGTGGTGGACCTGGTCAACAACCTCCATATCATGCAGGGCTTCGAGGTGGATCGCGCAGGCGTCGCGTTCACTGCGGACGGCCAGCAGTTCGCCGCGGGCGACTACGTGGTGCGCACCGACCAGCCGCTGGGCCTGACGGCCAAGAACCTGCTGACGGTGCAGAACTATCCGCCTATCAAGACGCCGTACGATGTCACCGCCTGGACCTACGGTCTCATGCGCGACGTGAACGTGGTTGCGCTCAGCACGCCGCTGCCACCCGGGCTCGGCTTGCTGCCGGTCACCGCGGAGGTGGCGTATGAGGGTACGCTGACCGGCGGCCTCGCGCGGCATTACCTCATCGAGCACGGCTCGAACAACAACCTGTCGGCCGCGCTGCCCAAGCTATGGGCCAACCCCAACCTGTCCGTAGCGCAGGCCGACGCGCCGTTCACCGCGGACGGTCGCACCTTCCCCGCGGGCACGTTCATCGTGCGCACGACCGGCTCCCAGGCCGACCACGATGTGCTGGCCGCGCTGGTGGCCGACCTCGGCCTGACGGCCTACTCGACGGCCGGCAGTGTCCCCGCGACTCGGCTGGTCAAGCCCCACGTGGCCATCTACTCCTCCAACAACAGCAGCAACACGACTATGCCGGAAGGCTGGACGCGCATGCGGCTGGATCGCGCGGGCTGGGACTACACCCGGCTCTACCCCACTGACGTGCAGACCGGCACGGTGGCGGGCTTCGACGTCATCATCATCCCGGATATGACGACGGCGACCCTCCTGAACGGCAGCGGCACATCCTCGACCACCCCGCCGGCCTACCGGCCCGGCATCGGTGCGGCAGGCGCGGCGAAGCTGAAAGCCTTCGTGGAGGCGGGCGGCACGCTCGTCCTGCAGGGCCGCAGCACCATGTTGCCCATCGACCAGAACTGGGGCCTCGGCGTGAGCGTGCCCGCCAGCGTCGCGGCGATGGCCGCGGTGCCCATCCCGGATGATCCCGAGGCCATCCCCGACTTCGGCGGCGCGCCCCTGGCAGCCGCAGGCGTTGCGGGTGTTGACGCGGCGCCGGCAGCCGGCTGTCCCGGCTCGATCGTGCGCATCAAGGTCGATCCGACCACGCAGGTCGGTTACGGCTACGACGAAGTGGAAGCACTCTGGTGTGAAAGCTCGACGCCCTACTTCAGTGGGGTGTCGGGTGACGCAACCGTCGTCGCCACCTATCCCGCCGCAGGTGACGGCGCCCTGCTGCTCAGCGGCTATCTGAGCGACACCGCCGACGCCGGGCTGCGCGGCAAGATTGCCATCGTGGATGCGCCCTTGGGCGCAGGCCATGTCGTCCTGCTCACGCCGAATACGCTGTATCGCGCCCAGTCTACCGGCACGTTCATGTTCTTCTGGAACGCGCTGCTGACCGGTGCGCGCAGCGGCCCGACCGGCTTCTCGTCGTACTTCCCCTTCCTGATGCAGGCCGGGGGCGACTGATCGGTCCCTGAAATCGGAATCGAGGCTTTAGCCGGTGAGCCCGTGAACGCTGGTTCACACTCAAACCGGCTGAAGCCTCGACTCCGACGACCTCTGCAAGCCTGCCCGTTTCATCCTCACTTGCCACGAATGCCTTCTCCGGGTATCATGGCTCTTGCCATGAACGTGCGCGAAATCCAGGCCAAGACGCTCCTGTCCTCAGTCAAAGACCCCGACCCGTGGTTCGGGATCAAGTACACCATGAACCTCTATCGTGGGTGCGGCCACCATTGCATCTACTGCGATTCCCGCAGCGAGTGTTACCAGATCGAGGATTTCGACGGCGAGGTGCTCGTCAAGGCCAACGCGCCCGCGCTGCTGCGCCACGAGCTGGCTCACAAGCGCATCAAGGGCTACATCGGCACCGGCTCGATGAACGCCCCCTATCAGCCCGTCGAGCGCCATTTCCGGCTAACCGCGCAGGCGCTCGCGATCATCGCAGAGTTCGGCTTCCCGGTCCACATCCTGACGAAGAGCGATCTTGTGCTGCGCGACGTGGACCTGCTGCAGGCCATCAACGCCGCAGCCGGGCCGGCAGGCGCGGTCGCCAGCTTCACGATCACGGCCGCCGACGATGAGCTGGCGCGCAAGGTCGAACCGGGCGCGCCGCCGTCCTCGGCCCGCTTCCGCGCGCTGGAGACGCTCGCGGCCGCGGGCATCCGCACCGGCGTCATGCTCATGCCCGTGCTGCCCTACCTGGAAGACAACGCGGCCAACATCACGGCCATCGTCACCCGCGCGCATGACTGCGGCGCGAGTCACGTTGTCCCCGGCTTCGGCATGACCCTCCGCAACCGGCAGCGCGACTACTACTATGCCGAGTTGGACCGATTGTTCCCCGGCCTGCGATCCATCTATGAGCGCCGCTACGGCGAGCGTTATCACGCCGACGGCCAGCACACAGCACAGCTTGAAGCGCTGTTCGATGGTCTGGCCCAGCGTTACGGCCTGGCGCGCGGGGTCGCACCGTACCGGATGCAGCAGCCGGTGCAGTTGGCGTTGTTTTAGGCTGGATGACCCTGGCACGATGTGCTGTGGCGAAGCCACAGCCGAAACCGGCCAGAGCAAGTTCTTGAGCTAGAGAGTACAGGATACGCCCCATGACCATCACACTTGCCGCGCGACCACCTTTCGCGCTGCCCGTCGTCGTCAACTCGCACGGCTGGATCCAGCTCGCGCCTTTCCGGCCCACGGACGATGGCGGCTTCTCCTGTGTCGCGCGGCTGGCGCAGGGCCGCGTGCTGGAGCTGACCGTCGCGCCGCTGCCCGACGCGGTGAGCGTTAGGACGGACACGCCGATCAGCGCGGCGGAAGAAATCGAGATTGCTGAGACCGTGCGCTGGATGGCCGGCCTCGACCAGGACCTCTCGCCCTTCTACGAGGCCGCGGCCGACGAGCCCAAGCTGGCCCGCGCGGCGGTTGAGGCGAAGGGCCGCATCCTCCGCTCGGCCACGCTCTTCGAGGATGTGGTCAAGACCATCCTCACCACCAACACCCTGTGGGCCGCGACGAAGCGCATGACCGCGGCGCTCGTCAACCTGTACGGGGACCCGCTGCCAGCAGATCCGACGCGGCGCGCGTTCCCCACGCCCGAACAGCTCGCAGCCGTCAGCGCGGACGCGCTCCGCACCGACGCCCGCCTCGGCTACCGCGCGCCCTACGTGGCGACCCTGGCACGCGAGGTCGCCTCAGGCAAGCTGGACCTTGAGGCGCTCAAGACAGCATCCCTCACGACGCCGGAGCTGCGCAAGCGCCTCTTGAGCATCCAGGGCATCGGGCCGTATGCCGCCGCGAACCTGCTCATGCTGCTGGCACACTACGACTACATTCCCGCGGACTCGTGGGCCGCGAAGATGGTGTCGCGTGAGTTCTTCGCGGGTGCGCCGGTGACGCCCGCGGATATCGAGAAGGTCTTTGCGCCCTGGGGCCAGTGGAAGGGTCTGGCCTACTGGTTCTGGCAGTGGGACGAGCATTAGACATGCGCTTGGCGAGCGCCCGCTCTGGCCGGTCTCCGACCGAGCCAGGGGGCACGGTCGGAGACCGGCCAGAGCTACTTTCGGGTGGATTCTAAGAGCATCCGACACAGGAGTAACACGCCATGCAAGGACCGGCAGGAGTGGTCAACGGGGCAGCCGGGCTGCCGAAGGTCGTGATGTCGGCCGCGGACGGTGCGCGGGCTGAAATCTATCTGTACGGCGCGCACGTCACGTCGTGGATTCCCGCGGGCGGCGAGGAACAGCTTTATCTCAGCCCGCAGGCCGACTACCGGCCGGGCGCCTCCATCCGCGGG
>DAOUGK010000221.1:0-3959 GCA_034429055.1 Anaerolineae bacterium | reverse complement strand
GCGCGCAGGGCTGCGCGTGCCCCTGGTCGTGCAGGGCCGGCCCGTCGGCGCGATGATCGTCCACTCGACCGTCCTGCCGAGCTTCCCGCCCGGCCAGGTGGCCTTGCTGCAGACGTTCGCCAGCCACGCCGCGCTTGCCGTCCAGCGCGCGGGCCTGATCGAGGAACTCCAGGCCAAGATTGTCGCGCTGGAAGAGGCGCAGCACGAGCTGGCCGTCAAAGAGCGCATGGAGCGCGAGCTGGAGCTGGCGCGGCAGGTGCAGCAAAGTTTCCTGCCTACCGAATTCCCCGCGGTGGCCGGCTGCCGCTTCGCGGCACACAACGAACCAGCACGCGAAGTGGGCGGCGATTTCTACGATGTGATTGCCCTGGGCGATGGCCGCGTGGGCCTGGTCATCGCGGATGTCTCGGACAAGGGCATGCCCGCCGCACTGTACATGGCGCTCTCGCGCAGCCTGATTCGGGCGGAGGCGCAGCGCACCGGCTCTCCGGTCGAGGTGCTTGCCAACGTCAACCGGCTGCTGCTCGATCTGGGCGAGCCGGATATGTTCGTCAGCGTGTTCTACGGGGTGCTTGCAGGCCGCACGTTCACCTATGGCCGCGCGGGCCATGACCGCCCGCTGCTGCTGCGCAGCGGCGCCGCCCACGAGCTCGGCGGCAGCGGCACCATCCTGGGCTTGCTGGAGAACGCGGCCGCCAACCTGTCCGAGGAGCGCCTGGAGCTGGAGCCGGGCGACCGCCTGATCCTGTTCACGGACGGACTGACGGACATCGCGGACCCGCGCGGTGAGCTGTTCGGGCCGGCCCGGTTCCAGGGGGTGCTGCTGATGCACGCCGCGCTGCCGGTGGATGTGTTGTGCCGGCAGGTCTTTGCCGACCTCAATGCCTACCGCGGCGCGGCCGAGCAGTATGACGATATGACGCTGCTCGCCGTGGCGCTGGAGTGAACCGCGAAGACGCGAAGAGCGCTAAGACTATTGCTTAGCGCCCTTCGCGTCTTGGCGGTTCAAATCAGGTTCCTACCCGCGATATCCCTCCAGGAACTCCACAAACAGCTTGACCCCGTAGCCCGTCGCGCCCTTCGGTCGCGCGGGCTTGTCCTCATCGCTCCACGCCATCGAGGCCATGTCCACGTGCGCCCAGGCATAGCCCTCGGTGAAGTGCTCCAGGAATTTGGCGCTCGTGCCGACGCCGCCGGACCGCCCACCGCTGTTCTTCACGTCCGCGACCTGGCTCTTGATAGTCTCCAGGTATTCCTCGTACAGCGGCAGCCGCCACAGCCGCTCCGCGGACGACTCGCCCGCGGCCTGCAGGCGCTGGACGAGCGGCTCGTCGTTGCTGAACACCGCCGCGGCCAGCGGGCCGAGCGCCACACCCTGCGCACCGGTCAGCGTCGCGATGTCCACGACTGCGGCGGGCGTATAGCGGGCCGCATAGCCGAGCGCATCCGCAAGCAGCATCCGGCCTTCCGCGTCCGTGCTGATGACCTCCATCGTCTTGCCCGTGATGCCGGTGAACACATCGCCGGGCTTCTGCGCACGGCCGCCGGGCAGGTTCTCCGCACACGGCGCCAGCCCGACCACGTGCAGCGGCAGGTTCAGCCGGGCCGCGACGCCCAGCGCCGCGATGACCGCGGCCGCGCCCGCCATGTCATCCTTCATCCGCCACATCTCTTCACCCGGCTTGAGCGAAATCCCACCCGAATCGAAGGTCACGCCCTTGCCGACCAGCACGACCGTGGGTAGGTCCGTCCGGCCCGCGTTGTGCTCCAGGATGATGAATTGCGGCTCCTGCTCAGATTCCTCCGCGACGGCCATGAAGATGCCCATGCCGAGGGCCTTGCATTCGGCCCGGCCCAGCACCTCGACTTTAAGCCCCGTCTCCTGGGCCAGGGCCTTGGCCTGCTCGGCCATCTGCTGTGGGGGCATGTAGTTGGCCGGGGTGTTGACCAGGTCGCGTGCCAGGCAGACGCCCGCGGCGATAGCCTGGCCGCGGCGCACGCCTGCCTCGATGGAATCCACATGGCCCGCATCCCGCACCAGCACGAGCAGCGTGGCCGGATCCGGCTTCCAGTCCTTCGACTGCTTCGACCTATACCCCGCGAACCGGTACAAGCCGAGCAGCGTCCCCTCGACCACAGCCTGCGCGGCGGCCTGCGGGTCCAGCCCGCCGATGCCCGCGCCGTGGACGATGGTTGCCACGGTCTGCGCGCCCAGGTCGCGCGCCTTGCGGGCCGCGACAGCCGCCGCGTGGCGTACGCCTGCCAGGTTGAACTTGTCCGCCTCGCCCAGCCCCACCACGAGCACGCGACGGGCAGGCATCTGCCCGCGCGGGTAGAGCACGACCGTCTCGCCCGCCTTGCCGGTGAAATCGCCGGCCGCAATGACCTCCCGGATCGCGCCGTTCAGCGCAGCATCCGCCGCGCCGGTTGCGCCGGCAGGCACAGTCACGCCCTGGAACAGGTTGACGATAACCACGTCCGCGGCCTCCCCGGTGAGGTCCGCCTGTTTGACCACAATCTCCATTAAGTCCTCCGCTGGCTATTGATAAGGTAGGGTGATAGGTCTGCTGGGAAGGGAGTCAAGCCGGCGGCTTGGGCCGCGCCCCACAACTGCCGGTCGAAAGTCGCGAACGAGACCGCCTCGCGCACTGATCGCTGCCAGAAGAGGCCGCTCGCAAGGTGCATCGCATCATAGCCGCGTAGTCCATACATCCACGCCAGTTCATCGGCGTGGGCAACGATGCTTTCTGTGGCGGCGATGCGGAAGATGTGCGGCCATTCGGCCCTGAACCGTTCCATGGCGATCGTTCCACCGCTCGGTGCAACTGCCCCCCGCCGTACCGCCTTCGCCAGCGCGCTGCCCATTTCGGCGCGGGTCAGGAGGCTTGTGCCAATGTTGCTTGCAGTGGCGATCGCGTCGTTGACTTCCATCGTCCCGGGCTCGGCCACGTACTTTTTGACCAGTGCGCTCGCATCAAGGTAGAGGATCATTCGCGATCCTCAAGCAGGAGATCGGCCACGGTCTTTGGCCCCTGGACCTGTGGTAAGGCCACATCTTTCTCATTCGGACGCAGCGGCTGCCCGCTCCAGGCGGCCTGGCCGAGGGTTACCATCGCGCGCATACGTTCGTTCACATCATCTTCCAGAGGCCGGATTTCTGCTACCGGTTTGCCGTGCTCTGTGATCAGCACGGTCTCCTTCCCTTCGCGAACGCGCCTGAGATAACTGCTCAAGCTCGCTTTCAGCTCTCGGATGCCCACTGTGACAACTGCCATTTCGCACCTCTCAATGTGGTCACATTATAACAAAGAAAACCACATCGGGCAAGAGTGTACTGCCACATTCTGCTCGCGCCAAGGAAGATCGAAAAGCGGGCTCCCTTTTCAGGCAGCCGCCCGTCCCAACAATCGTCAATCTCCAATCGTCCTTACGACCGCAGCGTCGCGACGAGGCGCAGCGGGTGCTGCAGCAGGTCGAGCGCCGCATGGATGTTGGGCACGGCGACATCGGCCGCATGGAGGGTATCCACGGCTGCGCCTTCAGGCCCGACAATCGCGATGCCCAGCTTGGCGGCCTGCAGCATGAGGCGGTCGTTGCGACCGTTGCCGATGGCCGCCACGCGCGTCCGGTCGAGCTGCCAGACATAGGCCATCTTTGCATGCCCCTGGCCCGTCTGCGGCAGGATGCGCACCGTGCAGGGCAGGCCGGTCATCGCCGCCTGCACCTTGCCGAAGGTGTCCGCGGTGATGACGTGGATGGTAAGGACTTGAGCCAGGGCGGTCAGGCGCTCGGCCACGCCTTCGAGCAGGTCGCCGTCACGCGCGAGTGTGCCGTTGTAATCCAGCACCAGGTGTTCCAGTTGGATCTTCCCGCTGCCGGGAATGGTGATGTCGATCATGGGATTCCTTTGACTCAGTATGTCCCGCAGGTCGGACCGCTGCGCGCGGTCGGGAACAGGC
>DAOUGK010000220.1:0-4235 GCA_034429055.1 Anaerolineae bacterium | reverse complement strand
TCAGATTCTCGCACAGGATGAAACGCATCTAATCGAAGGGGAATTATTGACGGATTGGGGCAGGTTGCCGTCTACTTCGCCTTCTGTTACACTCGTACCCATGTTCACAACGCTCATGTACCGGGCGCGTGTGGTAGCCGGCATGTTGTTGGGCCGGCGCGACATGAGCACGGAAGACCGCAACTACCGTAACCTGCTCCTGAGCGGCCTGTGGTTCGGCCCGGTGGACGGCGGCATCTACAATTTCCTGGGGGTCTTCCTGGCGCGGCTGGGCGCATCCGCCTCGGTTGTGAGCCTGTTGACCTCCGGCCCCGCGCTCGTCAGCATGTTGGCGTACATTCCCGGCGGCGCACTGGCCGAGCGCTCCTCTAACCAGATGAAGCTGTTTGTGCGCGTCACCCTGGTGGCGCGGCTGTCCTACGTGTTGATTGCTTTCCTGCCCCTGCTGTTGACCGGTTCCGCGCTCCCGCTGGCAATCGTGCTTGTCTGGGCTCTGGCGGCCATCCCGAACTCCATCGGCCAGCCGGCCTGGACCTCCGCGATGGCGCAGGCCGTCCCGCCGAGCCGCCGCGCAACGCTCAACGGCACGCGCTGGTCGTTGATGAGCCTGTTGTCGGGCGCATCATTGCTGGTGTTTGGGCTGTGGCTGGATCGCGGCCCCTTCCCGCTGGCCTACCAGGCCGTCTTTCTGCTCTCCTTCGCCGCCGGGCTGCTCAACCTGTATTACTTCTGGCGCGTCGTCGTGCCGCCCTTCGTGCCGTCCCCGCGAGACGACACATCCATGCGCCTGACAGAGCGCCTGGCAGATTTCTTCAGGCCGCTGGTCGAGAGCAAGCCGTTCGTCCGCTACAACGTCGCCAGCATCGGCTTTCGCCTGGCGATTGCGCTGCCCGCCGGGTTGTACAGCATCTACTGGGTCAACGATCTGAAGGCAACGGATAGCTGGATTGGGTTGCGGGGCACAGCCGGTTATGCGGCATTGGTGATAGGATACTGGTTCTGGGGACTGGTCGCGAACCGGATCGGCCACCGGCAGCTCCTGCTGGTCTGCGGTGCGACGTTCGCCCTGTACCCGGTCGTGACGGCGTTGGCGCCCTCCGTCATCTGGCTGCTGCCTGCAGCCGTACTGTGGGGTTTTGCGGTCTCAGGCATCGATCTGGGGTTGTTCGACATGCTGCTGGCAGTCTGCCCGGAGGGAAAGCAGCCGCGCTTTGCGGCCGCAGCCAACACCCTGTCGAGCATCGCCATCACGTTAGGCCCGATCCTGGGCGCGGGGCTGGCCGAAGCAATCACGACGCGCGGCGCGCTGTTTGTCAGCGGCGCGCTGCAATTCGCAGGCACGTTCGCGTTCCTGCTATTACCAAAGCATGAACATGAGTAGGACAACGGGCCGATTTGTGGCATAATTGGCTAGTTTATATTGCAGCGCAAAGTTGAAGGAGGACATCGGTGGCTAAAGAGTTGTCCAAGAGCGAGCTCCTTGAGCTGTACCGCCAGATGGTGCTGATTCGGCGGTTCGAGGAGAAGTCCGCCGAATTGTACGCCGAGGGCAAGATCGGCGGGTTCCTGCACCTGTACATCGGCGAAGAAGCGATCGCCACGGGTGCTTGCCAGGCCATGCGGCCGACGGACCATCTCTTGACAGCCTATCGCGATCATGGCTGGGCCATCGCGCGCGGGCTGGACCCGAAGGCAGTCATGGCAGAGTTGCTGGGCAAGGCGACGGGTGTCAGTGGCGGCAAGGGCGGCTCCATGCACCTCGCCAGCGCCGACCATCGCTACTGGGGCGGCCACGCTATCGTCGGTGGGCACCTGCCCATCGCGACCGGCGTCGGCATCGAAATCCGCTATAACGAAAAAGAAGACGCGGTGCTGTGTGTGCTGGGCGAAGGGACCACCAATATCGGTTATTTCCATGAGTCCCTGAACCTGGCGGCTGTGTGGAAGCTGCCGGTCGTGTACCTGGTGGAGAACAACCAGTACGGCATGGGCACCGAGGTCGGCAAGGCCTCTGCGGTCGCAGGCATCTTCCAGAAGGGCTGCGCCTACGATATGCCCAACCGCCAGATCGACGGTCAGGATGTCTTCGAGGTCTACGAGGCGCTGGATGAAGCCTTCTCCTATGCGCGCTCAGATGGCCCCGTCCTCCTGGAGGCGATGACCTACCGCTACGTCGGGCACTCGATGGGCGATCCTGAGCGCTATCGCAGCAAGGCGGAAATCGAGGAGTGGCGCGCCCGCGACCCCATCTTGCGCCTGGGCGGCAAGCTGAAAGAGAAGAAGACGACGGAGCAGGGCGAACTGGATGCCATCCATGCACAGGTGGAAGAAGAGCTGGCCGAGATTGTGAAGTTCGCTGAGGAAAGCGCCGAGCCGGACGATGCCGCCCTGTGCGAATACGTCTATGTTAACCCGATGGGCCACCGCTAGGAGGATGGTTTTGCTATGGCACGCATGACAGTTCGTGAGGCGATCAGCCAGGCGCTCCGCGAGGAAATGTATCGCGACGAGCGGGTGTTCATCATGGGTGAGGAAATCGGCAAGTGGGGCGGCACGTACGCCGTGACGCGCGGCTTCCTGGACGAGTTCGGCGAGCGCCGCGTCAAGGACACGCCGATTGCCGAAGGCGTGATTGCCGGGGCCGCCATCGGCGCGGCAGTTGCGGGTCTGCGCCCGGTTGCTGAGATTATGACCATCAACTTCGCTTTCCTGGCGATGGATCAGATCGTCAACCACGCGGCGAAGTTCTATTATATGTTCAACGGGCAGATCAGAGTGCCGCTCGTCATCCGCACGGTCGGCGGCGGCGGCCGCCAGCTCGGCGCGACGCACTCGCAGACGCCCGACGCGGTGTTCGCCCATTTCCCCGGCCTCAAAGTTGTCTCGCCCGGCACTGCGGCGGATGCCAAGGGGCTGCTCAAGGCCGCCATCCGTGATGATGACCCGGTGCTGTTCATTGAGCACGCGACGCTGTATCAACAGCGCGGCGAGGTGCCGGATGACCCGGATTTCATCATCCCGATCGGCGAATCGGACGTGAAGCGCCAGGGCGACGACGTCACCATCGTCTCCTACTCGAAGGGCCTGCAGATCTCGCTGGAAGCGGCGGACAAGCTGGCGGAGCAAGGCATCCAGGCCGAGGTGATCGACCTGCGGACGCTGCGCCCGCTGGACACGCGCCCCGTCATCGAATCCGTCAAGCGCACCAATCGCGTCGTCATCGTCGAAGAGGGCTGGCGCGCCTACGGCGTCGGGTCGGAGATTTCCAGCCGCATCCACGAGCTGGCCTTCGATTACCTGGACGCACCGGTCCGCCGCGTGGCGCAGTTCGAGGTGCCGCTGCCCTATAATCGGCGGCTCGAACAGATGGCGCTGCCCCAGGTGGCTGATGTGATAACGGCCGTCAAGGACGTGATGTATCTGAAGTGAGTCGTCGGCAGCCTGTATGAGTGGATAAGCGTAATGAGTAACGAGTAACGAGTAAAAACTCTTACTCATTACTTCTTACTCGTTAGCAAGGAGGAACCTGTGGCTGAGCTGATAACGATGCCCAAGCTGGGCTTTGACATGGCCGAAGGGAAGTTGAGCGAGTGGCTGAAGAAGCCGGGCGAGGCGGTCGACCAGGGCGAGACGATCGTGCTCGTGGAGACGGATAAGGCCACCGTCGAGGTGCCCGCGTTTCGCGCCGGCACGCTGCTGGAGATTCTCACCGAGGCGGGCGAGAGTGTGCCCATCGGCACGCCCATCGGCGTCATCGGGGAAGCCGGCGAGAAGGTCGACCGGGCCGCGCTGGGCCTGGGCGGGGCCGCGGCTCCTGCCCCCGCGCAGGAGAAAGCACCTGCGCCAACGACCCAGCAGGAGCTCGAGGGCGCGCCGGAGGCGCTGCCCGAGAGCGGCGTCAAGCCCGATCAGCGCACCGGCCCTGCGACCGGCGCGGGTGAAGCGCCGGAAGGCGCGGAGGAAAGTGAGGGCGGCCGCCTGGTGGCATCGCCGGTCGCGCTGCGCATGGCGGCTGAACTGGGCATCAATCTGCGCGACGTGCAGGGCAGCGGCCCCGGCGGGCGCATCATCAAGCGCGATATCGAAGCCTTCGTGGAGGGCCGCGAGAAAGCACCTGCACCCGCGCCTGCTGCAGCCGCGGCACCGGAAGCGCCTGCGCCGGCTCCCGCACAGCCCGCGGCTGCACCTGCACCCGCGCCCGCGGACGCCGAGTTCACCGTCGAACCGTTCACGGG
>DAOUGK010000219.1:0-24432 GCA_034429055.1 Anaerolineae bacterium | reverse complement strand
GATATGACATATCGGACACAATGCTATTGCACATGATGCTATTGCACATGATGCCAGACGCAACACTGCAGTAAGACAGACTGGTTCTGGCTGAATTGGCAATCACCTCCTGTTAATAACGAACGGGAGTGATATCCAGATCCATCAAGGTAGTCCCCGGGGGAAACCCATGGGAATTTACCCAGGCCAACGTCGGTGTTGCAAGACCTGGTCGACACGCGAGGCTCAGAGAGGAACGATACAAATCGTATCAACGAACTTGGGCCTGATTATAATGAGGTCCTGTGTTGCTGTCAAGCAGCCAGAATTGCCCAAAAGGTACGGAAATGTCACCAAGAACAACTGCTCTCAACTTGCAGGCTGACAGCCACGACGCCAGAATAAGGGCTGTTTTCCGCGTGTCCCATCAGTTCTGCAATGCTCTTCGTTTGACAGAGACGCCGCACAGCCCCTATAATCAGGCCGGAGATTCCCCACGGAGGTACATTCAGCATGGCACGCCGGCCTCTTTATACCCGCCTGGCAATCAGCATCATCCTTATTTTGCAGATTATCCCGCTGCTGCTGTTCCCGCCCAGCCTGTACAGTGGAAGCTCGCAGATGTGGTGGCTCCCTGCGCTGCTCGTCTTCATGGTTGTGGTGGCCGATGTGCAGCTTTTCGTGCGCCCGTCGACCTCGCCGGCACCCTGGTATCTGCTTTCCTTTGCCCAGGGCGTCAACATCATCAGCCGCCTGATGATGTTGTGGGCGAACAGCTCGCGCGCACAGGGTGAAACGGTGCTGCTCGACTGGGGCTATATCCTGTTGAATGTCGTGGCGGTGGCGGTGTCGATTTGGCTGCTGCTTTATATGGAGAAGCCGCAAGTGCGCGAGGGCCTGCTGCCGGCGTAGCGCCGCACCGCCAAATGTGATGGTTGCTATAGGGGCGATAGGCGGGCTTCGCTCGCCTATCGCCCTTAGAGTCTATCCGGGAATTGCTCTGGCCGGTCTCTGACCGTGCCAGGGGCACGGTCAGAGACCGGCCAGAGCGGGTTTGCGGATAGAGACTTATAGCATTTTCTGTGGCAATGCCTATTCGTCTGCCACCGGAATCTGCTCGCCTGCCGCGGGCCGTTCGGGCAGCAGCGGTTCCTCCTCGGCGGTCTGGCGCATGACCAACTGGCCGTCGAAGTGCGCCCCTTCATCGAGCAGGAATGAGGCGACATTGACCACGCCCCACAGTCGCCCGCCCTCCAGCAGCTCCACCCGGTCCGCCGTGATGGTTCCCTTGTAAGCGCCGGCCACGGACACCGTCCTGGCCCGAATGTCGGCCATGACGCGCGCGCTTTCCGTAATCAGCACGTTGCCCAGCGTCTCGATTTCACCGCCTTCGACTGTACCGTCCAGGCGGATGCTGCCGTCACAGCGCAGCTTGCCCTCGAATGTCGCGCGGGGGCCGATTACCACTTCAATCTGATCCGGCGCAGGCCGGGCTTCGCGTCTGAATAACATTTAAGAAGTCTCCCTGCTTAGGGTTTGTAGTAGGCGCTTGAGCGCCATTGGTTCGATGGGTGGGACGTTGCAGCACGCCCTATGAAAGGCTGTGCCCGTTCTTCTTCGCCCTATCGATCACCTGCTGTTCTTCGGTCGTCAGCGGATAGGCCGACTCCCAGCCGGCGAGCGCCTTGCCGTAGACGCGTGTCACATCGCGGCTGTGCAGGCTGCTCAACACGACGCCATTGCCCTCCAGGTCAGCCAGCGCGAGCGCGAAGCTCTGGTCGCCGCCCGTCTCCCGGAAAGGGTTGAAGCGCAGGAAGCCGACCCGCTGGATATGAGACCGGCCGGCGTGTTCGAGGCGGCGGGCCAGCGCATCCGTCTCTTCGACACACGCCACCGCGCCGCGCAGTTCGGCCATGTGGCTGTGCAGCACTTCTTCCAGGTTGCCGCCATCAGCCCCCGCGGTGAGCAGCCGGTAGCCCTGCTCAAGGTGCTGTAGCCGCCGGTAAAGCATCACCACGCCTGCCAGCGCGGCCAGGAGGAGCACCAACAAAACGCCGAGAATCGGCCCGATATAGGCCAGCAGCCAGTTATACAGACTCACGAACGACTACCCTCGTGCTTTCTCGATCAGGTCACCGATGGATGAACCGACGTGGATACGCCAGATGACCTGGGCCAGCAGGTCTGCCACCGAACAAATCTCGATCTTGGGGTGATTCCGGATGTGTTCCGGCTGGCAAATGGTGTCCGAGATGACCAGCTTCTTGATATTGGGGTTTTCGAGCCGGGCCAGCGCGCTGTCAAGCAGTACACCGTGGGTGATCGCCAGATAAATCTCCGGCCGCGCGCCCGCAGCGACCAGCTCATTGACCTCGTCGAGCACGCTGCCGCCGGCGATGACGTCATCGATGATGATGGGAATCTTCCCTTTGATGTCACCGACAACATGCGAAACCTTCGTGCGCTCGAAGCTCTCCCGCCGTTTGTGCATCAGCACCAGGGGCAGGCCCAGGTATTCGGCATAGCGGCTGGCAAACTTGGCGCGGCCCACATCCGGCGAGACGATCGCGGCATCCGCGAATTCCGGCTTCTTGAAGTAATCCGCCAGCGAGGTCAACGCGCTGAGCGGGTCCACCGGCACGTCGAAGAAGGCCTGGGTCGCGGCCGCGTGGACGTCGAAATACACGACGCGCGCGACGCCGAGCGTCTCCAGCATCTTGGCGACCACTTTGGCGCTGATGGCCTCGCGCCCGCGGGCCATGCGCTCCTGGCGGCCGTAGGGATAGTACGGCACCACCGCGGTGATCTCATGCGCAGAGGCCCGGCGGAACGCATCCACATAGAACAGCAGCTCCATGAGGTTATCGTTCACGGGCCGCGAGCAGGGTTGGATGATAAAGACATCCTGGTCCCGCACCACCTCATCGATCATCACATGCGTCTCACTATCTTTGAGAGGAGTGGTGGTGCAGCGGCCCAACGGGGTATTCAGAATCTGCGCAACAGCCTCGGCGAGCGGGCGATTAGCTGACCCTGCGAAAATGCGCAGGGGGTGATGCGTGCCCATGGCTTCCTCCGCTTGCTTGGGTAAGTGGGCCTATGATAGCATTGAGGGCCGTTCGTGGCAAAAGCCGGATGGCTAAATACAGGAAGAAGAAGGCGGATGACACGCAAGCTATTGGTTGCAACGCATAACCAGGGCAAGGTGCGCGAGTATTGCGCGCTCCTGGCGGACCTGCCGCTGCAGGTGACGTATCTCGACGCGGAGGGCATCACCGCCGACGTGGAGGAGACGGGCGCTACCTTTGCCGAGAATGCCATTCTCAAGGCGCGGTTCTATGCCGCTTTGAGCGGGCTGTGGACCTGGGCCGACGATTCCGGCCTGGTCGTGGATGCCCTGGATGGCGCTCCGGGCGTCTACTCGGCGCGCTATGCCGGGCCGGGCGCGAGCGATGCGGACCGCTATCGCAAGCTGCTGGCCGCGCTGGCGGCCGTGCCCTGGGCGGAGCGGACCGCGCGCTTCTGCTGCACGGTTGCGCTGGCCCGGCCTGCTGCGGCGGGCGGTCTCGTGGAGACTGCGGACGGTGCGTGCGAAGGTGTCATCGCGTTCGGGCCGGTCGGTGACAACGGCTTCGGCTATGACCCGGTGTTCTATATGCCCCAACACGGCGCGACGATGGCGCAGCTCGACGCGGAGGTGAAGAACCGCATCAGCCACCGGGCGCGCGCGGCTGCGGCTGCGGTGCCGCTCTTGCAGCGGTGGGTGGCGGAGATGTGACGGGGTGAACAGGCGAAGAGGTGACAAGGTGATGCTGGAGTCGAGGCTTCAGCCGGTGAGGTAGTGTACCGGCAGACATCGTGAGGAGGATTGCATCCTCAGATGCAATCCTCCTCACTTTACATGAAAGCTTCGTCGGCGGTGGGCTGTGCGTCGTCGCCCTGATACAGCACCTCGCGCGAGCGGCCGCCGCCTTCGCCGCTGGCGACGTAGCCTTCTGCTTCCAACTGATCCATCAGGCGGGCGGCGCGCGGGAAGCCGATGCGTAGCTGGCGCTGGAGCACCGACGTGGAGATGAAGCGCTTGTTTGCCAGCAGCCGGAGCGCCTGATCCATCAGTTCGTCCTGGGGCTTGTCCTGGCTGTTGAGATAGCCGGCCCAAGGCGCAAGCAGCGATTGGGCCGCCGCCTCGACCTCCGGGTCGTCTGCCGTTGCGGGCGCCGCTGCGCGCCAGAACGCGGTGAGCGCATCGATCTCCCGATCCGAGACATAGCAGCCCTGGATGCGCTGGAGCTTGGCCGAATCGGGGGCCATGTAGAGCATGTCGCCCCGGCCGAGCAGCTTCTCTGCGCCCGGCGTGTCCAGGATGACCCGGCTGTCGATCTGCGAGGTGACGGCGAATGCGATGCGCGAGGGGAAGTTCGCCTTGATGAGTCCGGTGATGACGTCCACGCTGGGCCGCTGCGTCGCCAGCACGAGGTGGATGCCGGTCGCGCGGGCCATCTGCGCGAGGCGGCAGACCTGCCGCTCGATGTCTTCTGCCGCAGTCATCATCAGGTCGGCCAGCTCGTCGATGACCAGCACGAGATAGGGCAGGGGCCTGCGGTCCTTGCCGCGCGCGAACTTGCGGTTGTATTCGACGATATTGCGCGCGCCGTGGCTGGCGAAGAGGCGATACCGCTCATCCATCTGCGCCAGCAGCCATGCCAGCGCACCCGTCGCCTCAGCCGGGTCGGTGATGACGGAGCCGAGCAGGTGCGGGATGCCGTTATACGCGGGCAGCTCGACCATCTTCGGGTCGATCATCAGCAGTTGGACACTCTCCGGTCCGTTGCTCATCAGCAGGCTGCAAATCAGGGCATTGATGCACACCGACTTGCCGGAGCCGGTGGCGCCTGCGATGAGCAGGTGAGGCATCCGCACCAGGTCCGCCACGATGGGGTCGCCCGCGACATCGCGGCCCAGCGCAACGGCCAGCGGCGCGTTGAGCCGGATGAACTCCCTGGATTCGAGGACACTCCGCAGGCTGACCATCGACTTGACGGGGTTGGGCGCTTCGATGCCGACGTAGGGCTGGCCGGGCACGGGCGCCTCGATGCGCAGCGACGCAGCAGCCAGCGCCAGCGCCAGGTCGTTGTTCAGCCGCAGGATGCTGGACACGGGCACACGGCGCCGCACGACCTCGCCGTTCCGCAGCTCACGGACAATCTCACCCGGTTCCAGCCCGAATTGAGTGACGGTCGGGCCTTCCTTGATGCTCACCACTTCGACAGGGACGCCGAACTCGGCCAATGTCTGCTTGAGCAGGAGTGCGCGCTGCCGCGCGTCTGCGCTGTTCGCGGCGCTGGCCGGGGGATCGGCGGTCAGCAGGTCAAACGGCGGGAGCCAGGCCGGTCGCGCGGTCGGTCGCGGGGGGCGGGCCTGGCTGCGGCCGCGGCCGGCCGGTTTCGCCGGCGGCGGTTCGGGCGCAGGGGCCGGTGCTTTGCGCCGGGCGGACCGCCCCGTGCTGGGGCTCTGGGTCGTGCGCGGCGCGCCAAGGGCCGCGGAGTTGGGGAGCTCCGGCTGCAACGCAGGGCTGCGCCTGCCCAACAGGCTCAAGGCGCCGGATTGCAGCCGCTGCCACAGCCCGGCGACGGCAGCCGCGAAGGTTGCGAAAGGATGGTAGGCTGTAATTCGCTCGACGCGTAGACTGGCAAATTGCTCGATGGGCCAAGTCCAGGCCGGCGGCACGGTCAGCCACAGGAGGCCGAGGCCCGCGAGCGCCAGCAAGGTGAGCAGGATGCGCGCGCCGGTTACGCCGCCCACGCTGGATGCGAACAGGCTGATGGCCCAGCCGATGATGCCGCCGCCTGCGCCGGCCCGTGCTGCCTCCAGCGGACTACCGGTGTGCGACAGCGCAAGCACGGCCAGGAAGAGCAGCTCCAGTCCGGCAATTGCGGCCCAACGCACCTGCCAGCCGAAACGCCCGGCGAAAACGATGAGGACGCCCCCCAGCACCGCGGCCGGGACGATGACCACCGCACCCCAGCCGAGGGCCACGCGCAACAGACCCGGCTCGTCGCCCCCGCCCGGCAAGAGCAGGAGGAGCGCGAGCAGGCCCAGGCCCGCGATGACCATGCCGAGGAGCTCGTCTCGGGTGAGGCGCATGGTCGGGTTTAGGGTTGCGGTGCGGGGCTGTCGGGCCGCTGCCGGTGCGGGTCGGCTGCGCGGAGCGTCAGCGCAATGCGCCGCTTGGCGCCATCGACGAGCAGGACGCGCGCCCGGACGCGGTCACCCTCGCGGATGACGTTGCGCGGGTGCATGAAGCTGCCTTCCGCCAACTCGGAGACGTGAATCAGTCCCTCCAGCCCTTCCTCCAGCCGGGCAAAGGCGCCGAAGTTCACCACGTTGGTCACGACTCCTTCAACGACCTGGCCCACGTGATACCGCTCATCCACGCCGCGCCACGGATCGGGGCGCAGCCGCTTGAGGCTGAGGGCCACCTTCTGCGCCTCCGGGTTGACCTCCAGGATCAGCAGCTCCAGCTTCTCGCCGGGCTGGACGACCTCGCCGGGCGAACCCACGCGGCCCCAGGAGAGTTCTGAGATATGGATCAGCCCTTCGAAGCCGCCCAGGTCCACGAACGCGCCGAACGGGCAGAGGCTGGTCACGATGCCCTGGCGGCTCTGGCCCGGTTGCAGGCTGGCCAGCAGATCTTCGGTCTCATCCTGCGTCCGTGCCAGTCGCTCCGACAAGATCAGGCGGCAGCGGTCCCGGTCGATCTCGGCCACACGCACGGTCAGTTTGTCGCCGATGCGGGCTGCCAAGGCCGCGGCGCGCTGCTCCACCGACTGGCCGGGGATGGGCGCGAGCAGGTGGGATGCCGGGATGAAGCCCTGCAACAACCCGAAATCTGCGAGCAAGCCGCCCCGGTTGAACCCGGAGACCTTCACGTCAGTCGTTTCTCCGCTCGCCAGCAACCCCTCAGCTCGTTGCCAATCCGCCTCGCTGTCCGCGCCGGCAGTGCTCGGCCAGCGGCGCAAGCCACTGCTCGCGGCCAGACCCGCAGGCCCGGTCAGGTCATCCGGATCACTTACCGGCACAGGTAGGTCAACTTCTTCCTCTACCTCACGCAACAGTGCCGCCCAAAAACCATCTTCCATCTTGGCTCCTTCAGGTGTCTCACCACGTTAATACAGGCAGCGCGCCGCACAAACTCAGGTTGCTTTGCGCTGTGCTAGGCTTCGCGGTCCACCTTAGATTCATTTCGTGTCTGCCCATTGGCCCCGTTGCTCCCCGGCGCAGCGAGGTCCTCCGCGTTCAGTGTCCGTTCCATCTCTGCCAGTGTCTTCGCGACGGCCATCACGGCCACGCGTTGTTTGCGATATAAATCCGATTCGCTCAGCGCCAGCCGCCGCGCAATATCCAGCACGCGCAAGCCCTGCACGAAACGCATATCCAGTATATTGTACACCAACCACTCCGAAGACGTGAGTTTGCGTTCACCGGCAGGCCGCTGGCGCTCGATGGCCTCCTGCAAGGTTGCGCGCAGCGCGCGGGTCAGGTTGCCGTCGTTCGTCTTCAGGCGCTGGCGTACGATTTTCAGTTCCAGCAGCGGGCTCTCGGTCAACTTCGGCCCGCCCCAGTAATGGCTCAGGGCATCCTTGACCCACTGCTGCCACGTATGCTGGAAGAGCGCCTGTGCCGCGTCAGAAGGCGGCTCCGCTCCGGCCGCGGGCGGCACGGGCAGCGGCGGCGCATAGCGCACTGCACTGCGCCACTCCTGGATGCGCTCCAGATCCGGCAGGATACTCTGCAGCGTGGCGAAAACGCCCTCCTGCACGTGCCGGTCGGCCACGGCCGCGGCCGCGCGCACGAGCATCAGCTCGACCTCGACGCTCTCCTCGTCCACCATTTCGACCGTAGGCGTACGCGCCGCGACTGCCAGCAGGCCCAGCATTTTCTCGCCATCCTGGCTGCGCAGCGGCGCAAACCAGTAACCCGTGTCTGACCGGAACGACGGCATCTGGCCCGGCTCGTCGGGCGGCTCATTGGCGAAGCGCGCCCACACTTCCTGGGCGGCCGGGCTGTTCGCATACCGCTGTGCGGCCTCCGCGTCACCGACCGCGGCTTCGACCCGCAGCCCCTCGTCCGTCTGCATCAACACGAAGCCATCGCGCACGCGTAGCAGCTCGCACAGGCCAATCAGGAGGTTGACGAGGAACTGCCGCAGGTCGCTGCTCGTCAGCAGGCGGCGGTCCAGCGTCTGTATCCACGCGATTTCTTCGCGGTCCTCCGGGTAGAGCAGCCGGTCGATCCACGGTTTCGCGGCGTTGACGGCCAGTTGCCCGATGACAATGACGCCGACTACGGCGAAAATCAGTGCCGTGTCGCGCGGCAGGCCCAGGATCAGCTCCACGCGCGGGATGACGAGCATGACGACGATGACTACGATGCCCACCAGCGGTCCGCGCAGCAGGTAGTGAATCAGGTCGTGCTTGATAATCCGGTCGGCAGACAGCACGCCCAGGTAGGTGACGGCATAGGCCATGACGACGAGCATGGTGCCGACGGCCAGGTTCGCCGTCATGTTCAGCAGCAGGATCAGGACAGGGCTCAACCGCTCGACCAGGCCGGAGGTCAGCAGGTACGGAAAGACGCCCAGCCCCGGCGCGGCGAACGCGCCGATCAGGTAGGCCATGCGCCGGCGCGATGTAGGCGTCAGGCAGCGCCGGCGCGCCCGGATGACGTTCCATGCGCCGTAGGTCGCGGTGCTGAAGAAATAGGCGACGAAGAGCGGGAACAGCGGTCCTGCGCGCAGATGGGTGACCGGCGGCCTGTAGTCGCCGTTATAGACCAGGGCATCCGTGAACAGCGCGACAACGACCAGGATCAGGCTGAACACATAGCTCGCCATCACGACCAGGCGGCGGCGGGCCGAGAAGTGGCGTGTCGTACGCAGCACGGCATCGGAAAAGTGCAGATAGCCGGCCGGCACCAGTGCAATGCCGATCCACTGGACGCGCAACCAGATTAACACAGCCGGGAACGATTCCACGCGGGGAATAATAATGTCGGCGCCCGACACCACCAGCACGCAAACCAGGAGGACACTGAACGTCCGGATGACCTCGCTGCGATAGTTGCGGGTGACGGTATAGCCGAGCAGCGCAAAGGCCGTGATGACGATTGCGGAAGAGAATATGAGGTTGCTAAACGATAGGATCACGGGCCACGTCAAGCCCGCCGACTCAACCATAGCTCACAACCCGCGTACGAAATACAGCCCGATATCCCGGTTTCGATAGAAACGTTCATTGTAACCGCAAAACCGGAAGCCCTGCTTGGTCAGGAACTGGATGGCCGGGTAGTTCTTGCTCTGCACCACGGTCATCATGTGGGTCAGCCCATGCTGGCGGCCATGCTGAATGCCGCGGGCCAGCAGCGCCGTGCCCATGCCCTGCCTCCGGTAGCTGGGCGCCACGACCAGGTGGTGCAGCCAGGCGATACCCTGATCCGGCTGCGTCTCCTGGTCCAGATAGCCGCGCACGTCGCCGACCTCTGCGGCCACCAGGATGAGGTCCCCGCGCTGCTGGTGGGCCAGGAGCGCCTCGCTCCAGCCCGGATACTGGACGCGCATGGCCCGCGGCAGGCGGATGGTTTGAAAGCGCGTGACCACCTGTTCCGCGTCTTGCTGTTGTGTCACCTGCCAGACATAATCTGTCTCGTAGGAGCCATCGAGGGCAAGGCACGCGGCGAGGTCACGCAGGTCGGCCCGATAGATGTGCATAATCGCTTGACTGCTCCCCAGCAGATTAGATGGATTTTATCATCCCCGCACAGGTTTGGCAAGCACGGCACGGTGTTGGCCAGGAATTCCAAATGTGCGCGGGGGTGCAGGCATGCTGAGCGGAGGCCGCCGCTGGCGGTGAGCGGAGTCGAAGCACGCCGGCACCGTGACGATCCTTCGACTACGGCCCTGCGGGCCTCCGCTCAGGATGCTGTGCGTCGGCGCAGCCGACGCCGTGCGCCTACATTTGGAATTCCTGCGGTGTTGGCTGATATCGCGTCCCCATGCTAGAATCAGCCAACCTGCGGCACGGGCCGCGTGCCACCTGGCGGTCGTCCCGGTCGCCTCATTGGGAGGAAGCGCATGAAGAAGTCGTGGCTGCGGTTATTGCTGGTCCTCGGACCACTTGTCTGTGGCCTCATGTTGACCGGCTGTGGCAGCCTGCTGGCGCGCGCCACCCCGACGGCCATCCCCACGCCGACCGCCATGCCCGTCCCGCCGACCGAGACCCCAGTCCCGACCGCGACACCGGAGCCGACTGTCACGCCCACGCTCGCGCCGCCAGAGCTGGGCGCGCCCGGCCCGACAAGCTGGACCTGCCCCGCAGGCGAGCAGACGATCACGGTCTGGCACGGCTGGCCGGAGGCGGCCTTCGCGGCGGTGGAAAACGTGTTCACGCAGTACATGACCGTCTGCCCCAACGTCACCGTCGAGCTGGTCAACAAGACCGACATGAACAACGCGCTGACGGCCGCAGTGCCCGCCGGCGAGGGGCCGGACATCTTCGTCTGGATGAGCGATTATGTCGGCCGGTTGGCTGAGGCAGGCAACATCATCCCCTTGAATGCGTGGATCGATGCCACGGAGTTCGCGGCCAGTTATATGCCGACCGCGGTGGATGCCGTCACGTATGGCGGTCAAATCTACGGGTATCCGGAGTCCGTGGAATCGCTGGTCATGCTCTACAACAAGGCCCTCATCAGCGAAGCCGAGTTGCCCAAGACCACCGATGACCTGCTCAGCATGGCGAGCGTGTGGGACAAGAGCGATTATCTGTTCGTCTACAGCGCGAAGAACGACGCCTATTTCTCGGCCCCTTGGTGGCAGGCTGCGGGCGTGACGGTCGTGGATGAGGCGGGCGCCACTACGTTCCAGAGTGAAGGCGGCTATGCCGCGGGCCATTTTATCGAGGCGCTCAAGGCCATCATGCCGGAAGAGATTGACTATGATATTGCGGATGCGCTGTTTCGCGGGGGCTACGCCGCGATCACCGTCAACGGTCCCTGGTACTTCGGAGACCTGGACGCGGCGGGCATGAACTATGGCATGGCCCCGCTGCCGGTGTTCAGCCCGTCCGGCCGGCCTGCGATGCCGTTTGTCAGCGCCAGGACGCTGATGCTGACGCAGAACGCGGCGGACCGGGGCGCGGCCGAGACCGCGCTCAATGTGATGCAGTACTACACCAGCCTTGAGGCGCAGCTCTACCTGGCGCAGACGAATACGCTGGCACCCACGAATCAGGCCGCGCTGGCCCATCCGAATATGGTGCGGCTGCCCGTGTCCGCGGTCATGGCTGCGCAGGCCGGCAACGGCAAGCCCCTGCCGTCCACCCCCTACATGGCTGCCCTGTGGGAGCCGATGGCGCTCGGCGTCGAGTGCATCTGGACCGGCAGCGGCACGGTCGAGGAGTGCGTGGACCGGATGCAGGCCCTGGCCGAGCAGTACATCGGGGAGATTACGTGGTGACGGGGTGACAAGGTGATGGGGTGACAAGGTGAAGAGGTGAACAGGTGACAAGGTGATTTGGACTGGTCGGTTGAGGGTTCTTTCCACCGTGGCAGTTCACCCCCATTACCGATGAATCCTGCCGTCCACATCACCTCTTCACCTTTTCACCTGTTCTCCTCTTCACGGAACCGGCACCGGCGTGGGGTCGGGGGTCATGTCGGCGACGCACGCTTCGGCAGCAGCCTGCATCGCGGCGGCGCCATCCTCCGGTGTAACTTCGCCCGCCATCACCGCGGCGAACTGGGAGTCGATACCCTGCCACGCGCAGGACATTTCCAGCGCCGCGGGCACCCCGCGCGCCAGGCGAAGCTGCGCCATGATGGCGGCCTGCTGCGGGTCATCGACGATGGCGGGATGCTGCGCGGTGAGAACGTGGCTGGGCAGCCGGCCCAGCTTCAGCAGCCACTGTTCCTGCGCCTCATCCGAGGTCATCCACTCCGCGAAGCGTACTGCGGCCTCCAGCCGCGCGCCCTGCGTGTTCGTTGAGATGAACCAGTAGCGGCCCGTCGCCATCGGGATGGGCAGCAGCTGCGTGCTGCTGACGCGCGGCAGCATGACCACCGCGACATCCAGCCCCAGGCCCTGGTAACGTGACAGATTCCACGAGCCATCGATGATGTAGGCGGCCCGGCCCTGGCTGAAGAGGTTGAAGGCCCGGTCGTAATCGGCTTGCTGGGGCACGATGCCCGCCGTCTTGAAGTCGCGCACGAAGGTCAGCGCCGCAACCATCTCTGCCGTGTCCAGCGCAGGGCGATCGGCGGCGTCCAGCGGCCAGCCGCCATGCCCGCCCAGCCAGGGGATGAGCCAGTAGGATTCGGCCAGGGGATACACCAGGCCGTAGGTCGCGCTGACCGGGTTGGTCAGTTGGCCGAGCTGCACGAGCCAGCTATCTGTGTCCACCGGGGCGGTCGCGGTGACATACAGCGTGTTGCTGATGTAGCCGCGATTCTGCAGGAGCAGCAGGTGACTGCCATAGTTCTCCGGCAGGGCCCACGGCCGGCCCCGGACCGTGATGCCTGCAAGCGCGCCGGGGAAGTACTGGTCGAGGAAGGCGGTCTCGTATAGCTCTTCGACGGGCCGGACAATGCCCAGCTCGCTGAAGGGGCCGGCAAACTCACCGCGGGCGCGCACCAGGTCCGGCCCGCGGCCTGCCCGCGCCTCGTTGCGCACCTGGTTGCGCAGGTCGTCGTAGCTGAAGTGGGTGCGCGTGATTGTAATGCCGGGATTGGCCTGCATGAACGCCGCAGTCAGCTCGTCGAGCAGGACGCCCGCCGCATCCCCGTCATCCTCCCATAAGGTCAGCGTGAGCGGGCCGGTTGGGGTTGGCAGGTCGAGCGGCGCCAGCGTAGGCGTCGGGACCGCGGGGCCAGGCGTGGGCGCGGGCGTGCGGCCCGCGCAGGCTGCCAGCATGAGCGCCAGCCCCAGGATGGCGAAGGTGCCGAGCAGGCTTGCGGCGCGCAACAGGTGTTTGATGGTCCGGTGCATGGCAGTCATTATACTCCCGCCGCACGGGAGTTGGGAAGAAACGGCCATGCTATGTTACAATCGGCGCACGATAGAATGGCAGGGGTGAGCATGAACCGACAGATTTACGATATCAGCCAGACCCTCTCTGAACGCATCCCCGTCTGGCCGGGCGATCCCGCCGTCGAGGTGGTTTCGCTGCGCGACGCGACGCCTGAGCAGGAGGCCAGCGCGGACCCACCGTCCTTCGTTTCCCGCCTGAGCCTGAGCACGCACGCCGGAACCCATGTCGACCCGCCCGCACATTTCCTGCCCGGCGCAGCGACAGTAGATGCCATGTCGCTCGATACGCTGATCGGGCCCGCGTGGGTGGCTGCGCTCGACGGGGCGGGGCCGATTGCCGCGGAGCAGTTGGAGGCGGCAGGCATCCCGGCGGGCACGACGCGGCTGCTGCTGCGCACGGAGAACTCCGCGCGCAGCCATGCGACATTCGACCGCGCGTTCGTTGCCATCAACGAGGGGGCGGCCCGCTGGCTGCTGGCGCGCGGGGTGCGGCTGGTCGGCATCGACGGCCCCTCCATCGAGCCGTTTGACTCGCCCGGCCATCGCGTCCATCGCACACTGCTGCCCGCAGGCGTCATCCTGCTGGAAGGCATCCGGCTGGCGGGAATTGCGTCCGGCCCATACGAGCTGGTGTGCCTGCCGCTGTCCATCGAGCGGGGCGACGGCGCACCCGCACGCGCAGTGCTGATACGAACGGTTGAAGGTTAGAAAGTTGAAGGTTAAAGGTTTAGTGTCTATCCGAAAAAGGGTAGCATAGCCCCTTGCGGGCGTACTAACGGGCACAAGGCCCTAGACTACGACTTTTCGGATAGACAAGACACTTAGGGTCTGTAAAAGTATTACTTCCTGCTCTGGCCGGTCTCCGACCGTGCCAGCGGCGGAACTTATTCTTTTACGAGCCCTTAGTGGACCTGCAACCTTCCAACCTGTAACTGGAGAAGCGTGTGGCCCGATCGTTGACCGGCGTCTTTGCGCCGATTGTGACCCCGTTCCGCCCGGCGGATGGCGCGGTGGACCTGCCCTGGCTGCGGCAGCACGTCGCGTACCTGGCCGCGCACGGCTGCACGGGCATCATCCCCTGCGGCACGAACGGCGAGGCGGCCTCGCTGAGCGTCGAAGAGCGGATGCAGGTGACGGAGGCGGCGCTGGCCGCGGCGCGGGAACACAACCTGGCAGTCATCGCCGGCACGGGCGCGAGCGCGCTGACCGACGCCGTGACGCTGACCCGCCATGCCTTCGCGCAGGGGGCCGATGCGGTGCTGGTGATGCCGCCCTTCTATTTCAAGAAGCCGCCCGAGGCTGGTGTAGTCGCCTGGTTCCGCCGTCTCTGTGATGCCGCCGTGCCGCCGGGGAGCCGCGTGCTGCTCTATCACATCCCGCAGACGACCGGCGTGCCCATCAGCGACGGTGTGCTCGACGCGCTGCTCGCCAGCCACGGCGAGGTCGTCTACGGGCTGAAGGACTCGACCGGCGACGCGGCGCAACTGGCGCATTTCAGAGCCGCCTATCCGCAGCTGGCGTATTACGCGGGCAACGATCACCGGGTCGGGGAGGGGTGCGCGGCGGGCGGCGCGGGTTCGATCACCGCAGGCGCCAATGTGTTCCCGGACCTCGTGAAGGCCGTGCAGGAGGCCGCGTGGCGTTCGGCAGCAGCAGATACAGCAGATGCGCAGGCCACGTTGAGCGAGGCGCGCCGCCTGCTCGACGCCTTCCCGCTGCAGCCCGCGACGAAGGCCGCGCTGACCGAGGTGGCCGGGCTGTCTGAGACCGCGGTGCGCCCGCCGCAGATTGAGCTGACCGCCGAACAACGCGCCGAGCTGCGCGCCCAACTGCTCGCCCGGTTGCCCGGCTGGCGACCGAACAGGAGACCGACCGCATGACCCTACCCACCATGCCCAGCGCGCCTGAGTTCCTGACCTGGCAGGATGTAGACAAGCTGATCGATTACCTGCTGCCCCAGTTGCGCGGGCCGTACGACGCGATGCTGATGATTACCCGCGGCGGGTTGGTGCCCGGTGGCCTGATCGCGCAGGCGCTGGAGATGAACTACGTGCTCACAGCCGCCGTGCAGTTCCCGGAGGCGGGGCAGGCGCGCATGGCCTGGCCGCACTTCCTCCAGTTCCCCGAGGAAAAGCTGCTGCGCGATCGGCGGGTGCTCATCATCGATGACATCTGGGCCAACGGCCGCACTATCACGACGGTCAAAGGGCGCATCGTCGCGGCGGGCGGCAGGCCGGAGGCCGCCGTGCTGCACTACAAGCCCGGCTCCAGCCTCTTCCGCAGCGGCCCCGACTACTACGCAGCCGTCACCGATCGCTTCATCGTGTACCCCTGGGAGATTCAGCGCGGCCCCGACCGGCTCGACGAGACCGTGCCGCAGATGAACTAACCACGCCAATTCTCACGCCAAGACGCAAAGAGCGCCAAGCGGATAGTTTTTTCCAGCCTGGCGTTCTTTGCGTCTTAGCGTGAGCTTTTCGAGTGGTAAAGTGGTGAATTCGCCGGCTTTGAGATTCCGTCTTACATATTTTGTCGCATGTGGAACCTATCCTGCATATGGGGCGTCATACTCCCCAGTTGCGTAAGAGGCAGTGGCAACTTGTATCGAAACACTGCCTGACATCACAGGAGGTTCCGCATGTCTGTTCGTTCTAAATCTCTGTTCACTTTGGTGGCGCTGTTCGTCGTCGGCGCCCTGGCTGTCATGGCCTTCGCGCTGAGTGCGCAGGCCGCGCCGGCGCAGCAGGACGCGACCGCGACCCCGACGGGTGAGGCGGAGGCCACGGCGACCGTCATCCCGACGGAAACCGTCACGGCCACGACCGCAACCACGACCACCGCGCCGTTGGCTCCGGCCTTCAACGCGGCCACCTTCAATCCGGCCCGCACGATCACTGTCGTCGGCCGCGGCGAAGTCAAGGTCGCGCCGGAAATCGCGACGACTACCATCGGCGTGGATGTCCAGGCCGGTACGGTGGATGCGGCCATGGCCGAAGCCCAGGCCCGCATGGATGCTATCCTCGCAGCCCTCAAGGGCCTCGGGATTGCGGATGCCGATATCCAGACCAGCAACTTCTCGATCAACTTCGAGCGCAGCCCGGGCAGCGAGCCTATGGCGAGCGCCACCCAGACCGAGCCGGGCGAGTTCCAGCCGGTTCCGGGGTTCTACCGGGTCAGCAACATGGTGATGGTGACGATCCGTGACCTTGAGCGGGTCAGCGAGGTGCTGGACACCGCAGTGAAGTCTGGCGCCAACAACATCTGGGGCCTGTCGTTCGGCCTGGATGACACCGAGGCGCTGGAAGTTCAGGCCCGCGAGGCCGCGATTCGGAATGCGCGTGAGCGCGCTGAGTCGCTGGCGGAACTGAACGGGGTGGTGGCCGGTGGTGTGGTCTCGATCAGCGAGATCATCGGCAGCCAGGCTATCCCGCTCTACGCGGCGGCCGAGGGCCGCGGCGGCGGCGGCACGCCGGTGCAGCCGGGTGAGGTTACTTTCAGCACGCAGATTCAGGTGGTCTACGCAATCGAGTCGAGCGCCGAATAACGATAAGTGTCTATCCGAAAACTCGCTCTGGCCGGTCTCCGACCGAGCCAGGGGCGAGTCGAGCGCCGAATAACGATAAGCTGAGTTGATCCGGGAGGGGGGTGTCATGCCGACACCCCCCTTTTTCGTGTTCTATGGTAAAATCCTCCCGATTGGTTCCTCGTCCAACCGTGACGGAGATGGCATGGCTCCCCGACTTCGTGCTCGCGCGCTGATAAGCCTACTCTGCGGCCTCGCTCTCTTGGCCCTTTGGCCTTGCCCGCGCGTGTCCGCCGGACAGACGATTCCGGCAAGCTGGCAGCCGCTCGGCGGACCGGCCGGCCGCATCAGTCACCTGGCCGGTGCGGCGGATGGCCGCACGCTCTATGCGGTGAGCGTGACGGGCGTCAACCGCCGGGAGGATCAGACCCAATGGCGTGAACGCGGCACGCCGGCCCGCGCGGATGCCCTCTACGTGAGCACTGACAGCGGCGCAACCTGGCAGCCGGTCACAAACGACCTGCCGCCCGGTCCCATCGCGGCGCTGCACGTCGAGCCGGACGGCAGCACGGTCTACGTGGCGCTGAACATCGCGGGCGAGGGACAGGCCGCGCGCAGCGGGTTGTGGCGCAGCCGGGATCGCGGCCTGCACTGGGAGCAGGTCCGGCTGGACCGGGACGACCTGCTCATCCGTACGATTGCCCGCAGCCCGAACGGTCCGCATCTGTTCCTGGGCGCGGTAGACACCGGCCCGGAACCCCAGAGCTATGTCTATCGGCTGACCGACGGTGATGCGACCTGGCGGGCTTTCGAGGTCCTGCACACCGCAGACGGTGATGCGCCGCGGCCGGGCAGCGTGCTGGCCGAGCTGGTCATGCACCCGATGCAGACCGATACGCTTTACCTGACGACCTATGGCGGGGACGTCCTCCTCGGCGGCGACGCGGGAGCATCCTGGCGGCTGGTCAGCGCAGGCGGCGAAGCCAGCGGCCCCGCCAGAGTCGCCTTTGCGCCGAACGGCAACGGCAGCGGTCTGCTCGTCCGGCGGCAAGGGAGTGCAGGTACGGCCCGCCTGACCCTGGAACGCAGCACCGATGGCGGGCTGACCTGGCAGTCGCTGAGTGCGAGCGGACTGCCTGCTTCCGCCGAGCCGCACAGCCTGGCCGCGCTGCCCGGCGGCGTCTACCTGCTCAACACGAGCGCCGGAACCTATCGCACGACCGACGGCGGCCTGACCTGGCAGCCGCTCGAGGGCGTCCTGAGCAGCGGCGGCGTGGCCGAATTCCTGGCCCTGCCCGGCGGGACTTCCGGCAGCGTGGTGGCGGCAACCGGATACGGTCTGTTCAGCAGCCAGGATAGCGGCGCCTTGTGGGGCGCGTTGGGCGAGGGGTTGCCCGCGAACAGCAAGATTGCGGGCCTGTTGAGTCACCCGGCGCGGCCTGACCTGCTCTACGCGATCTCAGACAACCGCGCAGCCTGGACCGCAGCCGCGCCGCCGGTCATCTGGCGCAGTCTGGACGGGGGGCGGCGTTGGCAGCCCGCGGCCCAGGGCCTGCCCGATGTGCCGCTGACGGCCTGGGCGCTCGACCCCCTCAACCCCGACCGGCTGGTCGTGGCCTCCTGGGACTATGTGGCCGTCAGCACGGACGGCGGCCTGAGCTGGCAGACGAATCGGTTGGAGTCCAGCAATCGCCAGGCCATCGCCATTGCGACGGCGGATCCGCAGACGGTCTATCTCGGCGGACGGCCCGCGCTGCGCAGCATGGACGGCGGACGCACGTGGCAGCCGGCGCCTGTGCGTATGACAGGTGAGGCGGAGCAGACGGCGGACCTGACCGGCCTGGCAGTCGATCCGGCGGACGCACGCCACCTGTGGGCGAGCCTCGCCACGGGCGTGTATGAAAGTCGCGACGGCGGCGCAACCTGGCAGCCGCACGGCCTGGACGGCCAGCCGGTGCGCTGGCTGGCGCTCGCGGCGCGGGAAGTCAGGGACGAGACGCAGGTTCCGGACTACGCGCTCTATGCGGGCATCGCGGACGGCGGGTTGCAGCGCTGGACGCCGGACACTGCCAGTTGGCAGCCGGCCCTGACCGGCCTGCCGGCGGGCAGCACGCTGACTGCCCTGGCCGCAGACCCCGTCACTGCGGGCCTGGTGTGGGCCGCGCGCGATGGCGGGGGCGTCTATCGCAGCGAGGACGGCGGCACGACCTGGACGCCGGTCGGGATCGGCGTGGGCGACAACCTGGGCCAGGCGTTGGCGATCAATCATGCCGAGCCGGAGAGCGTGTTCCTCGGTACGGCTGCCGCGGGCGTCTGGGTGCGAAGCGCGAACATGGTGCTGGAAGAAGCGGCCCGCGCGACATCCACCAGCCCGGCAGCCACCCGCACGCTCGACGCGGCGTCTGGAGCCACGCGCAGCGCCGGGGTGGACGCGCGCATCGAGGTGGTCTGGCCGCACGATTGGGCGCCGGTCGAGTCGGCGCAGCGGGCCAATATCGGCCTGCGGCTGTTCATGCCGCGCAGCCTGGCGCTGCCCGCGTGCGGCTGGCGGCCGCGGGTGAGCATCTGGCGCGCGCTGGACATGGACCCTGCCGAGCCGCTCGGCCAGGCCGTCCAGCGCACGGTGGACGGCCAGCCCTTCCCCTACTGGGAACTGAACGATGTGGACATCAGCCGGGCCAACGACCCGAACCATAAGCTCTATTTTCTGGTGCGCGTGGAGGGGGTGGATACCGCGACCAGCGTCTGGGCGCATGGCGCGGACCCTCGCACGTACTTCCCGCAGCAGGACGTGCCCAGCGGCATCGCATCCGGCCAGATCACTGGGGTGGATGCGCGCATCCAGATTGTCTGGCCGCACGACGAGGCCGGCAGCGAACGGCCGGTGGCAGAGGCCGGGCTGGCGAATGTGGTGGTGGCCTTCTTCAAGCACGGCACCCGGCTCTCCGTGCCCGTCGGCTGGCAGCCCGAGGCCGTCGTGCTGCACGGCGCCTGGAACCAGGAGGTCGGCAAGCAGCTCGCTCGCACCCCGGCCGTCCAGGTGCGCCAGGCGGGCGCGATCACCTATCCGGTCTGGGAGTTCAACGATGTGCCCGTCGGCCGGGCCACTGACTCACAGAACCGGCTGTATCTGTGGGTCACGGCGGAAGGCGTGCTGACGTATCCGACGATTTGGGCGCACGGCGCGGACTCGCGCACGTTCTTCCCGGCGCAGGACGAGCCGGTCATGGGCTGCCTGCCGTAGAGGAGTTGGTTTTGCTGGAGTGGGCGACATGGCAGGTGGCCGCGCTGGGGGTTGTCCTGATTGCGGCTGCGGTGCTGCTGGTGATTTGGTGGCGGCAGCAGAGCTATCGCTGGGCGTTGGTGCTGGTGCTCTGCCTGCTTCTCGCGCCTGCCATGAGCTTCTGGTCGAGCGTCGCGTTCGAGGTCGCGCCCTACCGGGCCGGGTGCGACGGCATTTGCCCCGGCCAGCGGGGCGCACCGATCGCGACGCATCTCTGTGAGTCCCTGGGCTGCGAGTTCCGGCCCGCGACCTTCGTGCTCAACAGCCTGGTATATCTCGTGTTATTCCTGGCCTGGGGCGGCTTCGTGCAGGCGCTCTTGCGGCGGATCATCGGTGAATCGCATCGCGTCGCGGCAGGCCGCTTCTTCCTGGGGCTGGTCCTGCTCATCGCACCGCTGGCGCTGGCCCCCGTGTTCCTGCCTCCACCCCAGGCGCACGTGCGCGGGGACTCGCAGCGGGTCGCCATCAACGCGCAGCGCGAAGCGTATATGTACGATGACGCCGCGCCGCTGCCAGTCGTGCGCCTTGCGCTCGAAGACGTGCGGCCCCGGCTCGATGATCAGCCCGGCCTGCGCGTCTGCCTGCGCACCTACAGTTATTTCTATGCGCCAATTGGACTAATGTATCTTGACATGACTCCCGAAGGCGTGCATAGTAACAATGGCGGCACACTCCCGCGTGATGGGTCGTGCTGGCGTTGACGAGGTTAAAGGTTGGCAAGTTGAAAGTTGCAGGTTGACCCCGTGACCCAACCTGCAACCTTCAACCTGAGAACCTGATAACCCGACTGACCGGAGGTTTCATGGAGAACCGCAACCGCACCTATTGGACGATCGGCATCGCTGTTGTGCTGCTGTTGTGCTGCTACTGTCTGTGTATGGCCGTTCTGGGCACGGTCATCTTTCGCGGCGACACGAGCGTCGACATTGAAGATGTAGAGCCGGTGCGCGTCATCACGCGCGTTGTCACGGTCATCGTGCCGGAGCGCGTGACGCCGACCCCGGTTGAGGGCAGCCAACGTGACGCCACGCCCACCCCCGAGGCCGCCGGCACACCCTCGGCTCCGTCCGGCGTCACCGGCGAGATTGCCACCCCGGATGCGGAGGCGGCTGCGCTTTATGCCAGCGAGATGCCCGCGGCCGACCCGCGCGCGCTCACGCTGCGGCTGAAGCCGAGCGTAGGCGATATCCCACTCGTCGTCAACGCGACGCCGCCCAGTTACGAGGTCGGCGCGAAGCAGGAGTTCTGGGTCAACAACGTGGACACGCTGGAGCACCGGCAAATTACTGCTGAACTGCGTTATGTCACAGAGCATGTGGCGATGTGGGTGCAGGAGGGCGTGAACATCGACCAGGACGACCTGGAGGCCTCCGCCGACCGCTTCGAGGAACAGACCTACCCGACTAATCGCGAGTTCTTCGGCAGTGAGTGGACGCCCGGCGTCGACAACGATCCGCGGTTGCACATCCTGCACGCGCGCGACATGGGTGAGACGATTGCCGGGTACTATTCCTCCTCGGACGAATACCCGCGGGCCGTCAACGAGTACTCCAACGAACGGGAGATGTTCTACGTCTCAGCGGATGCAGGCAGCGCCCAACCGAACACATCGTTCTATGATGGTCTGCTGGCCCACGAGTTCCAGCACATGATCCACTGGGCCAACGACCGCAACGAGGACTCCTGGGTCAACGAGGGCATGTCAGAGCTGGCCTTCATCCTCAATGATTTCGAATCCGGCGGCATGGATATCGCATACAGCGAGAAGCCCGATACGCAGCTGACGACCTGGGGTGATCCGTCCGAGGGCAACGCAGAGCATTACGGCGCGTCCTATCTCTTCATGACCTACTTCCTGGATCGCTTCGGCGAGGATCTGACGAAGGCAGTCGTGGCTTCCCCGAAGAACGGCATTGCCGGGTTCAACGAGGCGCTGGAGCAGGCCGGCCGGCCGGAACGGTTCGAGGACATCTTTGCCGATTGGGTCATCGCCAACTATATCGATGCGCCGGATGCGGATGCCGAGGGTCGCTATGGCTACAGCGGAATTGATCTCTTCGACATGAGCCCGGCGGATTCGCACCGCCGCTATCCGGTCACTGAGACCGCGGAGGTCAGCCAGTACGGGGTGGACTACATCGAGCTGCGGACCCAGGAAGATGTGGGGCTCACGCTCAACTTCCGGGGCGTCACGGAGACACCGCTGGTGGCTGGAGAGGTGAGCGACGGCCGCATGTGGTGGTCGAATCGGGGCGACCAGAGCAACACGACGCTGACCCGAACGGTGGATCTGCGCAATGCCACCGCACCGAAGCTCACCTTCCGGACGTGGTACGATATCGAAGAAGGGTGGGACTATGCCTACGTGGAGGCGTCCACAGACGGCGGCGAGACATGGCAGATCCTGGAGGGTCGCACGACCACCGACGATAACCCGGTCGGCAACGCTTATGGCGTCGGCTGGACGGGCGCGAGCGGTGAGGGCGTCGGCCCGCAATGGATCGACGAGGAAGTGGACCTGACCCCGTACGCGGGCCAGGAAATCCTGCTCCGCTTCGAGATGGTGACGGATGACGCCGTGAACGAGCCCGGCTTCCTGCTGGACGACATCGCCATCAGCGAGATTGGTTTCCAGGATGACGGCGAATCCGGCGAGGCCGGGTGGGTGTCGGATGGCTGGCTGTTGACGGACAACACCGTCATGCAGCGCTGGCTCGTCCAGTTGCTCTCGCCCGGCCCCGACGGTGAGCTGGTGATCCAGCGGATGGCGGTGGCCGCGGATGGCACGGGCCGGCTTGTCCTGGACCCGCCGGCGGAGGACAGCCAGGCGCTGCTCATCATCTCCGCGCTTGCGCCGCTGACGACCGAAGCCGCCGCGTATGAGTACACGATCGAGGACTGACCGAACGATGACAAGGTGACGGGGTGAAGAAGTCAAGCATGGAGTCGAGGCTTTAGCCGGTCTGGACGTGTATGTGCGTAACCGACCTAACCGGCTAAAGCCTCCACTCCATCACCTGTTCACCTCTTCACCGTGTCACCGTGTCACGTCATCGCCCATGCCCAACATCCTCTTCCTCGTCTGCCTCACGGCGCTGCTTGCGGCGCTGGCCTACGCGACCGTGCGAACCGGACAGCTCCTGCGCACCTGGACGCCTGACCACAACCTGATGCTGAGCGGGCCGGAGAATGTGTTCCGGCTGGCGCTGATTCTCGTGTGCCTGCTGTTGGGCCTGATGTTGGGACCGGGGAGCGCGGCGCTGGGGCTGCGCGCGGCGAATCTGGCTGCGGATATCGCGCTGGGGCTCGCTTGCGGACTCGTGCTGTCCTTGGTGGTGGCCGGCGCGGGCTGGCTCATCGAACGGGCCTGGGGGACGGATGTCTACAACGATGCGGTGCTGCGCGCCATCCTGCCGCGCAGCCGGTGGGAGTGGGTGGGCGTGCTGCTTGCGCTGTGGCCCGCGGCCCTGCTGGAAGAACTGCTCTTTCGGGCGCTGCCGCTGGCCGGACTGGCGTGGTTGATTGCCCCGCGCTGGCTGCTCTGGCCGTTGAGCGTGGGCTTTGGCCTGCTCCACTGGCCGCAGGGCAGTTGGGGGGTGCTTGGCGCGACCCTGGCAGGGGTTGTTTTCGGCCTGCTCTTTCTGTTCACCGGCAGCCTGTGGGTGCCGCTGGCCGCGCACTACATCCTGAACGTCACACAGTTGTTGTTAGCGCAAGCCACGCGAACGCAGCCACTCCGTTAACAAACCGGCGACCTCTGCCGGCCGCTCCAGCACGACCATATGGCCTGCCGCCGGGATCACGTCCAGCTGTGCATCGGGGATGCCCGCAGCCAGGATTCGGCTGTCGCTCACCGGCGTCATGCGGTCGGCCTCGCCGCACAGCACCAGCGTCGGGACGTTGACCCGGTGCAGGTCGGCCAGCCGGTCGAAACGGTCGCAGGCGACGAAGTCAGCGTGCAGCACCTCCGGCGCAACCTCGCGCAGCCTGCGCACATACGCGCGCAGCAGCTCAGGATCGACATCCGCCGCGTGTGTCCTCACGGCAAGCAGTTCGGTGGTCTGCGCGAAGTCCATCCGCAGACCGGCCAGAAGCTCCGGCGCCACGCGCAACCGTCCGCCCGTCGCCACCAGTACCAGCCCGGCCAGTCGCGGCGCATGGCGCAGCGCATATTCCAGCGCGATCGCGCCGCCCATCGAATGACCCGCCAGGACAAAGCGCGGCAGGCCCAGTGCGTCCACAAAGGCGTGGATGGACTCCGCATACGCGCCAATATCGACCCGTCCCGGCCCCTCCGCCTTGCCGTGGCCGGGCAGGTCCAGGCTGTAGACTACGGTCTCCGGCAGACGGCGCAGCTCGGCGGGCCAGTGCATGTGATTGCCGCCTGCGCCGTGTACGAGGACGAGCGGCGCGAACCGGTCGCCGCCCTCGTGCCGGCGATAGTAGAGCCGCCCGCCGCCGGGCAGGGTGATGGTGGGCATGTGTAGCCTCCGCACTGATTGTATCATGCGCTTGCGACACAGTATTCTTCAAGGCAATTGGAGTCGAGGCTTCAGCCGGTTTGGG
>DAOUGK010000218.1:0-3807 GCA_034429055.1 Anaerolineae bacterium | reverse complement strand
CGTACAGAAATCCCTGGCACGAGCGGCAGGACTGGCGGCAGTCGAGGTCGGCCAGATTGTCGACGTGCAGCCGGACATCATCCTGAGTCACGACAACACGGCGGCGATTGCCCGGCTATTCGCCAGGCTGGGCCGCAGCCGCGTAAGGAGCCCGGAACGGCTGGCGATCACGCTGGACCATGCGGTGCCCGCACCGACCGCGGAACACGCGGCCAATCACGCGGAGACGCGGCGGTTCGTGGCGGAACAAGGCATCACGCATTTCTTCGAGGTGGGTCGCGGCATCTGTCACCAGGTCCTGAGCGAGGAGGCGCTCGTGCTGCCCGGCCAGCTCGTCCTGGGCGCGGACAGCCACACGACGCACTTCGGCTGGCTCGGCGCCTTGGGCGCGGGCATCGGTCGGAGCGAGGTCGCCGCGCTCTGGGCGACCGGCGAGCTGTGGCTGCGTGTGCCGGAGACGATCCGCGTGGACCTGACCGGCGCGCTCCGTCCGGGCGTGACGGCCAAGGACCTGAGCCTGTGGCTGCTCAAGCTGCTGGGGCCGGAGGCGGGCATCTACCGGGCGCTGGAGTTCGGCGGACCCGGCTTGCACACGCTGAGCCTGGAGAGCCGCATGGTCATCCCCAACATGATGGCCGAGTCGGGCGCGAAGAGCGCCTGGCTGGAGCCGGACGAGGCAGTGTTCGACTGGCTGGCGGAGCGGCGCGCGGTCCGGACGGGTGTATCCCGCGCGGCATGCCGGGCCGAGATCGCGGCGGGTGCGCTCTATCCTGACGAGGACGCGACCTACCTTGCGCGCTACACGCTGGACCTGTCCGAACTGGAACCGGCCGTCTCCCGCCCGCACAACCCGGCGGACGTCGTGCCGCTGTCAGAGGTCGCCGGGACGCGCGTCGACCAGGCATTCATCGGCACCTGCACGAACGGCCGGCTGGAGGATCTGGCCGCGGCCGCCGCCGTGCTGCGCGGGCCGGACGGGCAGGTGCGCCGCGTTGCGGCGGGCACGCGCCTCCTGGTCATCCCTGCATCGAGCGAGGTGCTGCAGGCCGCGCTGGAAGCAGGCTATATCCAGACGTTCCTCGCGGCCGGCGCGATGCTCGGCACGCCGGGCTGCGGCCCGTGCATGGGCAACCACCTGGGGATTCCGGCGAACGGCGAGACGGTCATCAGCACCGCCAACCGCAACTTCCGCGGCCGCATGGGCAACCCGGAGGCGTCCATCTACCTTGCCAGCCCGGCGGTCGTCGCAGCGAGCGCGGTGCTGGGGCGAATCGGCACGATTCCAGATGTGCGAAGCTTTGCTTCGCCCAGATTGAAGATTGAAGATTTGGAGTCAGAAGTGGAGGGTGGTTCTGCGGTAGGTTTGAGTAGTCAGGCAGGTCGCGGGATCTCTCCGGACGCCTGGCAATCTGTACCAGTTCTGACCTCTGTAACCGCCAATCCTCAACCTGCTAGCCAAAATCCGGCGCCCGTGAGCAATCTTCAATCTTCAATCTTCAATCTTCAATCGTCCGTCACCGGCCGCGCCTGGTGCTACGGCGACGACGTCAACACCGACGTCATCTTCCCCGGCAAGTACACCTACACGGTCAAGGACGAGGCCGAGATGGCCCGGCATGCGCTGGAGGACCTGGATCCGACGTTTGCGACGAACGTGCAGAGGGGCGACGTGATTGTTGCGGGCCGCAACTGGGGCTGCGGTTCCTCCCGCGAGCAGGCTGCGACGAGCTTGCGCGCTGCGGGCGTGCGTGTTATCATTGCGCAATCTTTCGCACGTATCTTCTTCCGTAACGCTGTCAACAACGGCCTCCTCCCCGTCGTCTGCCCGGAGGCGGTTGCGGCTATCCGACCCGGAGAGCCTGTCACCGTCTTCCTGGATCGCTGCATCGTGCGCTGTGCAGTCGGCGAGTTCGCGTTCCCGCCCCTCTCGCCTTCGGTCGCGGCCATCCTGGATGCCGGCGGGCTGCTCCCCATGCTGCGTGGATCGGAGCTGCCATGACCACCGTCTGCCTCATCCCCGGCGATGGCGTCGGCCAGGAGGTCATCCCTGCCGCCGCACAGGTCCTCGCGGCCGTGTGCTCCGGCCTGGCCTTTGTCGAGGCGGAAGCGGGCTGGGCGTGCTTCGAACGCCACGGCACAGCCCTGCCCGAAGCCACGCTGCAGGCCGTCGCCGCGTCCGATGCGGTGCTCTTCGGCGCCACGCAGTCTCCGATCTCCGGCGACACGGGGCCGGCCACGGGTGCAATTGCGGCTGGGGGCGCACGCGGCCATCGCGAATACACGAATCACTCACGAATACGCGAATCTGTCCGCCGCGGGGCACACGATTCGCGTATTCGTGGCGCGCCCGCAGGCGCATCTGGTTATTCGCGATGGCCGCGCCCCGAAAACAGAACAGACTCGCCGGCCGTGCCCGGCGCAGCCGTCTACCGCAGCCCCATCCTCGCGCTCCGCCGCGGGCTCGACCTCTACGCCAACTTGCGCCCGGCCCTCAACCTCCTGCCCGGCAGCCGCGCCGTCGACCTGCTCATCGTCCGCGAGAACACCGAGGGACTGTACAGTGGCCGCGAACACCGCGACGGCGACACGGCGATTGCCGAGCGGGTCATCACCCGCCGCGCAAGCGAGCGCATCAAGCGCGTTGCGTGCGAGCAGGCACGCCTGCGCCGCCGCAGGCGTCCCCGTGTCACCATCGTCCATAAGGCCAACGTCCTCAAGGTCAGCGACGGGCTGTTTCGTGAGGCGTGCCTGGCGGTCGCGGCCGATTTTGCTGATATCGAGGTCGACGAGATGCTGGTCGATGCCGCGGCGATGTGGCTGGCGAAGGAGCCGAGCCGCTTCGACGTGCTCGTCACGACCAACCTGTTCGGCGACATCCTGTCCGACCTCGCCGCCGGGCTGATCGGCGGGCTGGGGCTCGCGCCGTCGGCCAACGTGGGCGACGGTCCGGTCGGCGTCTTCGAGCCGGTCCACGGCAGCGCACCCGACATCGCGGGCCGGGGCATCGCCAACCCGCTCGGCGCGATCCTCAGCGCGGCCATGCTGCTGGAGCATATCGGCCAGCCGGCCGACGCCGGTAATATGCAGCGTGCGGTGGGCGAGACGATCAGCGCAGGCATCACGACGCCTGACCTCGGCGGCCGCGCGACCACTGTCGAAGTCACCGCGGCCGTGTGCGCGCACTTGTAGCGCCCCTCTTGCTCTGGCCGGTCTCCGACCGAGCCGGAGGCACGACTTACTGTGATCACCGCCGATCTCCCAGGACATAGGGCGTCCCTCGTAATTCGTATTTCGTGATTCGCAATTCGTCATTCGTTCAGCGAGGTTCACCATGTCCACCGATATCAGCGAAACCACTGCCAGCGGCCTGGCGCTCCTGCGGAGGCTGCTCGAAATCCGTTCGCCCTCCGGCCAGGAGATGCCCGCAGTCAACTTCCTTGTCAAGTGGCTGGCGGAGCACGGCTTCTCAGCCCACCGCGACAGCGCAGGCAACGCCATCGGCGTGCTGGAAGCGCCGGGCGCCGGACCGAAGCGCGAGTTGCTCTTGCTCGGCCACATCGACACCGTGCCCGGCTTCCCGAAGGTGTGCGAACGTGAGGGTCGCCTGTACGGCCGCGGCGCAGTGGATGCCAAAGGGCCGCTGGCCGCGTTCGCGACGGCCGCCGCGCTGATCGGCCCGCGGCCGGGCTGGCGGATCGTCGTTGCGGGTGCGGTCGAGGAGGAGAGCGCCAGCTCGCGCGGCGCGCGCCACCTGACCGGCCGGCGCAAGCCCGACCTCGTGGTCATCGGTGAGCCGACCGGCTGGCA
>DAOUGK010000217.1:0-8201 GCA_034429055.1 Anaerolineae bacterium | reverse complement strand
TGGCCTGGAGGACAAACGCACTCCATATTTCGTCCTTTCGGCATTCTCCATCTCGGCCCTGACATGCCGGCTACTCGACCAGAAGATCGTGGACTTGAAACGCCGGATATTCCCCTGGGCGAAGCCGGAAGATTTCGAAATCAAGGGACGTGACATTCGGCGGGGAGATCAGTTCTATAAGAATATGGCCTGGCCCTTGCGCGTTCAGCTCATAACCGACATTGCCGAGTTGATTGCTCAGCTTCCTTGTCGTATCTTTGTAGCGCGAGTAGACAAGCGCGATCTGCCAGAGTATCTGGCTTCAAATACCGACCTGTATCGGCTGGCTTTCTGGCGTCTGCTCGATGAACTAGAGCTTGCGCTGGCTGAGGGAAATAGCCAGGGGCTGCTCATGATGGATATGCGTTCGGATTTGCATTCAAGCGTGCAAGATCGACGGCTGCTGGATGCTTTCCGCGAGTGGGAAGGTGCGCGTAGGCAACCCTCTCACTTCACGGAGCTGCCCTGGTTTGGTTTCTCCGCTTTCTACGCGGGACTGCAACTGGCGGACTTCGTAGCTTATACGTTTGACCATCTGCACAATCGTGATAGATCCGGTCATGGGAGCGATGAGTTGCGCGGGGCGTACTTGCGATACGCTGATAAAGTCAGCATCGTTGAGATAGGGTAAGACATCAGGAACTTAAAAAGGGGGTTGCCCACTGATGTGTTCAGTGGGCAACCTATCTCAACCAACAGGCGCACGGCATCTCAGCCATGCCATTTGTCCCCGTGCAGTCCGGGGCACCTCGTTTGTGAACCTATTATACAAGATTGAGGGGCATATGTCAATAGGCCCCTTGGCCCTTCACGACCGCCGGAATCGTCCGCACTAGCAGGATAAGGTCGCGGCGCAGCGAGTAGTATTCGATGTAGTCCAGTTCCAGCGCAAGGCGCTGCTCGAACGGCAGATCACCGCGGCCGTTCACCTGCATCGGTCCGGTCAGCCCCGGTTTGACGGCCAGCCGCCGCCGCTGGTCATCGTTGTAGCGCGCGACCAGCGCCGCCTCCTCGGGCCGCGGCCCCACCAGGCTCATCTCCCCGCGCAGGATATTCAGGAGCTGGGGCAGCTCATCGAGGCTCCAGCGCCGCAGGAACCGGCCCACGCGCGTCACGCGTGGGTCGTGCGGCAGCTTGAACGCGGGTGCGGTGAGGTGTTCCAGGTCCACGAGGTCCGGCAGGAGCGCCTCCGCGCCGTTCACCATCGTGCGGAACTTATAGATGCGGAACGGACGGCCGTCCTGCCCGATACGGGTCTGGCTGAACAGTGCCGGGCCGGGCGAGTCCAGGCGCACGGCGGCTGCGATGAGCGCCATCGGCAGCGCAGTCATGAGGAGGCTGGCAGCGGCCAGGCCGACATCGAGCGCCCGTTTGACCGTCCGCTGCACCAGGGTCAGCGGCGGGCGGCGCGCACCCGACCGGCCGCGGAAGCGCACTAACCCCGCCGCGAATCCCGCGCCGAGCGCAACCGCGCGCACCCACAGCATCCCGGCCGCGGCAGGCAGCACGGGGGGATCACGATGCCAGACCTTTGTCAGGAAGGGGATGCTCGTGATTTGGAACCCGACGGCAGCCACGGCTGCGGCAGTCAGCGCGACCCGGCTTGCCCTCGGCGCGACCGGTCGCGCGGCCAGGCCCAGCGCAGCCCCGCCCAACGCGGCCGCGGCCAGCGCCATCTGCACCTTCAGCGTCTGCGGCGTGTGCGAGTCGCGCACCAGGCGGGCCGGATGCCAGGCCGCGAGCAGCGCTTTCCAGTAGCCGATGTAGAACTTGCGCCGGACGTACGCGCGCAGCGTGGGGTTGTGGCGGTGATAGACGCGCGCTCCGGGGACGAACACGAGCCGGTAGCCCTTCTCGGCCAGCCGGAAGGACAGCTCCTGGTCTTCGACCGAGGCGGTCGGGAAGATGGTGTCGAACCCGCCGTTGGTCAGAAAGACATCGCGGCGGTACGCGGCACTGTAGGTGTCCACGAAGTCGATGTTGGCTGCGCCGGCCATCCGGTCGTAGCGGTCCTCATATTCGAGCTGGGTGAAGCGGGGCACGAGCGCAGTCTGCCGCGTCAGGTAGGCCCCCTTCGCGCCCGCGACGTCCGGTTCCGCGAGCGCGGCGGCCAGCGCGGCCAGCCAGCCGGGCTCCGGCGCGCAATCCGCGTCCGTGAAGAGCAGCAACTCGCCACAGGCGGCCGCGGCTCCGGCATTGCGCGCCGCCGCCGGCCCGGCGTTGCGCTGGCGGATGACCTTGACCCCGGCAGCCTCGGCCAGCGCGGCCGTCGCGTCAGTCGAGCCGTCGTCGACCACGATGATTTCGTATTGCGAATGCGGGAAGTCCTGCTGTTGGAGGGCAGCGAGACACGCAGGCAGCGTCGCGGCGGCGTTGTAGGCCGGGACGATAACCGAGACTAACGGGGAGGCTGCAGGGTCGCCACTCACACTTATGCCGCTGCTGCGCGCCGGCTGCGCCGGCGGATGAACCACCACAGGATGACTGCCAGCACAAGCAGAACCAGGACTGCTGCCAGCGCAGGTATGAACACCGCGACGAGCGTGGTGGCGCCCGATACGACATCCTCCGCCGCGCTGACAACGGGGTTGCCGAGGCCCGCCGTCGTGGCCGTCACCACGGGCCGCGCCGTCGCCTTGAGCGCGTGGACGCTGCCTGCCGCGAGCAGGCCGCACACCATCGCAAAGGCCGGACTCATCTCGCTGATGACGTTGCTGCTGGCCGCAAAGAGGATCGCGCCTGCGGCAGGCCGGATGAAGGTGTTGATGACATCGTTGATGCTGTCGACCGCCGGGACCTTATCCGCTACCATCTCGATGACGAGCAGGACGGCCAGCACGCCCAGTACCCACGGGTTTTCGAGCGTATTCCAGGGTGCGCTGAGGGTGATGACGTCGGTGAAGCGCGCCAGCAGCCCCACGATCAGCAGCGGCAGATAGGCATTCAGCCCCGTCGCCGCCGACAGGCCAAAGGCAGATAAGACCTCGATCACCGGACCACCCCCCGGAGCCTATCTTCTGGACAGGATTCACAGGATTGACAGGACGAAAAATCCTGTATCATCCTGTGAATCCTGTCCGGTTACTACAGGTCCTCCACCTCAGCCAGGTTGGAGGCCCGATCCTTGGCGGCAATCTGGCCGAACAGGTGCGACTGCACCAGGTATTGCCACAGCGTGGCCGCGGGAATCGTAATGAGCGCGCCCACCAGCAGGGCGATGAAGCCGAGCATGCCCGCAATCGCCGCGATGAAGCTCGCCAGCCAGACCAGCAGGATCGAGATGATCACGTCCCCGAGATTGCGCTGCGTGAAAGCCCACAGCTTGCCGAACTCGAAGGCGGAGCCGATGCGCTCGGTGCGCGCGAGGCGCACGTAGATGGCGGGCGTGAACAGCGTCACGACGATCGACCACAGGATCATCAGGCAGGAGCCGCAGACCGTGAGCAGGATGGCGATGGTTTCCATGCCGCCCATGTTGCCGTTATTGCTGTCGGCCAATGCGCCGCCGATCATGACCGGCACCAGCACGATGAAGGCGGGCAGCAGCCAGACGAACAGGGCCGCCATCAGCTTCAGGCCCAGGATGAAGAAGCCGCCCCAGTCCTGCCATTCGGGCAGCGGGTAGGGCTCGCCGTCGCTGACGTTGCGCACCACGACCACGGTGTAGCCCAGCACGATGATGAGCGGAATCAGGCCGATGATGAGCCAGGAGAAGAGGATGCCCACCAGCATGAGCAGCGTGCCGATGCCGAGCTTGCGCAGCCAGTCCGGGTCCTCAAAGACGTAGGTGAATGCCTTGCCGAAATCCATGAGAGCTTCCTCCTTATCGACGATGCCTATCGGGGTGTCGAGATCGTACCGATATCATACGATGCCTGCGGCGCATTGCATGCCTTTGCACCGACAGGTCGCTGACTGCAACATGACGCATTACAGCTTGCGTTCTGAATAGCTTTACGCAGGGGTCAGCGGAATGTTTCAGCGCGCCTGTGATAAGTATATCACAGGCCGCGGCCCCGCATAAGTAGAGGCGAGGGTGCAAGCGCAGTTCGCCTCTCGCCCCTACGCCCGCCCTGGGTCAAAACGGCAGGCCGAACCGCGCCGTCAGCCAGTCGCGCACGAGGCCGATGGTCGCCAGCTCGGCCAGGGCCAGCGCGCCGCCCGCCAGGAGGGGCGCGGCCAGCGCGGCCCAACGGCGCGCACTTGCCTCCCGGCGCAGCAGCATCAGCACGAGCATCGCGTTCAACAGGCCGAACAATCCGACGATGGTTAACCCGCTGAGCAGGGCGAGGGGATACAGCAGCCAGGGTTGCTCGCTGCTGACCAGGGCAACGACAACCCCGCCGCCCACCAGCAGCCACAGCAGGCCGGCCCATGAATCGACCGCCCGCACGGGCGCGGGCGCGGCCCAGAGAGTGAGGTTGGCAACCGGCAGCAGGAAGCTCGCGATGGCCAGGCCCTGCAGCGTGCCGGTGACGAGGCGCAGCAGATTGCTTGGCTCGTACAGGTGGGGCAGGCCGAGCAACGCCAGGTATGAATTCGCGCCGTCCAGCGCCCATGCCAGGATGAACAGGGCGAAGACGGCGATGCGGCGGCGGTCGGGCAGCCGGCTGGCCCGTCCGCGGCCGCGCAGGGTCAGCACGGCCAGGCCCGCCAGCGTACCCAGGTAGGTGCCGCTGCAGCGGGCGCAAAGGGGCAGCGGCCGGCCGTCCAGGCTGAAGGTGCGTTCGGGGATGCGGTGGCACACGGCGAACGCGGCGCGGTCGGCCTTGGCGAGCAGGCCATGCGGCGGCGACAACAGGATGGCCGCGAGTACCGCCAGCGCCAGAAGCGCCAGCAGGCCATCCCAGGGCAGCCGCCGCGGTGTGGGCGAGTCGAGCGACATGGGCATATTATACACGCGGCCCTCACTGCACCGGAAAGGAGTTATGCGGCAGATTGGAGTCGAGGCTTCAGCCGGTCAGGTGGTGTACGCACACAACCAGCCAAACCGCTGAAGCCTCGACTCCGCCAGGGTTGGCACGCTCAAGGGCCTTTTCGCGATTTGGCAGCCCACACAAGGTGTGCTAGACTACAGTCCACGTTTGCGGGCTGTCCGGTGCGGCCAAGCACGCGCGGACAGCAGCAATACCTTGCCCTATCGGGGACTCCCTCCGGGGAACCTTCGCTCCAGCGCAGGAGGTGTGCCACTCAAGGGTCTGAGTTCTGTGTGTCATGGCCGCTGGTGCGCGGCTCCCTCAGCCCATCATCAATCTTCCATCCGCCTTCTTCCAACTTACACTTGACGCGGCCCGGCAGAGCGGTTACGGCCTGCGGCGCCCGAGTCGTTCGATTTACCCGGTCTTGGCCATTGGATTTGCAGAGGCACGGCCTAGCGATTCAATCGGGGATATCGCCCGCTCGACCGAATATTTCTGTCTGCCCGGCCGGCCCGGTGAGTCAGCCAGTCTGCTCCTGGGCTTTGCTCAACATCCATATTCTATCCCTCTAAAGGAGCACATACTTCGATGGCCAGTGTAACCTACGAACATGTCTACAAGCGGTTCGGTGACGTCATCGCCGTCAACGACCTGAATATCGAAATCGCCGACAAGGAATTCCTCGTCTTTGTCGGCCCCTCGGGCTGTGGCAAGACGACCAGCCTCCGCCTGCTGGCGGGCCTGGAAGAAATCTCCGATGGCCGCATCCTGATCGGTGACCGCGTCGTCAACGATGTGCCGCCCAAGGATCGCGACATCGCGATGGTGTTCCAGAGCTACGCGCTCTATCCGCACATGAGCGTCTATGACAACATGGCGTTCGGCCTGAAGCTGCGGAAGGTGCCCAAGGCGGAAATCGACAAGAAGGTGAAGGAAGCCGCCGAGATCCTCGGCATCGGTCAGTTCCTCGACCGCAAGCCCAAGCAGCTTTCCGGTGGTCAACGCCAGCGTGTGGCCGTCGGCCGCGCCATCGTGCGCAGCCCGAAGGTCTTCCTCTTCGATGAGCCGCTGTCCAACCTGGACGCCAAGCTCCGCGTGCAGACCCGCGCCGAGATCAGCAAGCTCCACCAGCGGCTGGGCACCACGTTCATCTACGTGACCCATGACCAGGTGGAAGCCATGACCATGGCGAGCCGCATCGCGGTCATGAAGGACGGCATCCTCCAGCAGATTGACACGCCGCAGAACCTGTATGACCACCCGAACAACGTCTTCGTCGCCGGCTTCATCGGCAGCCCCTCGATGAACTTCTTCGAGGCGACCGTGGTGGATCAGGACGGCAAGCTGTACGTGGACGGCGGCACGTTCAAGGTGGCCGTCCCCGAGAGCAAGAAGGCCGGCTACCTGCAGCACAAGGGGAAGAAGGTTGTGTTCGGCATCCGACCTGAGGATATCTACGCGGCTCAGTATGCGGCCCCCGGCATTACCCCGGCGCCCCTTAAGGCCGATGTGGATGTCTCCGAGTTGATGGGCAACGAAATCTTCCTGTACCTGCTGAGCGGGAAGAAGTCGTTCATCGCCCGCGTGGATCCGCGCACGCACGCCCGCCCCGGCGAGACGCTCGACCTGGTGTTGAACATGGACAACATGCACCTGTTCGATCCGCAGACCGAGAAGACGCTGGACGTGGTCTGAGCATCAGGCGATAGCTAAAACTAACGGGAGGGGGTGAAAACCCCCTCCCGTTTCTTTCTATTGCACCTATGCGGTCTTTGAACCAAAGCCCCAAAAATCGCGCGTGCTATTTCATCAGTGCGGCGGCTTCGGCCATCTCGCCGGTGGCATTCGCGGCTTCCTCTGCAGTGATGCGCCGAATTTTGCTCGGATCCGTCACCAGGTCAATGAAAAGCACCCCTTCGAGGTGGTCGATCTCGTGCTGGAAGATGCGGGCGAGGTAATCACGCGCCTTCAGGCGCTGCGGCTTGCCCAGGGCATCCTGGCCGCGAATCACGATCTCCGTCGAGCGTTCGACCTCACCGATATAGCCGGGGATGGACAGGCAGCCTTCTTCGCCTTCTTCGGTCTCGCGCGACGCCTTGACAATCTCGGGGTTGACGAACGCGTATAGCTCTGCGGGCAGCCCTTCCTCTTCGTCTGCGGGCAGCTCGACCACGACGATGCGTTCCTGCACGTCGACCTGCGGCGCGGCCAGGCCCACGCCGGGCGCGGCCCGCATCGTCTCGACCATATCGTTGATCAGTTGTTGTACTTCCGGCCCGAACCGTGTGACCTTGCGCGCTTTCTGACGCAGGGTCGGGTGGCCGAGGGTGATGATTTCTCGCATTGCCATCGCGTGCCTCGAATTACTCTAGCAAGTAGTATAAAAATTATACGTCGGGCGTAACCCCTTGTCAAAAACTGCCCGCTCCCCCACCGTGGAATCCGCGATTTGCCAATCGCAATTTGCGACGCAAGGTTAAGAAGAGTATAATGCTGGCTCAGACAGGCGGTCAGAATGGGCTGGCACGCCAGTTCATGCCCTAGGACCTGTCCTCTGCGCCTCGCAAAGGCGTTCGTTGTAAGACCTATCCATTATGTTCCTCATGGGCGGCCAAGGCTTGTGCCGCACTTACGTCCTGGCTGAAAGGAGGTGGTTGCCTACTCGGATGGCAGAGTGAGCCCCGGCAGCAGCACCTTCTCGCTGCCTTGTGGGATGTCCCTCTGCCTGTAGATCAGCCCTTGGCCTGCTCATGACTTGTACTTCCATTACAGTGTTCTCACATTGAATATAGGAGGAGATTTTCCGACATGCGCAACAAACTATTCACCCTGTTAAGCGTGCTTGTGCTGTTCAGCCTGCTCGTCACGGCATGTGGCGGCCGCGCCACGCCGACTCCGGCTGCGGCTGAACCGACCGCGGCGCCGGCCGAGCCCACTGCGGCCCCTGTCGAGCCCACCGCGGCCCCGGTTGAACCGACTACGGAAGGTATCGTGGTCGGGCAAATCACGGACCTGGGCGGCATTGATGACAAGAGCTTCAACCAGACCTCCTGGAAGGGCATCCAGGATGCCGAGCAGCAGTTAGGCATCACCGGCAAGTATCTGGAATCGCAGCAGCAGGCGGACTACAACAAGAACATGCAGCAGTTCGTGAGCGAGAAGCTGGACCTGATCGTGACGGTGGGGTTCCTGCTGGGCGTGACGACGGCGGATGCGGCGAAGACGAACCCGGACCTGAAGTTT
>DAOUGK010000216.1:0-7309 GCA_034429055.1 Anaerolineae bacterium | reverse complement strand
CCTACGACATGCTGAAGGAAGAAGGCTGGTTCGAGGCCGAGCCGAATCACGCGACCGCGTTCAACCAGATCCTCAGCGGCAAGGATACGCCTGCAGCTACGGGCGTCGTCCTCGGCGACTTCGTCCAGATTCGCGACATCACCGGTGCGGCCATCGAAGAGGCCGTGGTCAACTTCGTCGATGTCAAGGAAGCCCTGACCAAGGCCGAGACCGAGACCAACCAGGTGCTCGGCGACTACGCCCAGATGCACCCGCAACAATAGCCTGACATGGACCGCACTCTGAGTGGAGGGCAGCGGAAGGGCTGGCGCCTCTTCCGTTGTTCGACGCCTTCCACTCAGAGTGCTTGTGTAGCTGGTCATCCACGCGACGAAGCATCCTGAGCGGGTGGACGGCTCAGGGTGGTTGACGATGAGCGGCTAGTCGAAGGATGCCACGCCGAGGGCTGCCCCCTGCGACTGCGCAGCGCCGATGCGCTTCTCCGCTCAGGGTGCATTGCTGTCTAAATTGTGCTGTACCCTGCTACTGGACTCATATGCAAACACGCTTCCCCAACCGCATTTTGCCCTATCTGCTGCTGGCGCCGAGCGTCCTCGTCGTCCTCGTCTTCTTCGTGATCCCCGCGGTCCAGAGCATCCAGCTCAGCCTGTACCGCGTGAGCGCGCTGGGCGACCGCCGGATTTTCGTTGGCCTGCAGAACTTCACCCGACTTTTCGCCGACGCCGACTACCTGAACTCGATCGTCGTGACGGCCAAGTTCTCGGTAATCGTCGTTTTCGCCGGGCTGGCGGTCAGCCTCCTGGTGGCCGTCGTGGCGAACCAGCGGCTGCGCGGGTTTGCCTTCTACCGTACGCTGCTCATCTGGCCTTACGCTCTGTCGCCCTCCATCGCCGGCTTGATTTGGGCCCTGATGCTGGAGCCGAGCTTCGGCCTCGCGAGCCACTTGCTGCGCAGCGTGACCGGTATCAGCTTCAACTTCCGCACGTCCGCCGACCACGCACTTATCTTCATCGCGGTCGCTGCAACATGGAAGATGCTGGGCTACAACATCATCTTCTTCCTGGCCGGGCTGCGCGGCCTGCCTACCGAGTTACTCGAGGCCGCGGAAGTTGATGGCGCGGGACCGTGGCGCCGCTTCTGGCGCATCGCCTTCCCGCTGCTCTCGCCCACGACCTTCTTCCTCTTTGTGATGAACACGCTGTACGCGTTCTTCGAGGGGTTCGGCCTCGTGCACATCACGACGTCGGGCGGGCCGGGCCGCGCGACCGATCTGCTGGTGTTCAAGCTCTACCGCGACGGGTTTATCGGGCTGAACACGGGCTACGCCTCCGCCCAGTCGGTGCTGCTGCTGATCATGGTCGCAGTGCTGACCACGCTGCAGTTCCGCTATGCGGGCAGTAAGGTGTTCTACCAATGAGCAGTTCAGCCATGACTCGCCGCGCGCAGCTCCCTTCCGGCAGCCACCACCCATCGCGCTGGTCGTGGGACGCCATTCGCAAGCGCATCCTCGCGCCGGGCGTCTCGCACGCAGTGATGATCATCGCGGTCCTGTTGACCATGTTCCCGATGTTGTACGCGGTCCTGCTCGCCACCCAGGTGCCTGCGCAATTCTACGACTTCCCGCCCCGCTTCCTCCCCGGCAGCTCCCTGGTCGACAACAGCCGCTACGTCTGGGACACGATCAACATGGACCGGCTGCTGCTCAACACCACGATCATCTCGGTCGGGGTCGCGGTCGGCAAGATCTTCCTGAGCATCCTGGCCGGTTTCGCCTTCGTCTACTTCCAGTTCCCGGGGCGGGGCGCGGTGTTCATCCTGATTCTGCTCACGCATATGTTGCCCGTACCCGTGCGCATCGTGCCCACGTTCGAGCTGCTGGACCAGATGGGCTGGGTCGATACCTACGCCGGGCTGACTATCCCGTTCCTCGCCAGCGCGACCGGTACGCTGCTCTTCCGGCAGCTCTACCAGACCATCCCGCCGAGCCTGGCCGATGCCGCGCGCATCGACGGCGCGGGCCCGCTGCACTTCCTCTGGTCGATCGTCATCCCACTCTCGCGCACCAACATCGCGGCCCTCTTCCTGGTCGAGTTCATCTACATGTGGAACCAGTACCTGTGGCCGCTCATCATCGCCAACTCCGACGCCACCCGCGTCGTGCAGATTGGCCTCAAGGCGCTCGTGGCGACCGACGCGGCGGTCGAATGGCACTATGTCATGGCCGGCACGGTCATTTCCGTGATTCCGCCGCTCGTGATCCTGGTGCTCCTCCAGCACAGCCTGCTTGAAGGCATGTCGCTGTATGAGGACAAGTCGTAATATGGCCCGCGCAGGTGACGGCGGATGGACCGGACAACAAAAAGCATGTAGAATAGGCATCAGCAAAGCAGGACGGAGCCATCATGCGATTTGAGTGGGACCCCAGGAAGGCCGCGAGCAATCTGCAGAAGCATGGGGTGTCCTTTGAAGAGGCAGCCACTGCGCTGGCAGATGAGCTGTCGGTGACAGGCGATGACCCAGACCATTCCGAGATGGAGGGTCGCCTGATTACGTTCGGCGTCTCTAGCGCAGGGCGCTTGCTGGTGGTTTCGCACACGGAGAGGGGTGAGTGGATTCGCATCATCAGCGCCCGGCTGGCGACTCGCATGGAGAGAGAGTTATATGAAGAAGGCTGAGAACGAAAAAGATGATCTGCGTCCAGAGTACCGCCGCGGGGATTTTGGCCCCATGAGGCGCGGGAAGTACGCCGCGCGGCTGAAGGAAGCCACGAACGTCGTCGTGCTTGATCCTGAGATTGCCGAGGCTTTCCCGAACGAGAAGGCGGTCAATGATGCCCTGCGCGGGTTGCTGGAGCTGGCCCAGAAGAGTGTGCATTATCCTGCAGCCTCTTCCTCAACACCTGAATAGCGTCACGCAACCACTACCCTCTTCGCCACTCATGTACGCCAGGCATTCGACTGCGCGCCCGCCAGGGTCGAGATGGACGAACTCCGGCGGGAATACATAGCAGCAGGTCCCGAAGCATATGCTCTGCCGGACGGTACCGGTCAGCATGGCACTGAGCGAGGTCGTCCGGGCCAAAGAAATCAGCGAAACATGCGCCTCATCGCCGTTCGCCGTATTTGGGACCGCGCGCCCCACAATGCCTTCACCGACCTGGTGCGCTATCAAGGCCGCTGGGGCTGCGCGTTCCGGGAAGGTGCGGCCCATGTCTCGCCGGACGGCGCGCTGCGCGTCCTCACGTCGGATGATGGCGCGGTCTGGGAGCCCGCGGCCCTGCTCGCATCAGCTGACTCAGACCTGCGCGACGCGAAGCTGTGCGTCACCCCGGCGGGCGAGCTGATGCTCAACGCCGCGGCCGCGCTGCACGACACCGCGCGCCACACGCACCAGTCGCTGGCCTGGTTCTCGCGCGACGGCCGCGCCTGGAGCGAACCTCACCCCATCGGTGGCCCGGATTTCTGGCTGTGGCGCATCACCTGGCACGAGGAGACGGCTTACAGCGTGGCCTACGCGACGCGCGGTGAGCAGGTCGCCCGTCTCTATCACAGCCGCGACGGTCGGCGCTTCGAGACGCTCGTCCCTTCCCTCTTCGACGCCGGCTTCCCCAACGAGGCAACGCTGGTGTTTGAAGGCGCCACCGCCCGCTGCCTGCTGCGCCGCGATGGCGACCCGTACAGCGGCTTGCTGGGCGTCGCGGAACCGCCCTATACCGTGTGGCGCTGGCAGGACCTCGGCGTGCGGATCGGCGGCCCGCACATGCTGCGCCTGCCCGACGGCCGCTTCCTGGCCGCCGTCCGTCTGTACGACGGCCGCCCGCGCACCGCACTCGCCTGGCTTGATCCGGCTGCGGGCACGCTTGCCGAATGCCTGGCCCTGCCCTCCGGCGGCGATACGAGCTACGCCGGGCTGGGCTGGCACGTGGACCGGCTGTGGGTCAGCTACTATTCGTCTCATGAGGACAAGACGGCTATCTATCTTGCGCAGGTCGCACTGGAGGATGCAGTATGAATCACCTTGACCTGTGGCCCCTGGCCTGGGACGCCCTGGAGGCGCTCACCATCCACTACGGACCCGCCATCAACCACGCGGCGGAGGAACTGGGCATTCCGGCGGGACAGTGGTACGGCTGGCTCATGGCTGCACGCATCTTCGAGCCGGACCCCGTCTCCGCGGCAAGTCTGCACGTGCGTGCCGCGTACCGGTCGCCGGACCAACTGGCCGCCGCGCTGGCACAGGGCGTGCGCCTGGGCTTGCTGGCGTCCGACGACGCCGGTCAATACCGCCTGACTCCTGCGGGCCATGCGGGCGTGCGCCATCTCATCGAGGCGGCCTACGCGGCGATGGCCCCCCTGCAACCCTTGCCGGAGGCCGACCTCCTGCACCTGGCCGGTTTGCTCCGGCGGCTGGTCGAGGCAAGCCTGGCCGCGCCTGAGCCGCCGGCCCGGTGGTCGCTGCGCATCGAGCGCCGCCTGGACCCGGGACGCACCGCGCCCGTGATGGAACGCCTCGACCAGCATCTCAGCGACCTGGCCGCGTACCGCGACGACTCCCACCTGGCAGCCTGGCGGCCCTATGGTGTGAGCGGACAGGCATGGGAAGCCTTCACCCTGCTCTGGCGCGGTGCAGCCCGCACGGTCGATGAGTTAGCTGCCAAGCTGGCACGCCGGGGCTACATGCGCGAGGATTACGCGGCGGCCGTGGACGAGCTGGCGCGTCGCAACTGGGTGACCGGGGGTGCGGATAGCCTGGCGCTGACCGCGGAGGGCCGCGCCGTCCGCGAGGAGGCCGAGCGGACTACGGATGCCTATTTCTATCGGCCCTGGTCGGTCCTGAGCGAGGCGGAGGTCGCCGAACTGCGGGCCTTACTCATCGGCCTGCGCGACGGCCTGCTCGCTGCGCGTAGATAAATCACCCCCTCTCCTGAGCGTGCGAGCTTCGCTCGCCAAAGCTCAGGAGAGGGGGCAGGGGGGTGAGGTCACCGGCCCTACACCGCGCTCAACAATACCGCACCACTCGGCGCGGTCTGCGCAATCCAGCCATCTTCCGTCCGGCCATCGTCCAGCGTGACACGCACGGGCCACCAGCGCAGGCCATCGCGGCGCTCGGCTGCGCCCTGCACGGTGACGCGCGTGCGCACCGGCATGGTGTGGACGATGCCGCCGTCCAGCCCCGCGGGCCGGCGCAGCCGGGCCCCCTCCGCCGCAAACACCACCTGGCCCGCAGCAAAATCACCCGTCGCCGGCGGAATGTCGATGGCTTCGGCTGCAAGCTGGTCGGCCCGCGCGCGGAACACGCGATTCAGATTGTCCCAATCCGCGCTGTGCCAGATCCGGTCCAGGCCCAGTTTCTTGTCTCCATCGCCGCTGTCCCCGCCGGCCATGAAGCCCCACGGCATGTAGCCTGACGCGCCCCGCGCGAAGAGCCGGTCCATCTCGGCCACGTACAGCGCGGTGCGATCCTCGTGCGACTCGAAGCCGCTTTCCTCGATGAGCAGCGGCTTGGGAATGTCGCGCAGCAAGTCGCTGTCATCCTCCGGGCTCGGCTTGTCGTTGCCGTCGATGTGGTACGCGTGGTTCGTGATGAAGTCGATATCTGCGCTTGCGTAGAGCTGCCGCCGTTTCGCAAGGTCGCTGCCCATGTGCGCGTGGCGGGTGCTGATCATGCCGGTGGTGATCAGGTGGTTCGGGTCCAGTCGGCGAATCTCCCGTGCGGCCGCGTGCTTGAACCGGATGAGCAGGTCCGGCGCGCCCTCCGCCTTGAGCTCGTTGCCGATGTTCCAGGCCATGATCGCGGGCTCGTCGCGGAACCGCCGCACGATCCGCTGGACGAACGGCAGGTAGTGCTGCTTGTATCCTTCACCGAACCAATCGAGGTTGAGGATGGCGGGGTCGCGATCCCCCGGCCGCAGGTTGTAGAAGCCCAGGTCGCCCGGCACGTCGAACCCGACGTCGCCGTACAGGTTGGTCAGCGCGACGATGAGGTGCATCTCAGGGAAGTCGCGCTTGAGCAGGTCGAGCAGGCCGGCCAGCCGGGCCTCGGCCTCCTCCGGCGCCAGCTCGCGGTGAGGCAGGAAGATGCGTACGACGCGCACGCCCATGTCACGCGCCGCGGCGAGCTGCTCCTGCGCCCGCGCGTGCGGCATCTGCGGGGTGCCGTAGTGCGCCAGCGCCCGCAGGTTGACGCCGATGAACTTGAACGACCGACCGCCAACCACGAAGTGGGTGCCCTCCGCACGGACGAACGGGTCGTCTGCCGCACGAACCCGGGGCATGGCTTCGAGGATGAGGGCGAGTTCGTGGCTATTTGCCACCTCGATCGTCTGCTCCAGCTTGTTGAAGCCGTCTGCCGAAACTGTAATGTGGTAGCTGCCGTGGGGCAGCCCCGGAAATTCGAACCATCCCCCGCCGGCGCTGTAGGTCACGCGGGTGTATTCGTCCTGGCCGGTGTTGCGCGGCAGCAGATATTCGGTGCCTGCGTGCAGCCGGTGATCGCCCGTCGCCAGGCTGGGGTTATGGTAGGGCGCCTGGCGCTGGAACTGCTCCCATGCCAGGCCGACCACCTTGCCCTGCACGCAGCGCCGCCAGCAGCGATAGAGCCGCCCGCTGAAGTCGCGGATGGGCCGGTCCCAGGTGATGCCAGGCGCGGCGCTGCGCGCGTCGGGGTATACGCGGTTCTCGGGCAGATAGTAGGTGCGGTCGGCCTCCAGCCGGCCGTCGGTCTGCCGCAGCGCAGGGTTGTAGTCATCCGCCTCCGCACGGAATTCTTCCCACGTGATGCCCGCCACGTCCGGTCCAATGTACTTCTGCCAGCAGTTCCACAGGTTGCCGCTGTATCCCGTGATGCTGCGCGTCCAGCTCACCGCGCCGCGATTGTGGGTCACGGCGCGCGGGTCTGCGCCCAGCGTTTCAGCATCCGCCGTCAGCCTGATGAAGGCGCCATCGACGCCTGCTCCGCGTGCGTCGACAACGCGCCCGCGCAGCGTATGCACAGGCCGCGGCGCCTGCGTGAGCACGCCCGGAGTACGGGCGCTGCGTTCTGCCTGCGCAAGCTGGCGTATGCTGTCGATCAACCAGATGCGCTGCCCGCTGTTGTCCTGCCCGAAGTGCCGGAAAGTCGCCCAGTCTCCGTGGTGGCCGACTTCGAAGAGACAGGCGCCCAGCGCCGCCGGGTCGCGATTCAGGGTCGTATTCAGCCAGGCCAATGACCGCCAGTAGTCCTCCTGCGTGACGGCCTTAATGGGCCGGTCCGCGGGCGGCAGGTGGAGCCACCCCTTGTCCTCGTAATCCGGGTGCTTGTACATCATGGT
>DAOUGK010000215.1:0-2797 GCA_034429055.1 Anaerolineae bacterium | reverse complement strand
GGTCAGGCAGCGGGTGCAGGCGCCGCAGCCGGGGAAGGTCGAAAGCTGGAAGCTGGAAACTGGAAGCTGGTTTTGCCGTTCGTCCGTCATCGCCGGTCCTTCGTCCATCGTCTTCCGTCCTTCGTCCGTCGTCTTCCGTCCTTCGTCCGTCGTCTTCCGTCTTTCGTCCGTCATCGCCCGTCCTGCGTCCAGGTCCTCTGGCACGAGGAGTGCGGCGAGGAACGTCCAGGAGCCGAGGCCGGGGGTGATCAGGCAGGTGTTGCGGCCGATGAAGCCCAGGCCCGCCTGCTCTGCGAAGTCGCGTTCGAGCAGGGGCGCGGTGTCCACGCAAGCCTTGCCGAGCGCCTCGCGGCCCGTGCGCTGCCGGATGAAGGCGTCCAGCGCATAGAGCTGCGGCTTGATGACATCATGGTAATCCGGCGCCCAGGCGTACCGCGCGATGCGCCCGCGCGTGGGGTCATCCCAGCCGGGCGGTGGCGGGCCTGGATTATAGTTCGCGGCCAGCACAATCATGGTCCGCGCGCCGTCCAGCAGCCGCGCGGGAGCCAGCCGCAGCGCCGCGCGCTCCGCCAGGTACGCCATCTCGCCGTGATGCCCGGCGGCAAGCCAGGCTGCGAACTCTGCGCCGTAGCGCGGGGGAGCAACAGGTGTCGTAGCCGCCAGGTCGAAGCCCAGGGACAGGGCGTGTGCCAGGATTTCAAAGGTCAGGGTCATAATGTCGGATTATAGCATGGTATAATCCCCGCATGTCTGTTGAGCGCGCCCTCGATGCCCTGCGGTTCAATCCCCGGTTCATGCGCAACATCGCCCGTTGGGAGCAACTCCCCGCGCGGCCGCCGCGCTATGCCGGCTTCCCCGAGGGATTGGATGCCCGGCTGACGGCAGTTCTGGCCGCGCGTGATATCAATGCTCTCTACCTGCACCAGGCCGCCGCGGTCAGCGCGGGCCTGCGCGGGGAGCACACTGCGATCGTCACCGCGGCCGCCAGCGGCAAGACGCTGTGCTATAACCTGCCCGTCCTCAACCGGCTGCTCGCCAACCCGCAGGACCGTGCCCTCTACCTCTTTCCGACCAAGGCGCTGGCACAGGACCAACTGGCGGAGCTGCGCACGTTCCTCGATTTCCTGAACGGCGGCGCGACGCCCACACCCACGCCCGCGCGCAGCCAGCGGAGCAAGGCTCCCTTCCCCGCTGCGCCCACCGCGATAACACCGCAACAGAGCGCGGCTTCGGTTGCCCCGCTGACGGCCGCGACCTACGACGGCGACACGCCCAGCGCGCAGCGCGCCCGCATCCGTGAGGCCGCGCAGATCATCCTGTCGAACCCGGACATGCTGCACACCGGCATCCTGCCCCAGCACACGCGCTGGGCGGAGTTCTTCGCCCAGCTGCGCGTGGTCGTCATCGACGAGATGCACATGTACCGCGGCGTATTCGGCTCGCACATCGCGAACGTGCTGCGCCGGCTGCGCCGCATCTGCCGCTTCTACGGCAGCGACCCGCAGTTCCTCCTGGCCTCCGCGACGATTGCTAACCCGGAGGATCTGGCCGCGCGCCTGGCCGGCAGCGCCGTAACGGTCATCGGCCCGGAGCTGGACGGCGCACCCCACGGCGCGCAGCACATCCTGTTCTACAACCCGCCCATCCTGGACCCGGCCCTCGGCATCCGCCGGAGCAGCACCCAGGAGACCGCGGAGCTGGCCGCCCATTTCCTCGAACACGACGTACAGACCATCGTGTTCGCACGCACGCGGCTGGCGACGGAGCTGATCGTCACCTACGCGCGCGAGCGGAGCACGGAGCTCGCCGCCGCGATTCGCGGCTATCGGGGCGGCTATCTGCCGCTGGAGCGCCGCGCCATCGAGAAGGGCCTGCGCGAGGGCACGGTGCGCGGGGTCGTGGCGACGAATGCGCTGGAACTCGGCATCGATATCGGCCAGCTCGACGCGGCAATGCTGGCCGGCTATCCGGGCACGGTCGCCAGCACGCGCCAGCAGATGGGCCGCGCGGGCCGGCGTCAGGGCACATCCGTCGGCCTGCTCGTCGCGGGCGCGGAGCCGCTGGACCAGTACATCGTCACGCACCCGAACTGGCTGCTCAGACAGAGCCCGGAGCACGCGCGGCTGAACCCGGACAACGAGATCATCCTCGCCAGCCACCTGCTCTGCGCGGCAGCGGAACTGCCCCTGCGCGCCGATGACCGCGAGTTTGGCTCGGCTCAGACGCGGGCCGTGCTGCAAGAACTCGTTGCGACCGGGCAGCTCTACGCAGCTGACGGACGCCACTTCTGGGCCGGCGATGGCAGCCCCGCCATCAACATCAGCCTGCGCAGTGCGGAGCCGGAGCAGGTCGTCATCCAGACGACGGACGAGGCGGGTCGCCCGCAGGTCATCGGGGAACTGGATCGCCACAGCGCGCCGGTCTTTCTCTACACCGGCGCCATATACCTCCACGAGGGCGTCAGCTACCAGGTCGAGCGCCTGGATTGGGAGAACGGCCTGGCGCATGTCCGCCGCGTGGCGGTCGATTACTACACGCGACCCGTCGTCGGGGAAGGCATCGAGGTGTTGCGCGTAGCGGAGGAGCGCGACGCGGCGCCCCAGCAGCGCGCGTGGGGCTACATGAAGACATGGGGCGATGTCCGGGTGGTCCGGCAGGCATGGGGCTACCGCATCCTGCGCCGCAGCACGGGCGAGATGCTCGGCTTCGGGCCGATTGATCTGCCCGAACAGACCCTCGACACGCAGGGCTGTTGGCTCACGCTGCACGAGGCCCTGATCGAGAAGCTCAAATCCAG
>DAOUGK010000214.1:0-10518 GCA_034429055.1 Anaerolineae bacterium | reverse complement strand
GTGCCGCCATAGAAGGGCTTGCCTTCGGGCGTCAGGAAGACGGTCATCGGCCAGCCGCCATGCCCGGTCATCGCCTGCACGGCCTCCATGTAGATGGCGTCGATGTCCGGCCGTTCCTCGCGGTCCACCTTGATGTTGACGAACAATTCGTTCATCAGGCCGGCGGTCTCCGGGTCCTCGAACGACTCGTGCGCCATCACGTGACACCAGTGGCACGCGGAATAACCGACGCTCAGGAGGATGGGTTTGTCCTCGGCCTGCGCGCGGCTGAGCGCCTCCGGCCCCCAGGCATACCAGTCCACGGGGTTGTGCGCATGTTGCAGGAGGTACGGGCTGGTCTCGTGAATCAGGCGGTTGGCAGCGCCGGCGGCGTGTGTTTCAGTCATGGACAGGCCCTTCATCAGCAGGATTTCGATTATGCGGCAGTCTATCACAGGATGCGACGCGGTGAACGTAGGATGGCGGACGATTGGGAAGCATGTGGCTGCACGCGCTGGCGCATGTCATATTGGAGGCACGGCCATCACGGATAAACGAATGCTCTTGAGCGCCCCACGAATACGCGAATAGCGTGTGTCGCGGCGGGAACATTCGCGTATTTGTGCCTGGTTCGCGTATTCGCGATGGCCGCGCTCACTCCCAGGATGAAAGACGCCTTACGCGCGCCAAACTCTTGCCCTGCGCGACATTTGTGATTATACTTGTACCATGCTTGTTGTGTTGGAGGGTCTATGCGTTGTCGTACTCACATACTGCTGATATCTCTCGGCCTGCTGATGATCGTTCTGGCAGGCTGTAACCCCGCAGGCTCTGGAAGTGACCCCCTGCCGACCCCCATCCCGCCGACGGCCATCCCGCTGCCCACCGCCACAACCGCCCCGCCGGATGTGGAGCAAGTGCTGTCCATCGAAGTGCGCGATGCTGCCGGCGCGGTCATCGAGCGGACGGTGGACGGCAACGCGCTGCGCCTGACGGCGCGCCTTACGGGCAGCGCGGGCGCCGATACACCGGTCATCTTTTTGCTTGGAGAGTCTGTGCCCGCGCTCGCAGCCTGCACCATTGCGGCCGGGGCCGATGAATGCACGGCTGCCGTACGAGCGGATGGCTGGGCCTGGGAGGAACGGCGACTGGTCGGCCTGCGCACGGTGGCTGCCACGACGGACGACGGTGAGCGTGCGGAGGCCATCATCGCTGTCACCCCGAAACCCCTCGTGCTCGTTCACGGCCTGAACTCCAACCACAGGTCCTGGACCAACTGGATCAAGCCGGACGGCTATCTCGCGGAGATCGGCATGCCGGGGTATGCCGTGGATGATGGGCAGTTCGGCACGCGGCAGATGAACACCGGCGATCCTGGCAAGCCGCTCGACGGGACCAACAGCATTGCGGAGAACGCCCAGGTGCTTGCGGAGTACGTTGAGGCTGTGCGTGCAGGGACGGGGGCCGAACGCGTGGACCTGGTCGGTCACAGCCTGGGCGGACTCATCTCCCGCTACTATGTTCAGAACCTGATGCCGCTGGTCCAGACGAATGGGCTGGACGACGTGCCTGCGGTCAACCAACTGGTCATGGCAGGCACACCGAACGCAGGCACGGCATGCGGGCGTATTCCGGCGGCGCTGGGGCTGTTCGCACCTGCCACGATGCAGATCACGCCGGAATACCTGGCGCAGGTCTTCAACCCGGCAGTCAACGACCGGCGGGGCGTCCCCTTCTTTGCGCTGGCCGGCGACGCTGTCAAGGACAAGGTCGCAATTCGCTGCACGGAGCTGCCGACCGATCGCTATGTCTCGGTGAACAGCGTGCTCCACGGCGTGTCGGTCGTTCCAGACCAGATTGCGGGCCTGCACTCGGACCTCAACAACAAGCGTGATAGTTTTGAGCGCATCTTCGCCCTGCTTGCGCGTTCGCCGGCCGACTATCCTATCGAGATGGTGGACCCGACCGACGCGGCGACGGGACCGCTGGAGCAGGTGCAGAGCACGCTGGTGCAGGGCGGCACCATCCAGGTGAACGAGCCGGTCACGCTGACCATCACGCTCGACCAGGCAGAGGATGCCAGCTTCATTCTCTATGCGCCGGGCAGCGAAATCAGCATGACCATCAAGACGGTCGCAGGCGCAATTCTGACCGAGGAAACGCCCAAGACCAACCCGAATGTTACCTTCGAGCGCATTCTCGACGACAGCTTGCCCCTGTCGTTGGGCTATGGGGTGCTAGGCCCGCGCGCGGGCGCATGGGAAATCGGCCTGCGTGCCCGGAGCACGCCGCCCGGAGGCGGCCCGTTTGCCCTCGTCGCCACATTGCAGACGGGCCTGCGGCTGAGCGCGGCCGCGGAGCCGGGACGCGTGACGCCCGGTCAGCCGGTGACGCTGCGCGCGCAGATCGAGAGTGCGGAGGCGCCCCAGGCTGTGGCGGTGCAGGCAGAGGTATTCGCAGATCCGGCAGACGCGCGGGAGGCTGTGCCCCTCTTTGACGATGGGCAGCATGGGGATGGCGCGGCCGGGGACAATGTCTTTGCCGCCACATGGACGCCGGAGGTAACCGGGGAGTTCACGGTGCAGATCAAGGTCACCGGCACGGATGCGGCGGGCAACCCGTTCGAGCGGCTGTCGGTGTTGGGTGTCAGCGTTGAGTAGACAGCCTGCCGAGACCGGCCATAGCACGATGGACAAAAAGCCCCGCCGGTAGCATCACCGGCGGGGCTGCTGTTATGGACACATATGACCCGAAGGAGCGTCAGTCGCCGTGGCCGTTGCGGCGGAAGTGCGCTTCGGCCTGGAATGTGACCTGCTCAGGCGAGCGGCCGCGGCCGACGACATCGCGCGAGTACTGGCTGAGCACCTGCATCTGGGCCCGCGTCGCGAAACAGCGGACCTCGCGCGGGTCGCGCTCCTCGTCTTCGGCCAGGGCCTCCTGTGCGACGAGCAGGATACGGTCGCGATTGGCATCATAACCGAGCCCCATGGCGCCGACGCGGAAGAGCGGGTCCAGCGGCTCGTGGAGCTCCATCTCCGTCTCGTTGACGGCGAGATCCTCGTGGCGCGCAACACCGAACTCTTGTTCCAGGTTCTGCACCATTTCGTCGATGGCATCGGCCAGAGCAGACACCTGCTCCTTCTCGCACAGCAGGGTCAGTCGGTCGAGTCCCTTTTCCGCCTGGATATAAAAGACGCGCTGGCCCGGCTGGCCGACGGCGCCGGCAGTGATATGGGTGACGGGATCCAACTCGATAATCGGGTTTGCCATACATACGCTCCGTAGCTCGGTCGAATGGCGCGTAGCATAATGGACGGGCACGCCTTTGTCAAGCAGGCCGCGATATTCCTCAATACGTAAACGGTGTCGCTGACAGGTAGTCGGCCAGGGAGCCGGCGCGGCGGTCGCGGTCGGAAAGCAGCGGCTCTGTGACCGGCCAGGCCACCGCAAGCTGCGGATCGTTCCAGGCGATCCCGCGTTCGTGCGCCGGGCTGTAGACCGCGCTGGTCTTGTAGAGAATCTCGGCCTCGTCGCTCAACACGCAGAAGCCGTGCGCGAAGCCGGTGGGGATGTACACCTGGCGGAAGTTGTCCGCGGTCAGTTCCACGCCGAACCACTGGCCGAACGTGGGCGACCCCACGCGGATGTCCACGGCCACATCCCAAACGGCACCGCGCACCACGCGCAGGACCTTGACCTGCTCGGCCGGTGGGAGCTGGAAGTGCAGGCCGCGGAGGGTGCCGCGCGTGGATTTCGAATGATTGTCCTGGACAAAGGTGGTCGCGATGCCCGCGCTGCGCCAGGCCTCTGCATTGTAGCTTTCCAGAAAGAAGCCGCGCGCATCATGGAATACGCGTGGGGTGATGACCAGGACCCCGGGAAGCGTCGTCGTTTCGATTTGCATCGGTGTGCCTCGCTGTGCTGCAGTAACGTTGTGGACGATGGACGAAGGACCGCGGTTCGTCACCGGTCGTCCGTCGTCCTTTGACTGGCGGCATCGTGCAGGCGACCTTGCACTGTTCACCCGCTCAGGATGGTTGTATTATCCGTCGTCCTTTGTCAATCGTCCTTCGTCGTCCGTCCGTCCGTTCAGCTTCGCCTCGATGCGTGCCAGCCGGTGGCGCAGCTCGCCCACGGTTTCATCGCGCAGGTAGCCGGACGGCCAGCCCTCTGCGATGCGCAGCGCCCACGCGGCCCAGCCGCGCGCGGCGGCCAGGTCGCCGCTGTGCCACTCGTGATGCTTGGCAAGCTCGATATAGGGCGTCAGGTCATCGCCTGTGACCGTGCTGATCCACGTCTCCCAGAGGGCGACGGCCTCAGCGCGGCGCTCCAGCCGCTTGTACGCGTAGCCCAGGTCACGCCATGCCTGCACCTGCACCTCGTTGGCCGCGAGCCGGTCTACTGCTGACTGATAGGCGACGAGGCTGGCATCGCTCCAGTTCAACGCCTCGTAGCAGCGGCCGAGGCTGAGACATTCGAGCGGGTGCAGCTCCATCACGTGTGTCGCGAGATGGTCCGGATCGAAGCTGCGGGCCATGCGCGCGGCCAGCAGCACCATTGAGACGATGTCCTGCAGGTTATGATAGAAGACGCGGGCCAGCATTTCCGTGCCGCCGCCTGTCAGGTAGTATTGGCGGTAGATATCGGGGATCAGCGCGCCCGGCACATCTTCAGCCGTCCGCTGCAACCCCAACACCTGGCGTTCCAGGTTGCCCAGGCTGCACGAGCCGAAGCGCATCCGGTAAAGTCGCCGCGCGGGCGGCAGCAGGTCGAGGTGCGGCGCGTCGGCCAGCGGCGGCTCCAGGCCGGCCAGCCGGAACCGGTTGTGGATGAGCGGCATATCAAACCCGCGGCCGTTGAAGCTGACGATGCCGGTTGCATCCGCCAGCGCCGCCTCGACCAGGTGAAGCTGGCTGCGCTCCTCCGCGGGGTTGCGCATGAAATACTGGCGCACCACGAATACTGGCTCCGGCGTCAGTTCATAGGTCCCGATGCCGATGAGAAAGGTGTAGGTGCCTGCGCCGAGCGACAGACCGGTCGTCTCCGTGTCGATGAAAGCAGCCTGCGGCGGTTGCAGGTCAAAGAGCGTCTCGTTGCGGTCCAGCGCGGCGAGCGCGACCGGGCGGATGTTCAGCCATGCGGCGAGGTCGGGCTGCTCGGCCAGGGGGTAACGGGTGGTGGCAACCCAGGCTGCGCCGTGAGGCGTGAGCACCGCTTCGCCGGGCAGCTCAAGGGGCCCCGCGCCCGCGGAGGGGGTGGCCGCGGCAGTCTCCGGCGCCGGCCGCGCGGAGAGATGCTGTGGCCCGCGCTGTACGCCGAGCCGCCGCAACCGTTCCAGGCGCCGCCGGAGGTCATCGCTCATGCCCTTTAGTTTAACGCATATCAGCAGCCGCGCCAAGTTCATTTGTTCGTAACCATGAAAAAATCGCTTGACAAGTAGTTTGCCGTGCCCGTATAATCGCATTCTATTAAGATTGCTGAAACATTCGCTGGGCCCCGTTTGCGGTGTTGACAGGAGCGTGTCTCATGGAAAAACCCTGGCAGGCATTTTACGAGCCCACCGTGCCTCGTACCATCACCTATCCGCACATCCCGCTGCACCAGATGCTTGAAGACAGCGCCCGCAAGTATGCTGACCAACCGGCCATTAAGCTCGTACTGCGTTACCTCGGCCCGGTTACGCTCGGCGCCAACCTGACCTACCGCCAACTACTGGACCAGGTGAACCGCTTTGCGGCGGCGCTCCATGCGCTCGGTGTGCGCAAGGGCGACCGGGTCGCGCTAATGCTGCCGAATCTGCCGCAGATGGTCATCGCCTTCTATGGCGCGCTCAAGCTCGGCGCCATCGTGGTCAACACCAATCCCACGTACACCTCGCGCGAGATCGAACAGCAGTTTGCGGACGCCGGTGCGGAAACCGTCGTGCTGTTGAGCAGCCTCTACGGCAAACTGCAAGCCATCCAGGCACGCACTGCGGTCAAGCGCGTCATCATCGCAGACGTGCCTGATTACGTCCCGATGCCCTGGAAGGCGCTGGTCAAGAGCAGCGTCAGAAAGCAGGGGCAGATGGTGGATGTGGCGGAAGGCGAGGGAATCTACAGCTTCCGCAAGCTGCTGGATGCACATCCGGAAGCCCCTCCGCAGGTGGACATCGCCAGCGACGAGGTCGCCCTGTTCCAGTACACCGGCGGCACGACCGGCGTGCCGAAGGCCGCGATGCTGACGCACTATAATGCAGTTGCCAACACCATCCAGATACGGCAATGGCTGCATGTTGTCGAGGATGGCAAAGACCGCGTATTGGGCGCGATCCCGTTCTTCCATGTCTACGGCATGACGGTCGCCATGAGTTTGGCGGTCTATGCCGGTGCGCAACTTCTGATTGTGCCGAACCCGCGGCACATCGACTCGGTGATCGAAGTCATCGATCGGGAGCGTGCCAGTATCTTCCCCGGCGTACCTACCATGTACATAGGCGTCATCCATCATCCCAAGGTCAAAGACTATGATTTGAAGTCAGTCAAGGCGTGCATCAGCGGCGCGGCGCCGCTGCCGATGGATGTGCAGCTCCAATTCGGGGAGATAACGGGCGGCCGGCTGGTGGAAGGCTACGGGCTGACCGAGGCCGCGCCGGTCACGCACTGCAACCCCATTACCGGCGAGCGCCGCGCCGGTTCGATCGGCCTGCCGCTGCCGGATGTCGAAGCGAAGATCGTGGACTACGAGACGTTTGCGGACAAGCCCGTGGGTGAGGAAGGGGAGCTGTGGGTGCGCGGCCCGCAAGTGATGAAGGGCTACTGGCAGCGCGATGACGAAACGGCCAAGACCGTGACGGCTGACGGCTGGCTGCGGACCGGCGACATCGCCCGCATGGATGCCGACGGCTACTTCTACATTGTGGATCGCCTCAAGGACATCATCATCGCGTCGGGCTTCAACATCGTGCCGCGTGAAGTCGAAGAAGTACTGTTCGAGCATCCCAAAGTCCAGGAGGCGGTTGTGGCCGGCGTGCCGGATGCCCGCCGCGGGGAGACGGTCAAGGCTTACATCGTGCTCAAACCCGGTGAGACGGCCACTGTGGATGAGATCGTGGCCTTCTGCAAGGAGCGGCTCGCGCCGTACAAAGTGCCCAGGCAGGTCGAGTTCCGCTCCGAGCTGCCGAAGACCATGGTGGGCAAGTTCCTGCGCCGGGTGCTCGTGGAGGAGGAGCGGAACAAGCTGAGCGGCTGATCTCCTTTGCAGCAATTCCAAATGTAGGCGAGGATGCAGGCATGCTGAGCGGATGGGCGCCGCGCAGCGGCGCACGTAGTCGAAGCACGCCTGCACCGTGGCGATCCTTCGACTGCGGCCCTGTGGGCCTCCGCTCAGGATGCTGTGCGTCGGCGCAGCCGACGCCGTGCGCCTACATTTGGAATTCCTGATCTCCTTTGGGAGATGGCCGATGGCACGGTACAATGCCGTGCAGCCTGCACCGGAACGGAGCACCTCTATTTGGCCGACCTGACCATTCCTCAAGGCCGCGAGCAACCCATTGCGACGCGGCCTTTGCGCGCTTACCTGGCCCTGACGATCGGCGTCTTGTGCATCAGCACGACTGCGATCTTCACCAAGTGGGCCGACATGCCCGGCCCCGTCACCGCGGTCTGGCGCATGATCATCGCGGCCGCGATCCTGGCCTTGCCTCTCTGGCGCCGCGCACGCGGTTGGAGTCCGACCGCGCGCCGCGCGGTCCCCTGGGGCATCATGGGCGGCCTCTGGTTTGCCGTCAACCTGGGCATGTTGAACTCGGCGCTGACCCTCACCTCCGCGGCGACGGCCACGCTGCTGGACAACACTGCGCCGGTGTGGGTGGGGCTGGGCGCGCTGGTGCTCTTTCGCGAGCGGCTGCGACTGGGCTACTGGGCCGGGCTGGCCCTGGCGCTCGGCGGCGCGGCAGTGGTGACGGGGTTCAACCCGGCCGGCGGCTTCCGGCTCCAGGCGGGCGATGCGCTGGCATTCGCCGGTGCGCTCTTCTATGCAGGCTACCTGCTCAACACGCAGCGCGCCCGCCGCAGCCTCGACGGGCTGTCTTACCAATGCCTCGTTGCGCCGGTTGCAGCCGTGGCCCTGCTCGTGGTCTGCGCACTCATGGGCCTGCCGCTGACGGGCTACCCGCTGCAGAGCTATGCGGCGATGGCCGCGGTGGCGCTGCTGGCGCAGGTGGGCGGATGGCTGCTCATCAGCTACGCGCTGGGGCACGTTCCGGCATCGGCTGCGGTGGTCGTGCTCCTGGCCCAGCCGGTCGTGACCGGGTTGCTGTCGATCCCGCTGCTCGGTGAGCCGCTGACCATGCCGCAACTGGCAGGCGGCGCGTTCCTGTTGACGGGCATCTACCTCTGCCTGCGGGCAACGGATGGTGCGCTGTGAGCCAGAACTACATTCGGGTGATTGCCCTTGCCGTCGTGCAGCATGAGGGGCGGCTGCTCGTGTTCCGGGCGTTTGATCCTGTCAAGGGCTCGTTTTTCTATCGTCCGCTCGGCGGGGGCGTCGAGTACGGGGAGCGGGGCCGAGAGACCGTAGTCCGGGAACTGCGCGAGGAACTCGGCGCGGAACTGCGCGATGTGCGTTATCTCGGCACGCTGGAAAACATCTTCACCTATAATGGCCGGCCGCATCACGAGATTGTCATGTTGTACGCGGCTCAGTTGGTTGATGCCTCGCTGTACGAACGGACGGATCTTGAATCCACCGAGGCGGATGGCACGCGCTTCCAATGCCTGTGGGCCCCCCTGGCCGACTGTGCCTCCGGCGCGCTGCGCCTCGTGCCGGAGTCCCTGCTGAACTTCTTGCAATCCTCAACCTGAAACCTGTAATCTGTACACCTGCAACCGCCCATTATGTTTCCCCATAGCACCGGTGATAAAATGGCCTGACAACCAGCGATGAAGGAGCACTATGCTTCACACCAGTGCGGAAGCCGGGCCGGCAGCGCAAGCGTTAATTTCCATTGTCATTCCCTGCTATAACGAAGAGGCTAATCTGCGCCGCGGGGTGCTCGATGAGGTGATCGGTTACCTCGCGAGCCAGGATCGCCCCTGGGAACTCGTCATCGCGGATGATGGCTCGTCGGATGGCAGCCTGGCCCTGTGCCGGCAGTTTGCGGAGGCGCACCGGGGCGTGCGCGTGTTTGCGCTGCCGCACGGGGGCAAGCCTGCCGCGGTCTACGGCGGCATCTGCGAGGCGCGCGGCGATATCGTCCTGTTCACCGACATGGACCAGTCCACGCCGCTGGCGGAGATGGCGAAGCTGCTGCCGTGGTTCGACCGGGGCTATGAGGTGGTGATCGGCTCGCGCGGGTTGGAGCGCGCCGGCTTTTCGCTGGGCCGGCGTGTGGCATCGCGGCTGTTCCGCATGGCGCGTGGGCTCGTGCTCCTGCGCGAGATCAACGACACGCAGTGCGGGTTCAAGGCGCTGCGGCGGGAGCTGGCCGCCGAGCTCTTCCCGAATCTGTCGTTCTTCGCCGCGCAGTCCGCGCACACGGGCTGGACGGTCAGCGCGTTCGACGTGGAGCTGCTCTACCTGGCACAGCAGTGGGGCGTCCCGATCAAAGAGGTCGAGGTCGAGTGGCACAACCGCGACGTCAGCACGACGAAGGGCCGCGGCAAGAGCCAGTTCATGCGCGAGTCGTTGGAGATGGGGCGGCAGGTCATTGCCATACTGCGCAACCGCGCCGCGGGGAAGTACCGGCGCCGCGAGCAAAGCCGGTGCTGAGGGTAGTTTTGATAGGATTCACAGGATTGACAGGATTGTCTCATAAATCATCCTGTCAATCCTGTCTCGGTCATCGTGTCGGTTAGGTGAGTTGCGCGAGGGGATAGACATGCAGGCAGCAGACTTCCGGCGCACAGATGATGAGGCGGCGCTGCGCGGCCACCCGTCCTACGTCTGGCGCGCGGGGCAGGAGCGGCGGCTGGCGCTGGTGCGCCGGTGGGCAAAGCTGGAGGGCAGCCGCATCCTCGACGCGGGCTGCGGCGTCGGCATGTACACCGAGAAGTTCGGCCAGTTCTCACACGATGTCGTGGGGGTGGAAATCGACGCGGCCGCGGCTGCTGCGGCGCAAGGGCGCGGACTGCTCGTGGTCGTCGCGCCCGCCGAAGAGCTGCCGTTCGACGAGGACAGCTTCGATGTGGTGTTCTCGCACGAGGTGATCGAGCATGTGAGCGACGACCGCCGCGCGGCTGCGGAGATGGTGCGCGTGCTTGCGCCCGGCGGCCGCATCGTGCTGTTCTGCCCCAACCGGCTCTATCCCTTCGAGACCCACGGCCATTACTGGCGCGGCAAGTATCATTTCGGCAACACCCCGCTCATCAACTGGCTGCCCAATCCCATCCGCAACCGGCTGGCGCCCCACGTCCGCGCCTACACGCGCGGCGGCATCCGCAACCTGTTCGCGGGCCAGCCCGTCCGCATCATCCACCACACCGTCATCTACCCCGGCTTCGACAACATCGTCGCGCGGCGGCCCGCGCTGGGTCGGGTGCTGAAGCGCGTGCTGTACGC
>DAOUGK010000213.1:0-7674 GCA_034429055.1 Anaerolineae bacterium | reverse complement strand
GTGGTAGTACTTGGCGAGGTACGCGTGCTCGAGGTAGGGGTCCGAGCCGGGGCTGGCGACCATCCACTCGCGGCCGAGGCGCTGGGGGTAGTGCTCGACATAACTCCAGACATCGCTGTGATAGGGCCGGATGCGGCGCAGGGTCAGGTCCCCCGTCTCCCACTCGATCTGGTCGATGGACTCGTTGGGGCCATTGTGATACGTCACCACGAGGGGCTTGCCGTCGTAATGGTAGTAGAAGTCGCGGCCGGCCAGGTTGGCACGCACGTAGTCCAGGGCAAAGCGGTAGCCTTCCAGCGTAGGGTTGACGAAGTACTTCTCCAGCCAGATGATGAGCTTGAGCTTGCGGGACTCGCCTTCCTGGTGTGCCAGTTCCTCTGCCAGGAGGCGCAGCGTGCGGTCCTCGGGCATGTCCGTGAGCTCGAACTTGGCCGTGCCGTAGCAGTCGTAGACAATCGCGTCGATGCCTGCACGGCGCATGTCGTGCAGTTGCCGGCGCAGGATCGCCGGGTCGTCGCACCGGTAATAGCCGTACAGCGGGTGGTACTGCCCGTCGAACTCCCGGATGTTGTTCCAGTCGCGCGGGTCGCTCTGATAGTGCGACGAATACCACACGGCGACCGTGCCGTCGAAGCGCCGGGTTTGAGCCTCGGTTTCGTTCATGCTGTGTCCCTTTCTAGCGGAGTAAGAGGCGGAAGCGCCGGATGTGGGCGCGGTAGAAGGGCGTGCCGCCGCCGTTGCGCCAGGAGCCGGAGAAGAGCAGCCAGCCTTCCAGACGCTCAGGGTCGAACCACTTCAGCGGGAGGCGCGGGTTGTAGGGATTCATCTCTCGGCTCTCCCACGGGTCCTCGAAATGGACGAGCGTGAACGGTCCCCAGGGCGCCGGCGCATCGTAGATGATGAGTTCGCTGCCCATATCCGGGTTGCACTTGACTTTGTGATGCCAGGACAGCAGCAGGTAACGGCGGAGCGGCGCGATGTAGACCATCTCGACATAGCCGAGATACCCCGGGTGGCTGATGACGGGCACGGCCGCGGTCATATCGCCGGTCCACTGCGGAAGGCCATCGGAGCTGAAGCCGCCGACCCAGGACCAGGCGGCGCGCTCCATGATGCGGTCTGCCGGCACGCGTGCAAGGCGGCAGGCGCAGCCGTTGTCCCAGCCTTCGCCCGAGATGGCGTAGACATACTCGTCGAGCGCACCGGCGTTATTCCGGCCGTAGTTGATGAAGGCGGGCGCGGCATAGCTGCGGCCCGGAAACATCGGCGCGTCGAGCTGCTTGATGTCAGGCGTCCACGTCTTGCCATAGTCGCGCGAGCAGATGACCTGCCCGTCATAGCCATGCCCGTAGTTGCCGAGGCTGTCTTCCCAGATGCCGCTGCCGGTCACATTCTGTACGCCCATATACAGGACGCCGCCGACCGAAATCAGCCCGGTCGGCTTCGGCCCCGTGCCGCCCGCGCCCCGGTACGCAGGCATGTCGTTGACCTTCTCGATGCGGTAGTCAGGCGCGTCGCCCAGAATGCACTCGAAGTCGAGCCCGTCGCCCTTCTCGCCCCAGCAGGGATCCCCCGCCGAGGTGTACTGGTTGCCGTCCGCAGCCCAGGTGATGGGGAAAGTGTCGCCCTTCTTGCCGGGCTCGGGATAGGGGATCTCCTCCCCCAGCCACTCGATGCCGGTGATTACACCGCTGTGGGGGACGCTGATACTGCTGCGCGCGGGTGGGAACACGCTGCCGTGTCTGGTTGCAGTCATGTGCAGGTACCTCGTCAAACGCCCTGGAGCTCAAGCTCGTTGGCAAAGTGGCAGGCGGCCATGTGCTCGCTGCCCACGCTCCGCAGCGCGGGCGGCTCCTCGCGGCAGATGTCCTGGGCGAACTTGCAGCGGGGATGGAAGACGCAGCCGCGCGGCAGTTGCAGCAGGTTCGGCGGTTCGCCCAGCGTTTGGGCCCGTCCAATCTCACCGAGCACGCTGATCTTGGGGATCGCGGCCAGCAGCATAGCCGTGTACGGATGTCGCGGGGTCCGCAACAGGTCGTCGCGCTTGGCCGTCTCGACCATCTTCCCCGCATACATGACCAGGATGCGGCTGCTCATGTAGCGCACCACGCTCATATTGTGCGAGATGAAGACGTAGGACAGGCCGAACTCGCGCTGCAAATCCTGCAGCAGGTTGAGGATCTGCGCCTGGATGGAGACATCCAGTGCGGAGACCGGCTCGTCGGCCACGACCACGCGCGGGTTGACCACGAGCGCCCGTGCGATGCAGATGCGCTGGCGCTGCCCGCCCGAGAAGCTGTGCGGGTAGCGGCGCAGGAAGCCCACGTTAAGGCCCACCTTGCGGATGACCTCCGTCACCCGATCCTCCAACTCACGCCCGCGCGCGATACCGTTGACCAGCAGCGGCTCGCCGATGGTTTCGAGCACGTTGATGCGCGGGTTGAGCGAGGCGAACGGGTCCTGGAAGATCATCTGCACGCTCTTGCGAAAGTCGCGGTAGTCCTGCCGGTTGAGCCGGGCCAGCGACACCTGCCGTTCATCCAGGCGCAGTTTGATGTCGCCCTCGGTCGGATCGTAGATGCGGACGATGCAGCGCCCCAGCGTCGTCTTGCCACAGCCACTTTCACCGACGACGCCTACCGTCTCCCCGACCGCGACCTGGAAAGTGACATCATCGACGGCCTTGATCTGCCCCACGACCTGACGGCGGAAGCCCGTGCTGCGCAGGGGGAAGTATTTCTTCAGGCCCTGCACGTCCAGGACGATGTTGTGCCCATCGGCCATGTTTGCTTCTCCTTTAGCTCCGCTCATACAGGAAGCAGCGCACCTTGTGGCCGGGCGCAGCCTCGAAATACTCCGGCACCGCCGTCTGGCAGCGGTCCATCCGCTTCTCGCAGCGGGAGTAGAACGGGCAGCCGGTCCGCGGCGCGTAGGGATTGGGCAGCGTGCCGACAATCGGCACGAGCCGCGTTAGGGGACCGTCCACACTGGGAATGGAACGCCAGAGCGCCTGGGTGTACGGGTGGAGCGGGTTACGGAACACCTCGCGCACGCTCGCCAGCTCCACGGCCATGCCGAGGTACATGACCATGATATCGTCGGCCACCTGGCCTACGACCGCCAGATCATGGCTGATATAGAGCATCGCCATGTTGTACTGCCGTTGCAGGTCCTTGATGAGCGCGAGGATCTGCGCCTCGACGGTCACATCCAGGGCGGTGGTCGGCTCGTCTGCGATGAGCAGCTCAGGCCGGCAGGAGAGCGCCATCGCGATCATCGCGCGCTGCCGCATGCCGCCGCTGAACTGGTACGAGTAGGCGTCGATCAGCTTATCTGCGCGCGGGATGCCCACGCTCTTGAGCAGCTCGACAGCTTCGCGGCGCGCCTGCTGCTTGCTCAGCCCGGGATTGTGGAACAGCATGGCTTCGATGATCTGGTTGCCCACGGTATGGACCGGGCTGAAGGCGGTCATCGGCTCCTGGAAGATCATCGCGATGTGGCGCCAGCGAATGCGCTGTAGCTCCGCGCTGTCGGGCTTGAGCGCGGCGATGTCGACCACCTCCGTCTGCCGCCCCTCTGCATCGGGCAGGCGTAGCAGGATCTGCCCGCCTTCGATCCGGCCGGGCGGCGTCGGCACCAGCCGCATGATGGACTGGACGGTGACGGACTTGCCGCAGCCGCTCTCGCCGATGATGCCCAGCGTCTGGCCCTGGCGGAGGTCGAAGCTCACGCCGTCGACCGCCCGCACCATGCCCTCGTACAGGTGAAAGTAGGTCCTGAGGTCGATCACGCTGAGCAGTGGGTCGCTGTCCTGGTGGTTCATGGCTCACTCCCGCGCTTACATCGCGTACGGGTCTGCGGCATCGCGCAGCCCGTCGCCGACGAAGTTGAACAGCAGCGAAACCGCGATAATAAAGGTGACCGGGATCAGCATCCACGGCTGCTCCGCGATTTTGCTGATATCGAGGACATCCTGCAGGATCACGCCCCAACTGACCGCCGGCGGCTGCAAGCCCAGGCCCAGGAAGCTGAGCGAGGTCTCCGCAATGATCATGCCGGGAATCGAAATCGTGAGCGACATGATCAGGTGGCTGGTGATGCCGGGCAGCAGGTGCCGCGCGATGATTCGGAAGTCTCCCGCCCCCGCCACTTTCGCGGCCAGCGCATAGTCCTCGTCGCGCATCGCCAGCAGCATCCCGCGCACCGCGCGCGCCAGGCCGGTCCAGTTGACCAGCGCGAGCAGGATGCTGATGAGGAAGAAGACGCGCACGGACGGCCACGTACGTGGGATGGCGCCGGCCAGGATCATCAGGACGGGCAGCATGGGGATCGAGTTCATGAAGTCGACCAGCCGCTGGATGATGGCGTCGATCCTGCCGCCGAAATAGCCGGAGATGCCGCCCATCAACATGCCCATGATGAACGTGAAGGTCAACCCCAGCAGGCCCACAAAGAGCGACAGCCGTGAGCCGTAAATGGCACGGGAGAAGACGTCGCGGCCCAGCAGGTCCAGCCCGAACAGCCAGACCGCAGCCCGGTCATCCACGCCGAACAGGTGGATGTTCGTGTCGATCAGCCCGAACAGCTTGTAGCGCCACCCGGGGACGAACAGGCCGATGGGGTACTTGACGCTCTTGTCCTCTGTAACGACCAGGCGGTAATCCACCACCTCGCTCGTCACGCCGTAGACGAAAGGCCAGCTCAGCCCCTCGTTGTCGCGGAAATGGACGCGGGTCGGTGAGGCGCGTACGAACTGGGGAAAACGCTGGTTTGGGTCGTAGGGTGAGAAGAACTCGCAGAAGACGCCCACCAGGTAAAAGCCGAGCAGGAGCCACAGGCAGATAAACGCCAGCTTGTGGCGGCGAAAGCGCCACCACATCAGCTCCCACTGCGTGGCATAGTACATGCGCTCTTCATCCGGCCGCACGGTTTTCATCTCCGGCGTCTTGTCGTCCTGACCGATCTCGGGGGCTTGCGCTGCAGGTTGTGTGGTCATTTGGTGCCTCCCTCGAAGCGGATGCGCGGATCGACCAGCGCCAGCAGCACATCGGAGATGAGCGTGCCGATGAGCGTCATCGTTGCCAGGATCATCAAAATGGTGCCTGCCAGGTTGTAGTCCTGGACCTGGAGCGAACCCAGCAGCACCGGGAATAAGGTCGGCACGCCGAGCACAATGGTGATGAGGCCGCCGCCCTCCAGCAGGCCGCGGAACACGAACCCGAGCCCGCCGATGACCGGGTTGATGGCGAGCCGCACGGGGTATTTCAGCAGGATGTAGCGGCCGGGGAGGCCCTTGGCGCGAGCGGTCGTCACGTATTGCTGGCGTAGCTGGTCAAGCAGATTATTGCGGATGGTGCGCATCATGCCGCCGGTGCCGCCAAGCGCCAGCAGGGCCAGCGGAAAAGCCAGATGCTTCATCAGGTCCAGGAATTTCGGCCACCCCCACGGCTGTTCGAGCATGGCCGACGAGTACAGGCCGATGGGCGTAAAGCCGAAGCTGCTCATCAGGATCCACGCGCCGCCCATTGCCAGGAGGAAGCCGGGCGAGCACATGCCGAAGAAGCCGATGAATGTGAAGAGGTAATCCAGAAAGGTGTATTGGTGAGTGGCGGAATAGATGCCGAGCGGGATGGCGATGATCCACGAGATCAGCAGGCCCGATATCGACAGCAGCAGCGTCCAGGGCAGCGCCTGCATGATGACCTTCGCATTCTCCTCTCCGCGTGAGTACGACATCCCCAGGTCGCCCTTGATGAGCGCCTGGTACATCCAGCGATAGTAGCGCACGTAGACCGGCTTATCCACCCCGTATTCAGCCCGCATGGCCGCGATCTGCTCTTCGCCCAGCGTGATGCCCGACATCTTCATCTGGTTCACGCGGATGGTCACCACATCGCCCGGCGGCAGTTCCACCAGGAAGTATACGACGGCTGACAGCAGAAACCATAGCGGGATGATTTCCACCAGGCGCCGGCCGATATATTTCAACATCACGGCCTCCTTGTATGCGGTGCGAGAGTCGCCAGCAATGGCGCACCGCTCACTGGAGTCCAGGCCAGGGGACCGAAGTCAATCAGGCCCCTGGCGTGGGGTATTTCTGCCTTGCGGGGTTTTTGGGCCGCTTTGCGGCCAAAAAACCCGCAAGGCAGGACGTCCCGCCCCCCGCCATCGGGGGCGGGCAGGGCGAGCGAAGCTCGCACGGGGTGGGGGTCACACGTCGTGATACATGATCTCGATCTGCATGTCGTACGTGATCATCTGCGTCGTGGGCGACGCGTTCTTGATGGTCTTGCGCTGCAAATACGGCACCGTGTCATTCGAGCTGATCGGGATGGCCCAGACGTTGTCGGTGTAGTTCTGCACGACTTCGGCGTAGAGCTGCGCGGCCCGCTCGCTGTCCGGCCGTTCCTTCTTCCATTCCTCGCGGATTTCGTACAGCCGGTAGAACTCGGCGGGCGGCTCCTCCGGCACCTCGGGCAGTGGCTTTCCCGTGGCCTTGGCGTCGGAGAAGGTGTGCCAGGTTGCGAACTGGCCGTTGCAGTAGTCGGTGAACACGCCGTTGGCCCACTCGGGTTGGTGCAGGAAGAGCACCTCGGCCATGATCGTTTCATCTACTACATGCTGACCGCGCAGGGCCGGGTCCTCGTTGGTGCGCAGCTCGATAGCGATGCCCACGTTGCGCAATTGCGCGCCGATCAGCTCGGCGGCCGGCCCAAGCCAGAACTGGTTCGAGGCCTGCGCCTCGATGACCAGGATGAAGGGCTCGCCGCTGGGCGTCAGGCGGTTGCCGTCGCTCCCCTTGGTCATGCCCATTTCATCCAGCAGCGCGTTCGCGGCAGCGATATCTCCGTTCGGGCCGACGGCCGTACCCGCGCCCCAGGTGGGCGGGGTGGCGAAGCCCAGGAAGACGCTGTTGGTGAACTCGTCGTAGTTGATAGCCGCCGCGACGGCCTTGCGGAAGCGGACATCCTTCAGGACCGGCCCGGCCACCGGGTCCTTGCAGTTGGCCTGCAGGAACAACACGCCGTTGATGTGGAACTTGTGGATCTGGAACTCGTACTCGCCCTCGTCGGCCTTCTGCTTGTACACGAAGGCCATCTGCGGGTTCTCGCCGCCGGCATCTGCCTCGCCGCCGACGATGAGCGTCTGCATGCCGGAGACGTTCTCCACGCGGCGCGAGAGCAGCCGGTCGAAGTAGGGCAGTTGCCGGCCCCACTGGTCGACCTTCCAGTAGTACGGGTTGCGCTCGAAGGTGCGCGTGCCGTCCGCGGCTTCCTCCAGGAGAATCCACGGTGTAAGCATCGGGAAGCCGATCGCCTTGGGCTGGTGGCTGTCCCAGCGCGCCACGTCCTTCTCGTTGAAGAGCGTGGGCCATTCTGTGTCTGCGTAGCCCTTCTCGTCCAGCGCCGCTTTAAGCTGTGTAGCATCGGCGTACTTCGGATGGAACGGCTTCAGGAACTGCGACGGCTTGACCAGGTCCTGGTAACTTGCCCAGTTCGCAAGCGCAAGCTGGCCCAGCAGGCCGCCGTATGGCGCATCGTAAGTCATCGACCAGGTGTAGTCGTCGATGATGCTGACCACGGGGTTGGTGCCATTTGCGGACTTGAGATAGCCCGGGACGCCTCCCGGCCAGTCGGGGTTCAGGTAGAGGTCCTCGAACACGAAGCGGACATC
>DAOUGK010000212.1:0-3535 GCA_034429055.1 Anaerolineae bacterium | reverse complement strand
GCCGGAAGAGATCAACTGCGCCGGCGGTACAGCACCTCGGCGATCCGGTTCAGGCTGCGCTCGCTTTCCTCGGGCCGCTTCTGCGCCAGTACAGCGTAGAGCACATCGATGAGCGCGACCTGCGCGACGCGCGCGCCCAGCGGGTAGCCGTGCGCCAGCGCCTCCTGCGCGGCGGTATTGAGCTGGATGTCGACCAGCGCGGCAATCGGCGAAAGGGGATGATTGGTGATGGCGATGGTGCGCGCGCCGGACTGCTTGGCGACCGACAGCGCGTGGTGGACCTCGTCCGATGCGCCGGAGTGCGAGATGCCCACTGCCGCGTCCTCCGCGGTGAGCAGGGTCGCGGAAATGACCTGCATCTCGGGATCGGTGTGGACAACCGCGCGCACGCCCACCCGTTGCAGCTTATACTGGAGCTCCAGCGCCGCGACCGCGCCGCCCCCCGAGCCGTAGATATCCACGCGGCGCGCGGCGAGCAGGGTGTCTGCGCAGCGCTCCAGCGCGGCCAGGTCGAGGATGCTCAGAGTGTCTTCGAGGGCCTTGACGTCGGCAGTGATGACCTTGCGCGCGGCCTCGGCCAGCGAATCCTGCGTCTCCACCGCGCGGTAGGCCACGGTGCGGCTGGCAGCGAGGACCTGCGCCAGCCGGATCTTGAGGTCACCGTAGCCGTCCATGCCGACGCGCTTGCAGAAGCGGAACACGGTTGCATCGCTCACAGTGCAGCGTTGGGCGAGCTCGCTGATCGCCAGGTACAGCACGTCCTCGGGGTTGTCGAGGACGTACTGGCCGACTTTCTGCTCCTGTTCGTTGAGTGCGGGCAACAGGGCACGAATTGCCAGGAGCAGGTTATCCCGCGGCCCGTAAGAAGCCTCTTCCATCGCCTTCCCTCAGTTCGCTGCACGGCAAAACACTTGACACATACGGCAATTATCAGGTATAATAGCAAAAGATTTCACGGCGGTCAAGCGGGCAAAATAGTTTTTCTTGCCGGCACGGGGCAGGTAGAGGGGAGATTCCAATGATGCACCTCTTGTTTGCGATCATACAGGACGAGGATGCAGACCTGTTGAGCAAGCGGCTGAACCAGGCAGGCATCCGCCTCACCCGGCTGAATACGATCGGCGGGTTCCTGGCGCGCGGCAACGTCACGGTGCTGGCCGGCGTTCAGGAGGAGGAGATCGACACCGTCCTCGACGTCATCCGCAAGACCTGCCGCACGCGCAAGCGCTACATCAATCCGACGCCCACCGGCGCGGAGCCCGCACACCTGGCGCTGACAGCGCCCGCGCTGCCGCTGGAGGTCCTGGTGGGCGGCGCGACCGTCTTTTCCTTCCCCGTCAAGCGGTTCTGCCGCCTCGCTGCGGGCGACAATGCCCCCATTACCGATGAAAAGACTGTACCGGAGGCAACCGGCGCAGCAGCCGCACCATCCAGCACAGGAGCACAGGCCATGCAACTGGTACTCAGTATTGTCGCGAACGAAGATGCCGACCAGGTCACGCGCGCGTTGATCGGTGGCGGATACCGGGTGACACGCATGAATACGGCGGGCGGCTTCTTCCGCAGAGGCAATGTGACGCTGCTGGTGGGCGTGGAAGAGAGCCAGGTAGACGATGTCCTGGGGTTGATCAATGCCAACTGCCGGCCGCGCACGGAGGCCAACCCGATTGAGAAGGGCATGCCGGGCTATGGTGCGACCGTGTTTGTCCTGGACGCCGACCGGTTTGTGAGGGTGTAAGGGGCGCGCGTGGGTTTGTAGTAGGGGCTTCAGCCCCCGCAGACGAAGGCGCTTAAGCGCCCACTACAAACCACTCTGCTTATCCCGCAGATACCGCATAATCGGCTCAAAGTCCCGCCGGCGGGACGCCTGCTCGCCGGCACGGGCCGCACCCGCGGCAATGTGCGGCGTCAACAGCACGTTGGCGTGCGGGTCCTCCAGCGCCAGCCGGCGCAGCGGGTTGTCCGGCTGCAAGGGTTCCCACTCGTAAGTGTCCAGCGCCGCGCCGCCTAGCCGCCCGCTCCGCACGGCCTCAGCCAGCGCCCCTTCATCGATCACGCTCCCGCTGCCGCAGCTCACCAGGCACGCGCCCCGGCGCATCTGGCCGAACGCTGCGGCGTCCAGCGCCAGGTCGGTCTCCGGGAAGTAGGGCAGCAGATTCACCACGAAATCGCTGCCGGCCAGCACCGCGTCCCACGTCGCATACGTGATGCCCAGCTCGGCCTCGACCTCGGCGGGCAGCCTGCGGCGGCGGTGATAGCTGACGCGGCATTCCCACCCGCGCAGCCGCCGGGCCAGCTCCGCGCCGATCTCCCCGAACCCCAGGATGCCGACCGCCTGACCCCACAGCCCACCCAAACCCTGCCGGCCCGACCAGTTGTACGCGAAGGTGTCTTCGTCCGTGCGGCGGCTCGGGCCCCAGTCACCGCCGGTCAGCGGACCGGTCGCGAGCGCGGCCGCCTCGACTTCGCGCAGCCGCTTGGCGAGGGCCAGCATCTGCAGCACGAGATGCTCCGCGACGTAGATGACGCCGGGCTGCGGCCAGGTGACGACGCGGATGCCGCGCGCCTCGGCCGCGGCCCGGTCGATATCGTGCGCCAACGAGCCGAGCCGCACGATGAGCTTCAGCCGCGGCGCGGCCGCCAGCAGCTCCGCGTCGATGACGCCCGCGCGCTCGCTGATAAGGAAATCGGCGTCCGCAAGGTGGGCGATGAGTTCGGGGCGCTCAGGCTGGCGGAGTATGACGACGGCCAACTCCGGCGGCGCGTCGCGCAGCGCGGCCTGCTGGTGGAACAGGCCGCGCTCGGTGATGAACAGGGTGCGGTAGGGTGACATGACATACCCCCAGTCTGGCATCGGCAGCCGTGTGTGGATTATGGAGGTTTCTGGAACACGAAGGCGCGAAGGCCCCGAAGCGCGAAGTGCGCGAAGCATGGGGGAGCGCACACCTTCGTGGTCTTCGCGCTTCGCGTTCTTACTCTCCTTCGCGCCTTCGTGATCCAAACGTCTTCGCGGTTCAATCCCCCGTTTAGTACCGCCGGCCCTCGTCCTGCATTGCCAGGTAGTGGTCCAGCGGAATGTAGTTCGCCACGCTGTTGCCCGTGCCCAGGCAGTAGCCGCCGCCGGGATGGCAGGCGTCGAGCGTCGCGCGCACGCGGCGGCGCACGGCCGCCTCGTCGGCCCGGCAGAGGAAGTCCAGGTCGATGCCGCCGAGCAGCGCGATGCGGTCGCCGTAACGCTGTTTCGCCTCGATGACCGGCTCGATGACGTCCTCGAACGAGTGCCGCGCGTCGATCTTCACATCGTCGATCAGGTCCGGCATGATGGCTTCCATCTTGCCGCAGGTGTGCAGCAGATAGGGCAGGTCCCGCTCATGCGCCATCTCCGCCATGCGCTTGTGGCCGGGCAGCACGAACTCCCGCAAATCCTTCGGGCTGATGAGCGTCCCCGTGCGGAAGCCCATGTCGTCGCTGCCCCAGACGACCTTCACCCGGTCGAACTGCAGGATGGTGCGGAGGATCGCCTCCTGCATGACCA
>DAOUGK010000211.1:0-3465 GCA_034429055.1 Anaerolineae bacterium | reverse complement strand
CGTGGGCGTTCTGGCGGGCACAAGGCCCTATGCTACAAGTCATTCGGATCGACTTTAAGGGGCTTGCGTGATACGACACCAAGATAATGGGCTGGCCTATTACACCTTCGCGTCCCTGGACGCCTTCCCGGAGGTTGTCCACGGCATCACGACGCGGCATGGCGGCGTCAGCGAGGGGCCGTGGGCCAGCCTGAACCTGACGAAGGGCACCGGCGATGCGCCGGAGGCGGTCGAGGAGAACCTGCGGCGGGTAAGCGCGGCGTTCGGCTTCGCGCGGGGCGACCTGGTCAGCCCGAACCAGCGGCATACCGCTAATGTGCAGCGGGTTCATGGCCGCGACCGGGGGCAGGTGTTCGCAGGCATCGACACGCTGATAACGCGCGATGTCGCTGTGCCCATGCTCCTGCGTTATGCTGATTGTACGCCCATCCTGCTCTACGACCCGGTGCAGCACGCCGCCGCGGTCATACACAGCGGGTGGCGCGGGACGGTGCAGGCCGCGGCTGCGGTCGCGGTGGGTGAGCTGGTTGCCCAGTTCGGCAGCCGCCCCGCTGATCTCGTCGCCGCCATCGGGCCGAGCATCGGGCCGTGCTGCTACGAAGTGGGTGATGACGTGGTGGACGCTGTGAGCGCGGCCTTCGACCGCCCTGCCGCGCTGCTCTCGCGGCAGGGCAGCGCGCGGCATCACTTCGACCTGTGGGCCGCCAACCGGACGCTGCTGCGCGACGCGGGCGTCCGGCAGATCGAGACGGCAGATCTGTGTACGTCCTGCCACCAGGAGGAGTTCTTCTCCTACCGGGGCCAGCGCGGGCGGACGGGTCACTTCGGCGCGCTGCTGGCGCTGCGCCAGAATGGACGCTGAAGTGGACGAGTCGGTGCTCCGCGCTAACCTGGCTCGTGTGCAGGCGCGCATTGCCGCGGCGGCGGCTCGCGCCGGCCGTGACCCGGCAGAGGTGACCCTCGTCGCGGTCAGCAAGACGCAGCCGGTCGAGGTCATCCTCGCCGCGTATGCGGCGGGACTCCGGCTGTTCGGTGAGAATCGGGTCGAGGAGGCCGGGCCGAAGGCCGTAGACGTCACGGCCCGCCTGGCGTCTGCGCCGCCCCCGGTCTGGCACATGATCGGCCACCTGCAGAGCCGGAAGGCCGCGGACGTGCTGCCCTGGGCCGCGCTCGTGCATTCGGTGGACAGCGTGAAGCTGGCGACCCGGCTAGCGCGCAGCGTCGGAGAAGGGGTGGAGTTGCCCGTGCTGCTGGAGGTCAACGTGGCCGGCGAGGCGAGCAAGTACGGCTTCCACCCGGCGGAGCTGCCCGCGGCGGTGGAGGCTATCACCGCGCTGCCCGGCCTGCGCATCGAAGGGCTGATGACGATGGCGCCGGTCGTGGCTGACCCGGAGCTGGCCCGGCCCACGTTTCGCAGCCTGGCGCAACTGCGCGCCGGGCTGGCGCGGCGCTATCCGGCCATCGCCTGGCGGCACCTGTCCATGGGCATGACGGACGATTTCGAGGTCGCGATCGAGGAAGGTGCGACGCTGGTGCGCATCGGCCGCGCGCTCTTTGGCGAGCGACCATTAGCGTAACTTTCTGTTAGCTGCTGGGGCCGGTCTCCGACCGAGCCCAGCGGTCAGTTGGCAATAGGAGTAAGCAAGGAAGCGTATGCTGCTCAATACCACGCTATCGTTTATCGGTTCCGGCGCGATGGCCGAGGCCATGATCAAGGGCATCCTGGCCGAGAAACTCATCGATCCTGATGCTATCATGGCGAGCGGCCCGCGGGCCGAGCGCGGCCAGGAGCTGCGCGCACGGTATGGCATCCGCGCAGTCACAGACAACCGCGCCGCGGCGCGCAATGGCCACATCGTTGTCCTGAGCGTCAAGCCGCAGACTGTGTCGAAGGTGCTGCCGGAAATCTGTTCTGAGATGGAGCAGGGCGATCTGCTCATCAGCATCGTTGCGGGCACACCCATCAGCGTGCTCCGCCGCGAACTCAACATCGAGAAGATCGTGCGCGCCATGCCCAACACGCCGGGCCAGGTGGGCAAGGGCATTACTGTCTGGACGGCCACACCAGAGGTGGACGAGCTGGGCCGCCGGCAGGCGCAGGCCATCCTGAGTGCGCTGGGCCGCGAGATCAACGTCAACGACGAGGGCGACCTGGACCGCGCGACTGCGCTCAGCGGCACCGGCCCCGCATATGTCTTCCTGTTCATGGAGGCGCTCATCGACGCCGGGGTGCACATGGGGTTCAGCCGCCGCGTGGCGCAGGAGCTGGTCTACCAGACCATCGAAGGCTCCGTCGCCATCGCGCGGGAGACGAGCGTGCATCCCGTCGAACTGCGCAACCGGGTGACCTCACCCGGCGGCACGACCGCGGAGGCGCTCTACCAACTGGAAAAAGGCGGCCTGCGCACTGTCATCTCGCGCGCCGTCTGGGCCGCGTACCAACGTTCGAAAGCTCTTGGAGAACTGGCGGAGAAATGAATAACGCTCTTGCAATGGTCATCAACCTGGTCATCGAGTTCTTCAGCCTGATGATTCTCATCGAGGTCATCGGGAGCTGGCTCCTGGTCATGCGCCTGAACCTGCCTGCATTCGTCTATGATTTGTTGCGGGTGGTGAAGAACATCACCGGCATCATTCTCAACCCGCTGCGCCGGGTCATTCCGAGCCTCGGCGGGCTGGACATCACACCGATTATCGCCCTGTTCGGGCTGGATTTCCTGCGCCGCATCCTGATTACCGCCCTCATGCAATAGCGGGCCGGCCGCCCGCGGAACCCCCCGCCCGGCACGAGCGTCTGCCAGGTACGGCGCGCGTCCATGCGGGGCGCGCCGGGGAGGATGCCTTGAGAAGCATGTCCGACTATCTGCGCGATGGCCGCCTGTTGTGGCTGCCGATCGGGGCCATTGTTGTGCTGGCGCTGGGTGGCTGTGCGGCTCCGCCGATATCTGCGCCCGCAGCGACGCCGGAGATTGCGGTGACATCGACACCTGAGCCTGTTAGCCCAACACCTGAGGATGGACCGGTCGCAACGGAGCCGACGGCCACCCCTTCAGCGCAGCCGACTGAGACGCCGGAGCCAACCCTGACCATGCCGTCGGCTGCTGTGCCCGCACGGCAGACGCCGGCTACGCCGCCGCTCTCCACCAACCCGGCTGTGCTGCTGTTGACTAATGTCGCCCGCGCCGACCTCGCGCGGCGGCTGAGTGTGGCAGAAGGAGCCGTGGTGGTGCTGTCGGCGGAGGAGACGGAGATGCCCGCCGGTTCGCTCGGCTGCACGGAGACGGATGGACCGGCGAACCAGGGCATAGTGATGGGAACGGAGATCGTGCTGTCCGCCGGCGGGCAGGAGTACATCTACCGGGCCGACAATGCGCGGCTGGTTCCATGCTTCCCCGCCGACTTTCCGGGCGGTCGGGCTCCCATCTTCGTGACGGGCGCGGGCCTGCCGCGGACGCGCGATCTGCC
>DAOUGK010000210.1:0-21516 GCA_034429055.1 Anaerolineae bacterium | reverse complement strand
CAGCCGCTACAGCCGCGAGGAAGATGTGCTGTTCGGCGCCACCGTCTCCGGGCGGCCCGCAGATTTGCCGGGCGCGGAGAGCATGATGGGGCTGTTCATCAACACCCTGCCGGTGCGCGTCCACGTGCCGCCCGCAGCAGAGCTGCTGACCTGGCTGCGTGAATTGCAGGCCCGGCAGGCCGAGCTGCGCCAGTACGAATACACCCCGCTGGTCGAAATCCAGGGCTGGTCCGAGGTCCCGCGCAGCCTGCCGCTGTTCGAGAGCATCCTGGTCTTCGAGAACCTGCCGCTGGGCCCGGTCACTGCCGGCGGCGCGGGCGGCGGGACGCTGGAGGTGGCCGACGTACGCAGCGCCTCGCATACCAACTACCCGGTCACCGTGGTCGCGGTGCCGGATCGCGAGATGCTGCTGCGCCTCTCCTATGACAACGCGCGCTTCGACCCGGCGACCATCGAGCGCATGATGGGCCACCTGCGCACCCTGCTGGCCGGTTTCGTGGAGGACCCGAACCGGCAGTTGCGCCAGTTCCCGCTCCTGACCGCAGCCGAGCGCCACGCGTTGCTCACCCGCTGGCACGCCACCGCCAGACAGTTCCCGGCCGATGCAACTATCCACGGCCTGTTCGAGGCCCAGGCTGCGGCCACGCCCGACGCCATTGCCCTCAACCTGCCGCCGGTCGAGGCATACACCTCGGCGCCAGGCGCGCCCCCACCGGCGCCTGCCGGCGTCGCGCTGACCTACGGCGAGCTGAACGCGCGCGCCAACCAGTTGGCCCATCACCTGCGCGGGCGGGGCGTAGGACCGAATGTGCTGGTCGCCATGTACGTCGACCGTTCCATCGAGATGGTGGTCGGCATCCTCGGCATCCTGAAGGCCGGCGGCGCTTACGTGCCCATCGACCCGGTCTATCCCGCCGAGCGCATTCAGCACATCCTGGCCGACTCCGGCGCACAGATACTCGTCACACTGGACCACCTGACAGCAGACGGCCGGTGGCAAGTGGCAGGTGACCGGTGGCAGGGCGACCTGGTACGGCTCGACACAGACTGGCCCGTAATCGCGCGCCAACCGACAACCAACGTTCCACCTTCAACATTCAACATTCAACACTCGTTGGCCTACGTAATCTACACCTCCGGCTCTACCGGCGTGCCCAAGGGCTGCGGCATCACCCACGCCAACGTCGTGCGGCTGTTCCGCGCCACCGAGCACTGGTACGGGTTCGACGCGGCCGATGTCTGGACTTTGTTCCATTCCTACGCCTTTGACTTCACCGTCTGGGAGCTATGGGGCGCGCTGTTCTACGGCGGGCGGCTGGTGGTGATCCCCCATGCGATCACGCGCTCGCCCGAAGCATTCTACCGGCTGTTGTGTGCCGAGCGCGTCACTGTCCTCAACCAGACGCCCTCCGCGTTCCGGCAGCTCATCCGGGCAGAAGAGGCCGTCGGAGTCTGCCCCGACCTCGCGCTGCGCTACGTCATCTTCGGCGGCGAGGCGCTGGAGCTGCAGAGCCTGCGCCCGTGGTATGCGCGCCACGGCGACGCGCGGCCCAGGCTGATTAATATGTACGGCATCACCGAGACCACGGTCCATGTCACCTACCGACCGCTGAGCCTGGCCGATGTCGAAGCCGGCAAAGGCAGCGTCATCGGCGTGCCCATCCCTGACCTGCAGCTGTATATCGTGGATGCCAACCTGGAGCCGGTCCCCATCGGCGTCCCCGGCGAGCTGGTCGTGGGCGGCGCGGGCGTCGCACCCGGCTACCTCAACCGGCCGGAGCTGACGGCGGAACGGTTCGTGCGAAACCCCTTTGACCGGGACGAAGGACGACCGACGAAGGACGAAGGACGAGCAGCGGCCAATGAAAAGACGCCTTCGTCTTCCGTCCATCGTCCTCCGTCCGCTCGTCTCTACCGTTCCGGCGACCTGGCGCGCTACCTGCCCGATGGCGATATCGAATACCTGGGGCGCATCGACCACCAGGTGAAGATTCGCGGCTTCCGGGTCGAGCTGGGCGAGATCGAGACGCTGCTGGCGCAGCATCCGGGCATCCGTGAGGCGATCGTGCTGGCCCGGGAGGACACTCCCGGCCACAAGCGCCTCGTGGCCTACTGCGTGTCCGACCGCGCGGCGATACCGGCCCTGGGTGAGCTGCGCGACTTCCTGGCCGCGAAGCTGCCCGATTACATGGTGCCCGCCGCCTTTGTCATGCTCGACGCCCTCCCGCTGACCGCGCATGGCAAGGTCGACCGCAAGGCGCTCCCTGCACCCGACGAGGGCCGGCTGGCGGTGGAAACGGCCTACGTCGCCCCGCGCAATGAGACCGAGGCGCAGTTGGCCGCAATCTGGGCGCAGGTGCTGGGCGTGCCGCGGGTCGGCATCCGCGACAGCTACTTCGAGTTGGGCGGCGAATCCATTCTCAGCCTGCAGATCATCGCGCGCGCTAAAAAGGCGGGCATTGAGTTCAGCCCGCGCCAGCTCTTCGAACACCCCACCATCGAGGCGCTGCTGGCCGCGCTCCAGGGCGCGCGGGAGGTCGTGGCTGAACAGGGGGTCGTCACAGGCCCGGCGCCGCTGACCCCGGTGCAGCAGTGGTTCTTCGAGCATCACCCGGCGCACCCGGAGCACTTCAACACCTCCATGCTGCTGCTCACCTGGCCCGAGGTTGACGTGGCCGCGCTGCGCGGCGCTGTGGCTGCCCTGCTGACCCACCACGACGCGCTGCGCATGGCCTTCGTCCAGATGGACGCCGGCTGGCAGCAGACCAACGCCGGCCTGCCCGTCGATGTGCCATTCGACAGCGTTGACCTGTCGGGCCTGGAGCCCGACGCACAGGAAGCCGCGCTGGCCGCCCAAACAGCGGCCCTGCAGGCCGGCTTCCGGCTGGATGGCGCCGATCTATTGGTGCGCGCCGCGCACTTCAATCTCGGCGCCGGCAGGCCGGGCCGGCTCCTGTTGGCGTTCCATCACCTGGTGGCCGACGGCGTCTCATGGCGCATCGTGCTCGAAGACCTGACCACAGCCTACCGGATGCTGCGTCGCGGCGGAACCCCCGGGAGCCTCGCGCTGCCGCCCAAGACCACCGCCTATCGGGATTGGGCCGCACGGCTGGCGGAATACGCCGGCTCACCGGCGCTGCTGGCCGAGGCCCCCTACTGGCGCGCGCTGGCCGCGCAGCCGGTCGCGACGCTGCCGGTGGACCATCCGGGCGGCCGCAACACCTACGGCGCCACGGACGATATCACCCTGTCCCTCAGCGCGGCAGAGACGCAGGCGCTGCTGCAAGAGGCGCCCGCGGCCTACGGCACCCAGATCAACGACCTGCTGCTGACGGCCCTCGCGCGGACGTTCGCGGCCTGGACCAGCTCCCCGCGGCTCCTCGTGGAGATGGAGGGGCACGGCCGCGAGGACCTCTTCCCCGACATGGACGTCTCGCGCACGATCGGTTGGTTTACCAGCATCTTCCCCGTGCTGCTCGATCTGGGCGACCCAGCGGGCGGGTCACCGGGGACCGAGCACAGGGCCGACCTGGGCGACCAGATCCGGGCCGTCAAGGACCAGCTCCGTCGCGTACCGAACCGCGGCGTCGGCTACGGCATCCTGCGCTATCTCTCACCCGATCCCGCGCTGCGGGCTGCACTGGCGGTCGCGCCCGCGCCACAAGTGAACTTCAACTACCTGGGGCAGTTCAATCCGCTCATCTCCGAGGCGGATGACGCAGCCGAATCCGCAGTCGAGACGCCCGATCCCGAGGCGTGGGCCATCCTGGGGGTCGCGCCCGAAGCACCCGGCCCCGAGCAGGCGCCCGATGCGCCCCGCAGCGCGCTGCTCTACGTGGTCTGTGTCGTCACCGATGGCGGCATGGATGTCCGCTGGCTCTACAGCCCCGAGCTCTTCGAGCGCAACAACATCGAGCGGCTGGCAGAAGCCTATCTGCGCGAGGTACGCAGCATCATCGCCCATTGCCAGGCACTACTCTCTGGAGGAATACGTGGATAAGCCGACCCGGCTCTGGAACCGGAATTTCTCCATCCTGTGGCAGGCGCAGTTCGTCAGTCGCCTGGGCCGGCAGGCCTTCAGCATGGCGATGGTGCTGTGGATCATGCAGGCCACCGGCTCAGCCTCGCTGATGGGCGTGTTGTTGGCGGTGTCATCGCTGCCTGGGCTGCTGCTCAGCCCCATCGGCGGTGCAGTGGCCGATCGCGTATCCCGCCGCACCATCATCGTATTGAGCGACTTCCTCAGCGGCCTGGTCACCCTGGGGCTCGGCGTGCTCCTCCTGCTGTACCCGCAAAACACCAACGCCGGGTTAGTGGGGTTGTTCGTGGTCTCGCTGACGTTGGGCACATTGGGCGCGTTTTTCAGCCCGGCCATCTCGGCCGCAATCCCCGATATCGTGCCGTCCACCCGGCTGCCGGGGGCCAACTCAATGGGGCAGATATCGTCGCAGGTGACGCTTTTCATCGGCCAGGGGCTGGGCGGCACCGTGTTCCGCCTCATCGGTGCGCCGTTCATGTTCATCTTCAACGGCCTCACGTTCCTGTACTCGGCCACCTCAGGGTATTTCGTTCGCATCCCGCCGCCCGCTCGCCGGGAGCCACAGAAACTGAGGGCGGTCCTGGCCGGCTTCCGAGCGGATCTGGCCGAAGGGCTGCGTTACATCTGGCGCAACCCCGGCCTGAAGGCGCTGGTCTTGCTCTCAGCGGCCAGCAGCTTCTTCGCCACCCCCTTCGTCGTCCTGCTCCCGTTCTACGTCGAGGGATCTCTGCGCGCGCCGGTGGACTGGTATGGCTTCATCCTGGCTGCCTTCGGTGTCGGCTCGCTATTGGGGTTCGTCCTGGCCGGCGTAGCCAGCCTGCGCGGCCAGCGGCGTGCTACCGTGTTGATCGTCGTCATGCTGCTGGATGCCGTTTTCTACGGGCTGCTGGCGCCGGTGCGCACGCCGGTCCTCGCGCTGGTGATGGCAACCCTGGCCGGCCTCACCGGCGGCTTCGTGACGGTCAACATCACGACCCTGTTGCAGCTGGGCACGCCAACCGAGATGCGCGGGCGCGTCTTCGGCTTGCTGAGCACCATCGCCGGCAGCGTGACGCCCATCGGCACCGGTCTCTCCGGCATCGTAGCGGACCTCACGGGCAAACGCATTCCACTGATTTTCGCGCTCAGTGCGCTGGCGCTGTTTGCCATCTCCGCAGTCCTGGCTGCCAATCGCGACATTCGGGCGTTCCTTGCCACGGACCCGCAGCCACCGCCGCAGGCACCACTATTCCTGGAGAGCGCCGCTCCCGCGGGGCACGAAATCGAGGCATAAGGCAGAGCGATGGACACACTGATCGGTTTCTCCTTCACCACATGGCTCAAACTGCTGGCCGAGAACCGCTTTGCGGTAGACTGGGGCTACCGTGATCGCTGGTTGACGGTGACCCAGATGAGCCTGCTGAACTCGTTTGGCCGCCGACGCGAAAACCGGCGTTTCGGCGCGCAGGTCGCGGACACGAAGGTCGAGGCGCCGGTCTTCATCCTGGGGCATTGGCGCAGCGGCACGACCCTGCTGCACAACCTGCTGATCAACGACCCGCAGTTCGCCTACCCCAACCTGTTTCAAACCACGCATCCCCTGGCCATGCTGGTGCGCGAGGAGATGATCGAGAACGCGCTGCGGGATGCCGAGGCTCACGGCCGGCCCATGGACAACGTGCAGATCACCTTCCGCAGCCCCGGCGAGGACGAAGCCGCGCTGGCGGTCCTGAGCCTGCGTTCGCCGCTCATCGGTTGGCTGTTCCCGCGCCGCGAGGCCCACTATGACCGCTACCTGACCTTCCGGGATGTGCCCGAGGCCGACCGGCAACGCTGGGAAGATGCGCTGCTGTTGTTCATGCGCAAGCTGACCTATCGTTACAACAAGCGGTTGCTGCTCAAGTCGCCGCAACACACGGGGCGTGTGCGCCACCTGCTGCGGCTGTTCCCCGACGCACGGTTCATTCACATCCATCGCGACCCGTACACCGTCTTCCGCTCGACGCAGCGCCTCTTTGCCAGGGCAGTCCCAGAAGCCTATCTCCAGCAGCCGCCCCCCGGCGGCCACGATGAGGGGATCCTGCGCCGCTACCAGGCGATGTACACGGCATTCTTCGCGGATCGCGATCTGATTCCTGCCGGGCAGTACGTCGAGGTCGCGTATGAGGACCTCGAACACGACATGCTGGGTGTGGTGGCACGCATCTACGACGCGTTGAACCTGCCGGGATTCGCTGAGACGCAGCCCGCGCTGAAGCAATACGTGGAGTCTCTATCCGACTACCAGAAGAACGTTCACGAAGCGCTGCCTGAGACGCTCCGCCAACGCGTCGCCGAGGCTGCCCATGACTGCTTTGCGGCGTGGGGCTATCCGCGGTGATTTTCGACAAAGCCGGCTTTCACAAATATACTATGCCCATGGTTGCAGCAACGTCCAACAACACCTGGCTTTCCATGCCGCGGCCGAACCCTACAGCAAGGGTCCGCCTGTTTTGTTTTCCTTACTCCGGGGCGGCGGCCTCGGTGTTCTACCCGTGGGCGGATGTCCTGCCCGCGACCATCGAAGTCTGTCCCGTCCAGCTCCCCGGTCACGGCACGCGCCTTGCAGAGCCGCTGCATGACCGCCTGAAACCGCTGGTGGATGAGCTGGCGGACGGGCTGGCGCCCTGTTTCGACAAGCCGTTCGCCTTCTTCGGCCACAGCATGGGTGCACTGCTGAGCTACGAGCTGGCGCGCTCGCTCCGGCGCCGCGGGCTCAGCCCCCTCCACCTGTTCGTGTCGGGTCACGGCGCGCCGCACCTGCCGGACCGCAACCCGCCCCTGCATCAGCTCCCTGACGGTGAGTTCGTGGCGAAGTTGCGCGAGCTCAATGGGACGCCGGAGGAGGTGCTGCAGCATGCTGAGCTGCTGCAACTGCTGACCCCGATCCTGCGCGCGGATTTCGCCGTGTGCGAGACCTACGTGTATTCAGCGGCGCCGCCGCTGACCTGTCCCATCTCGGCCTACAGCGGATTGGGCGATGGCTACGTGAACCGCGAAGAACTGGAAGGCTGGCGCGGGCAGACGACCGGCACCTTCATGCTCCGGCTGTTTCCGGGCGATCACTTCTATCTGAACACCGCGCGGCCCTATCTGCTGCAGGCCCTCGCGCGCGAGCTCGAGCAGCGGGTGCGGGAACTACGCTGATACGATGAGTTCACTACTTCTGAGGAGGCAACATGGCCTGGGATGATCAAGAAGACACCACTGTCTACCGGGTGGTGGTTAACCATGAAGAGCAGTACTCCATCTGGCCGGTGGATCGCGATATTCCGTTCGGCTGGCGCGACGCAGGCAAGAGCGGCCCGAAGGCCGAGTGCCTGGCGTACATCAAGGAAGTGTGGACGGATATGCGCCCGCTGAGCCTGCGGAAACAGATGGAGGCTGCCGCCAAACTGCAGCAGGATGAGGGGCAGCAAGACCAATAGTGACAGCCGCGCCGGAGATTCCTGGACTCGCATGGCTGCCGCCGTCCGGCCAGGCTGACCTGCCAGAGCAAACCGTTCATGTCTGGCAGATCAGCCTGGCTGCGCGGGAGGACACCGTCCGGCATCTCGCCGCAGTGCTCACCGCCGACGAGCGGGCGCGCGCGGCAAAGTTTCACTTCGCCCAGGATAGCCGCCAGTACATCGCGGTGCGCGGCGCGCTGCGCCTGCTCCTGGCCCGTTACCTGCACCACGCCGCCGGCACATTGCGCTTCGGCGCCACGGAGTACGGCAAGCCGTTTCTGCTGCGCGCTGACGGCCTGCCGGATACGGAAATCGCCTTCAATGTCTCACATTCACACGAGTTAGCGCTGCTCGCCTTCACACGCGGCATGCGCGTCGGCGTCGACGTGGAGCGTGTGAGGCCGGAACTGGCAGGGGAGCATATCGCCGAGCGGTTCTTCTCCCCGCGCGAGGTGGCCGTATTGCGCGGATTGCCCGCGGCCGAGCAACCTGCCGCCTTCTTCCGCTGCTGGACGCGGAAGGAGGCCTTCGTCAAGGCCCGCGGTGAAGGTCTCTCCCTGTCGCTGCACAGTTTCGACGTTTCGCTGGCCCCTGACGAACCCGCGGCTCTGCTCGACGTGGCAACCGACCCGGCCGAGACCCGGCGGTGGACCCTCCGTGCGCTGACCCCCACTCTCCCGGGCTACATGGCCGCGCTCGCCGTCGAAGGCCGCGACTTCGCCCTGGCCTGCTACCAGGTAGCGGAGCTCGAAGCCCTATCCAGGCTGGCCCGCGCCGAGCAATAGAAACGCCGGTCGGAGCTGCTACAGCGTCCGACCGGCGTTGATTTTGGTCCGACCATGAACCGTCGGACTAAGGGCGTGCGAAAGTATTACTTCCTGCGCTGGCACGGTCGGAGACCGGCCGGAGCGGGTTTTCGGATAGACTCTAGGCCAATTGTCTAGCGACGGCGCCGCCAGACGAGAGCCGAGCCGACCAGCGCGCTGACCGCAGCCACGGCTCCTGCGCCCAGGGGCAACCCTGCACCCGTGAAGCTGACCAGCGAGACCGCATTCGGTCCCGTGTTGGTGTTCCCCGGCTCGCAAGAGTAGACCTGTACGCCGCCGCCGCCAGCGGCCGGCACATTGCACACATACGGGTCCGGATCGCCGCTGGGCCCGGCAGCCGGGTCAATCGTGCAGGTCAGCTTGGATGGTGAACCTATCGGGACTGACCATGAACCGTCGGGATTGATAGCGCCCGACCCCACGGAAATCCCGGTCGAGTCCTGGACGCAATCGACCGTCCCACCGTGCGTCCACGGATCCCCATAAGCATCGTTGACCTGGCCCTCCACGGCAGTATAGGCCAGGACTACAGGCACGGCCATGAACAACATGGCGGCTACCAATAAAACCAGGACCGAACTTCGTCTCATAGAGCACCCCCTTCTAATGATGTGGTAAGTCAGCCATCTCTGCCGGGCAGCCACACTGCCATGAATGAATTCTATCGTTAGCCGCTTGCGCCTAACGCACGACGATAGGCAACCAGACCTTCTGCAGGGACCTGGTCGCCGTCGCGGTTGCAGTAGGCGTCACAGTCACAGTCGCTGTCGGGGTTTCAGTCGCCGTCGGTTCAGCGGTCGCCGTCGGTGTCGTGGTCGGGGTTGCAGTCACAGTCGGTGTCAGCGTTTCGGTGGGCGTCTCAGTGACAGTCGGGGTGACCTCCGGTGTTTCGGTCTCGGTGGGCGTGGCGGTCGCGGTCTCAGTCGCTGTCGGCGTCACGGTGGGCGTTTCGGTCGGTGTCTCAGTCGGCGTTGCCGTCGGGGTGTTTGTCGGCTGCAGCCGGACGCCGAAATTGATGATCGGGGCTTGCCCGGCAGCCAGCGTCACCTGGACGGAGGTCGGCGTGGTCGGGATATAGCCGGCGGGTATCTGTGCGACCACTGCATACGACCCAGGCGTGATATCGAACATCTCATACCAGCCGGAAGGCGCGGTCGTTATGCCCTGCATTACAACCTGGTCAGCCTGCTTGAGTTGAATCGTCACCAACGCCAGCCCGGCCTGCTCATCCGCCTCACGGAAGCCGTTGCCGTTGGCGTCGATATAGACATAGCCGCGCAAATAGGGCAGAACCTGAACAGTGACCCAATCCGTCCGCGAAACAGAGGCGCCGGTCGTGTCCTTTGCCTCCCACGTGGCGATGTTCGTGACGTTGCTCGTCACCGGCGCATTCGGGTTTTCGCCGATGAACCCGATTTGGCCGCCCGGACTGACGTAGATGATCTCCGGCCCCCAACCGCCCAGCTTGTCGTCGTTGAAAGTATGGGTCACAAAGGTCGTCGTGCCGATATTGGCGAAGAAGTAGCAGTAGGTGACGTTCACGCCATACTTGACAGTCAGCGCCTCGACCGAGCCTGCGCAGCTCTGCGTCTGCTCGTAGTCCGTGGTGAGCATGACCTTCTTGTTGAAGGTGAAGTCGGCTGCAGCAGGACTTTGGGCCGCGTCAGCCTGGCGGCCCGACTCCTCCGCAGGCTCCAACCAGTAGAAAGACCCGAGGCCTGTTGCAGAGATGCGCGCCGCAGCGCCATCCCCCGCTGGTTCCGCCTGCATCGCAGCAACCGGCGCGGCGCGCACACTTAGGAACACGATCCCTACCAATACTGAGGCGACCAACGCGGCTATCAGCCACCCGCCAGTCCGAAGATTCAAGGTCATCACATGCACTCCCTGGATATCATCTGTATGCTGGCACGGCTGCTCGTGGCAACGTCCGCTGTGGCGCAATCGCAGCACCAGACCGATTATACCACAGGAAATCCTGGATCCGAACCACGAAATTTGCGTTTATGGCGTTGAGCTGCCCGGCTCGACCGTCACCTTCGCGGTCATATTCCATTTCAACCGGTCATCGCTCCGGTCAGGACTCACGACGACGGTGTAGGTGATGTCGCCCTGCGTGTTCTCTCCGATGGACCTGATGCGAAGGACCTGACCGGACACCGTGAGCCCGGGAATGGCATCAAAGGTCAGCACGGCGCGATCACCCGGCTGCACGCCGACGATGTTCAGTTCGGTGAGGTCGCGCGTCTCCACGAGCCAGCTCGTGAAGTCCCCCAACCGCACGGCCAGCGCGCCCGGCAGAGCCTGCTGGCCTACGACGACCTCCACCCCCGCAACGACCCCACTGAACGGCGCCCGGAGCTCGGTCTCCGCGAGACCCACATTCGTCTGCGCGAGCGCAGCTTCCGCAGCCGCCACATCCGCCTCAGCGGCCTCGACCTGTTCGGGCTGCGCGCCCGCCAGCAACAGGTCCAACTGTGCCTGGGCGCGGCGCACTTCGGCCTCCGCCGCTGCAACATCGGCGGGCCGCGCCGGCGCACGCACCTGGTCGAGATTGGCCTGGGCACGCTGCACCTGCGCCTGGGCGCTCGCAACCTCCGCGGGATTGGCCCCCGTGTTGAGTTCATCGTAACGAGCCTTAGCCGCCAGATACTCATTGGTGGCGCGCTCCAGATTGAGCGATTCGGGCCGGCTGCCGATGTCCGGGGCCGATGCGACTTTGTCGTACGCGGCCTGCGCCAGGCTCCGGGCTGCCTGCGCGTTCGCCAGCTCCGCCGCGGCCGCCGCGATGCGTTCCCTGGAAGGCCCACTGCGCGCCTGCTCCAGGGCCGCGCGCGCGGCGGCCAGCTCGGCCTGTGCCGCCGAGACTTCTTCAGGTCGCGGCCCGGTGCTCAGGCTGTCCAGCCGCGCCTGGGCTGCATCCAGGGTCGCCTGGGCTGCGGCGATCTCCTGTTCACGCGAGCCTGCCTGCACCTCGGCCAGCCGGGCTTTCGCGCGACGCACGTCCGCCTCGGCGATGGCGATCGCGGCCCGCGGGCGCGCATCGTTCAGCCGCACCAACAACTGCCCGGCCTCCACCTCGTCGCCTTCGGAAACCAGCACCTCGCCCACGATGCCGCCCGCCGGGAAGCTCAAATCGGCCCGGCGCACCGGCACGACCCGGCCGTCCGCGATGATCCGGTTATCGGCCCGGACCGGGGGCAACGGCGTCGGTCCGCCGTTCGGTCCCGTTTGCGGGGTGGCCGGGGGCGCCTGCTGCGTACACCCCAGCAACAGCAGCGCGCTCAACCACAGCAGCAATCCGCGCTTCACGCTCATCATCCGTCCGCCTCTATTCATAGGCCAGCGCCTCACGCACGCTGAGCCGCGCCGCGCGCCGCGCGGGCAAGCCACTGGCTATCACCGCAAGCAAGGTCAACACGGCCAGCCACCCGAAAGCACCGGCCAGCGAAAACATATAGCTTAACGGGGCACGCAGGAAGGCCACTCCCACGGCATTGCTCAACACCCGGCTGACGGGCACTGCCAGGATCACGCCGAGCGCCCAACTCAACAGGCCGATCAGCACACCTTCGCTGACCACGATGCCGCGCACCGCCCGGCCCGTTGCACCTACGGCGCGCAGCACGCCGATTTCACGCGTGCGCTCCATCACGTTGATGCTCATCGTGCCCGCCAGGCCGAACGCGCCGACCACCGCCAACACCACGGCCATCAACAGCAGCAAGAGCAGAATCACGTTGAACTGGTTGATGGTCACAGAGCGCACGTCAGCCGTCGTTTGCGTGGAGTTGACGCGAAGCCCGGCCTGCGCATAGGCCTGCTCCAAGGCACGCGCCACCTGCGCCTGCTCGGCGGCCGTATGGCCTGCAGTCACGACCTGGACGCTCGCCGCGCGATCCACGCTGCCCGCCAGCCGCGCATAGTACGGATAATTCGCATAAACAGCCGGCCCGGAGAGCACGCCCCGGATGATGCCGACGACGATCCAGTCGGTCGACCGGCCGTCCAGCACAAGGGTCAACGTCTGGCCGATGCGCACATCCGGCTCCACCTGCAGGAGATCGGTATTGATGACCAGCGCGTTCTCGTCCTCGGGCAGCAGCCACCTGCCCCGCCAGATATCTGGCTGGAGCAGTTGCGTGGCAGCCGGCGGCGCAATCACCGCCAGCGTATCACCCTCGCTGCCGTCCGGTCGGACGCGTCGCGCGGCCCCATAGCCCCAGCTTTCGACGTTCGTCACGCCGGCCACCGCACGCGCCTGCCGCTCGAGCTCGTCCACGCGATACGAACGGTTGAAGAAAACGCCGACATCATATTGCCAGTACTTGAGAGCATCGTCAAGTGTCAGCAGCAAAGATGCCCGCACGCTGAATACGGCCACGAAAATTGTACTGCCCAGCCCCAGGGTCAGCAGCGTCAGCGTCAAACGGCCCTTCCGGCGGAAGGTATTGCGCAGCGACAGCGCCAGCGGCCGCGACAACCCGCGAATGTGGGCCAGCAGCCGGTCCATGCGCCCGCGGCCGAAATGCCCTGCGCCGAGGCCATAGGAGGTGATGGCCTCGCGCACGGTGATGCGCGTGCCGGAGCGAATCGGCCACAGCGCCGCGAGCAGGGGCGCCAGCAGCGCGGCGCCCGCTTGCAGCCCCCAAACCCACAGGGGCATCGCAAACGTCGTGATGTCGAAGTTGATAAGCCCGGCCAATACGCCTGCAATCGCCCGTGCAGCGGCCATCCCCGCAGGCAGCGCGATGCCCAGGGCCAGCAGCCCCAGCACCAACACCATGCCCAGGTACAGCCCCGCAATCTGGCGCGAGCGCGCGCCGATGGCCTTCATCACACCGATCTGGCGCACCTGCTGGGCCAGCAGGGCCGAGACGGTGTTCACCACCAGCAGCCCGCTGAGCAGGAGCGCGAGCAGCCCGAGCGCGCTCAACAGCAGCGCCATCGGGGCCACAAATCGCTCAAACGGGTGCTTGCCCGGTTGGGGCACCTGCACCCAGAACACGGCCCGCCCGCTCTTCTCCACGCGCTCGCGCACCTGCGCCGCCAGCGCGGTCACATGCGCCGGGTCCAGCGGGTTCTCCGCGGCGACGATCTGCAACTCGGTGTACGTCTCGGGCATGCCCAGCCATTCGAGGCTGTCGAACGAGATATAGCCGTAAATGCGATTGACGAAGCGGGCGGATGACTGCGTGATGTCATGCACCACGCCCGTAATCGTCAGCTCGCGCTCCACGTCGTTGGGCAGGCGGATAAGCAGCTTATCGCCGATGCGCGCGCCCAACAGGCCCATGGCAGCCCGTTCGATCAGGATGTCGCGCTGACCGGGCGGCCAGGCACCCCGCTCCGGGGTCAGCCGGTTGATTGCCAGTGCGGTGAAATCCGGTGCAGCGAATAGGTCGAGATCGCGCCACTGGATGCTATCGCCCGCAGCCGGCTGGACTGCCACCCGCGCAGTGACGGTGCGCCGGCCCTCCGCCGCGCCGACGCCCGGCATCGCCCGGACCGCGGCCACCAGGGCATCATCGAAGGGTTCGGCGTAGAGCCGCGCGCCGGCCGGGTTCGCGGCCCGGTAGCCGGCAGGGAGGTCGCGCGTCACGATGACATAGGTGATGGAGACGACGCCCAGCGCCATCACCCCCACGGCAATCGAGAGCACCATCAGCACGGTACGCGTGCGCTGGCCCCAGAGGTCGCGCAGTATCTTGCGCCAGCGGGGAGCGATCACGGGCTGACATCCGGTGCAGCGAGCTGCGCGGGCGGCTCGCCCAGGATGAGCCCGTCGGCAATGTGCACGACGCGGCCGGCGCGCTGCGCCAGGTCCTGATCGTGCGTCACCATGACAATCGTCTTGCCGCCTGCCGCGGCCTCCTGAAAGAGACCGAACACGGTCTCCGCGGTCTGCGAATCGAGATTGCCGGTGGGCTCGTCGGCTACGATGAGGGGCGGGTCATTCGCCAGCGCGCGGGCAATCGCCACGCGCTGCTGCTCCCCGCCGGAAAGCGCAGTGGGCAGCTTGTCGGCCTGCGCGGCCATGCCAACGCGCGCCAGCAGTGCCAGGCCGCGGCGCCGCCGCTCGCGCACGGGGTACGTATTGCAGAAGTCCATCGGCAGCATCACGTTCTCGATGGCGGTCAGCATCGGCAGCAACTGGAAAAACTGGAAGACCACACCGGCGCTCCGGCCGCGCCAGACTGCCATCTGTTCCTCGTTCAGCTTGTGGACGGCCGTATCGCCCACGAGGACTTCGCCCGCAGTGGGCCGGTCGATGCCGGTGAGCAGGTTGAGCAGCGTGGACTTGCCGCTCCCCGACTTGCCCACGATGACGAGGAACTCACCCCGTTCCACCGCAAGGTCCACCCCGCGCAGCGCCATGAACTGCCCCGCGGCCCCGTCGAACTGCTTGACCAGGCCGCGCAGTTCGATCAGGTGGGTGTTGCCGTGGCGATAGGTGTGTCCCGGCCCGATAGGGACGGGTCCAGGCTCAGGGAACCGGCGACCGCGCACGCGAAGTACCTCCGGCAGACGAAGTATTGCACCGACGCTAAGGGTCTGTAAAAGTATTACTTCCTGCTCTGGCCGGTCTCCGACCGTGCCAGCGGCGGAACTTATTCTTTTACGAGCCCTAAGAACCGCCGCATTATACCACGAGACCGGCGGCTCTTTCGCAGCGCCATGGCCGGTGGTATACTGGCGGGACAGGAGGAACCGCCATATGACCGCACGCCGACAGATCCTCGATTGCCTGGCGGGCTTACCGCCCGCGGCACCCATCTTCCTGCCCGATCTCGCGCTGTGGCACCGCTGGCACGCAGCCCGCGGCACGCTGCCAACCGAAGCCGGCGCAACGCTGCCCGATGCCGCGCGCGCGCTCGGCACAGCCGTCTGGTCGGTCGTCAAGCCCTGGGAGGCCAGCACGCCGGGCGTGGACACCACCGTCACCGAGACCGCGGGCGAGCGGGTCATCCACCACCGGACGGACAGGGGCGATCTTACCGCCCGCTGGCAGCTTGGGCCGGACGGCGATTGGTGGCAGGTGGAGTATCCCGTCAGGACGGCTGAGGACCTACCCGCCGTGCAACGTCTGATCGAGTCTCGACGGTACGAGCTCCGGCCTGACGCGCTGGCCGCCGCGCGCGAGGCCGTGGGCGATGACGGCGTGGTTGCGCTGGAGTTGCCGATGCGGCCCTATTCGGACGTGCTGCACACGGTGCTCGGCTGGGGCGAGGGCTTGGCGCTGCTCCTGGGCGAGGGCCGCCCGGTCATCGAAGCGATGCTGGCCGTCCTGGAGGAACGCCTGGCCGCGCTGACGGCTGAGATTGCCGCGCTGCCCGGCGACCTGTTGCTCGGACCGGACAATCTGGATGGGCAGTACATCTCGCCACGCGCGTTCCGGCAATACCTGGACGCCAGCTACCGGCGCACTGCGGAGATTGCGCGGGCCCATGGCAAGCCCTTCGTCGTCCATATGGGCGGCCCGGCGCGGCGGCTGCTGCCCCTGCTGGCCCAGGCCGGCATCAGCGGCGTGGAGGGTGTCGCCGGCCCGCCGCAGGGCGATGCGACGTTGAGCGAGGCGCGCGAGGCTGCGGGGCCGGGCCTGACTCTGTGGGGCGGCATCCCGCAGGATTACCTCCTTGCCGAACGCACCGGGGCGGAATTCGAGGCCGCCGTGCGCGAGGCGGTGGAGCAGGCGCGCGGCGCGGGCAGCGTTCTGCTCGGCGTGGCGGACCGGGTGCCGGTCGACGCCGAGTGGTCGCGCCTCAAGCGCCTGCGCGGGCTAACGAATCCAGACTTCGAGACGCAAGCATCCTGAGCGGAGTCCAGCCGCACTGCCAAGCACCGCTTGGCAGAGGCGGACGCAGTCGAAGGATGGTCCCTCACGCGGGCGCCCCTTCGACTGCGCTCCCGCCGCTCCGCGCAGGGTGCTTCATTCTGACCCCAGTTTTGGTCGCGCCCGCGCGCCCTGATCTCTTGACACCCTTTTCGTTGGAGGTTAAACTCAGGGCCAATGACCTTGAGGAACACACGAACCATGTCACTGTCTGATAACTGCACCTGTCCGCGCGCCGAAATCATCAACGACCTGATTGCTGAGGACCTGCTCGCGTTGCAGGCCGGCGAACGGCTGTGGAAGCTGTACTGTTTTCGCGAAGCGGGCCACGCGACCGGCCTGCGCCATCGCATCTATACCAAGTGCAAGGCCGACGGCCGGCTGGCGCTCATCACCTTCGCAGTGCACAACCCGGCGCCTGAGCCGCAGAGCGAGCACAACGGTGCGCCGCCGGAGCCGCCGCCCGTGCGCTCCGGCATCGCGCGCGTCGCAGACCTCTCTGCCGCGGACCTCGACCGGCTGATTGCCGCCATGCGCCAGCAGATGGCCTCGGATGCGTGCGAGGAGCTGGACCTGAGCGACTGCACGACACTGGATGCGCAGCTCGCCCGCCTGGCTGTGCAGTCATAGAGGCTGTTTGTCAAGAGGTGGAGTGGAGCATCCTCAGATGCGGAACGGCTCTATCATGAGCATGTCCGCATTTGAGAATGCGGACTCCTCTCGTCACTTGACCACCAGGAGGCAGCCATGTTCCTGACACGGGACGAAATCGAGACCCGTGAACGGGCCGCCCTCGCGCCCTATGCCATGCCCAGCGGCGACAGCCGGGGGCGTGTGCATGGCGAGGAAGAACACGCCTATCGGACTGCCTTCCAGCGCGACCGCGACCGCGTCATCCACACTGCTGCCTTTCGCCGCCTGGAGTACAAGACGCAGGTCTTTGTGTACCATGAGGGCGACCACTACCGCAACCGCCTCACCCACACCATCGAGGTTTCGCAGATCGGGCGCAGCCTGGCGCGCGCGCTGGGCGCGAACGAGGACCTGACCGAGGCCATCTGCCTGGCGCACGACCTGGGGCACCCCGCGTTCGGACATACGGGCGAGGTGACGCTCAACCAACTGATGAGCAGCCGCGGGGGGTTCGACCACCAGCGCCAGACCATGCGCATCGTCACGCAACTCGAAGACCGCTATCCCGACTTTGCGGGGCTGAACCTGACGTATGAGGTGCGCGAGGGGCTGGTCAAGCACGATACGGATTACGACATCACCGATGCCGCGGGCTATGAGCCGGAGAAGGCAGGCACGCTGGAATGCCAGCTCAGCAACCTGGCGGATGAGATCGCCTATAACACGGCGGACCTGGACGACGGTCTGCGGAGCGGCCTGCTGGATGTCTACGAGGTACGCAAGCTGGCGCTGTGGAACACGGTCATGGCCTCGCTCGGGGAGAAGCTGAACTGCCGCCTGGATGACCGGCTGCGCGCGCGCATCATCCGGCGGCTCATCGGCATCGAAATCACCGATGCTATCACCGCGACCGCGGCCCGGCTGGACGAACGGGGCATCGCCAGCGTAGAGGCGGTCCGCAACGCCGGTGAAAACCTGGCCGGCTTCTCGCCTGAATTCTACGCCATGAACCGGGAGCTCAAGGCGTTCCTGCTGGCGAACTTCTACCGCCACCCGCGCGTCATCCGCATGGCCTACAAGGCCAACCGGCTGCTGACTGCGCTGTTCAACGCTTATGTGGAGGAACCGCGGCAGCTCCCGCGCGACGTGCAGGCGCGCATGACGCGCGGCCCCGACTTGCCGGAGCGGGTCATCTGCGACTATATTGCGGGCATGACCGACCGCTACGCAATCAAGGAGCACCAGCGGTTGTTTGACCCGGAGGAACGGGCCTGAACGTTAGGCGACAAGTATGCCCCTGGCACGGTGTGCTGTGGCTTCGCCACAGCCGAGACCGGCCAGAGCACAGTTCTGTTAGGCGTGCTAAGGCGTCACGGCGAAAAGGATGGGCGAGGTTATCTCGCCCATCCTGCTATCTACTCTACGACTTGCGGAAGACCTGCATCCGCACCTGCAGGTCGGCAAAGATGGCCCGATTGGCCTCCTGCTCCGCGTACTCCACCCGCTCGACGTGGCCGCGCAGGAGCAGGTCGTGGCTCTCCAGCTCGAACTCGGTGCCCTGGCGCACCGGCACAGCCTCGTGCTCGCTGACGTGCTGTGCGCGCGTGGCCGTGTCGCGATACGCCGGCTCGCTCATCAGCACCTTGACGCGCGTGTCGGGGTCGCTGGAATCCCATAGCCACACTTGCAGCGCGACCGCCTGATCCCGGTTGCGGCCGACCGGCTCGTTGAGCTGCAGGCCGCACTGGCCCACCAGGCCGTCGATCGGGTCGTTGATGTCGAACGCTTCATCGTAATCCGGTTCGCCCATCTGGTAGACCGCGACGAAATCCCCGAGGCTTGCGCCCAAGGCCCCGCGGCGGCCCGCCGGCGCCGGCCGGGACACTTCAGGGGCAGGCTCCGCAACGGGCCGCGGGGCAACGGGCCGCGGGGCAGCAGGACGCACCTCTTCCCGCGGGGCCATAAAGGGCGGCAGGTCGGCCTCCTCGACAACCTCGTCTTCGAAGTCCATGCCGAGACGATCCTCGTAGGAGACCCGCGGCGGCGCGGTCGGTGTACTCACCTCCCGCCAGGTGGAATCAGCCGTGTCGCTCCAGCGATCCTTCTCCCGGGCCGCGACTTCCGCAGCGGTCTGCTCGGCCAGGCTGCTCTCGAACTCATCGCGCGGTTCCCTGGTGGAGCCGTAGTCGTATCCCGTGCGCTCCACCGGAGCCGGCTTGCGGCCCAGGATCGAGCGCGCCAGCCCGCCCATATCCGGGGGTTCAGTGCCTTGCTGGGCCGAACGCCAGCGCATGAACAGATAGATGAAGAAGCCGATCGCTGCCAGCACCAGCACGATCCAGAGGAAGGCCGTGCAGATGCGCATGAGCGACATCCCGGGCGTGCCGTCTCCGCCCGGCACAGGCGTCGGCTGGACCGGCTCGGCGGTCGGCAGCGGCCCTGCACCGCTGACCCCCGCCTCACCCGTGCTGACGCTCAACGCCGACGCCAGCAGTTGCACGTTGGCCGCCCGCGCAGCATCCGTGGTCGCCAGAAACTCCTGGGTGTTGCCCAGCGCCACGGCGAGTTCATCCGCCGGCCAGCCGGCCAACCGATCCTGCGCCAGTTGCAGGTTGCCGTTGGCGGCATAGGACTCGGCCACCATCGTCAGGTATTGGTTCTGCAGGCGCGGGGCCAGGTCCTGGGGCAGGGCATTCTTCCACTCCACCGGCCACAGCCACCAGCCGATGATCAGCCAGCCCAACAGCAAGCCGGCCACAAAAGTAATGAGGGGCCAAAAATACCACGGACGAGTGCGACCGGTATCACGATTCATCGTTGTCACCTCCTTAGATGAGCGGCTCCTTCGACGCACGGCTCAGCACTTCCACGCCGTTTTCCGTGATCAAGACCATATCTTCGATGCGCACACCGCCCCAGTCGGGCAGGTAGATGCCGGGCTCGACTGTCACGACGTGACCGGGAACCATCACGTCCGTCGACAGGCGACTCAGGCGCGGCAACTCATGGATGAACAGGCCGACGCCATGACCGAGACCGTGGCCGAAATACTCGCCGAATCCCGCCGCGGCAATCACATCGCGGGCGGCCGCATCGCCGTCCGGCCCCGACACGCCGGGCCGCAGCAGCGCCTCGGCAGCGAGCTGCGCCTGCAACACCGTGTTGTACACGGTCCAGAACTTGTCCGGGGCGTTCGGCTGGCCGAAGCAGACGGTGCGGGTCAGATCCGAGCAGTAGCCGTCCACCTTCGCGCCCATATCAATCACGATAGGCTCGCCCGCCACGAGCGGCGCATCGCTGGCGCGCGCGTGGGGCCGCGCCCCGTTCAACCCGCACGCCACTATTATATCAAAAGCCGGGGCTTCTGCGCCATGTGTGCGCATGTAGCTCTCGATGCTCCACGCCAGCTCGCGCTCGGTCATGCCCGGCCGCGCCTGCGCCAGCGCGGCGGCCAGCGCCTCATCGCCCAGCACAATCGCACGGCGAATCGCCGCCAGTTCCGCCGCATCCTTGCGGCTGCGCAGCTCCATCACCAGCCCTTTCGTGGGCACCCACTCGATATCCGGCGCGGCTGCGGTGAGGGTCTGGTAATCGGCATAGGTCAGGTGATCCGCCTCGAACGCCAGCCGGCGCACGCCTGCCGCCAGCATCTCCGGCAGCGCGGCAGCGAATGTCGTCGTCACCTTGACCAGGTCGTAGCCGGGGCTTTGCAGCCGCACCTGCTCCCAGTAGCGGAAGTCGGTGGCGAGCAGCGGGGCGCGCACCTCGCCTGCACCGGCAGCTGCCGGAATCAGCAGCCAACCTGCCGAGCCGGTGAACCCGCTCAGGTAGGCGCGATTCTCTGGCTGGCTGACCAGCAGGGCATCCGCCCCGGTCGCGGCCAGGACTGTACGCAGTCCCGTCAGACGATTGAGCATGGCAGAATCTTGCATCCTCTCCTTATCCCTTCCTGGCGCGCGGATGCGCGTGGAGCACCGTGTCACGCAGTTGCGCCTGGCTGACCTGGGTGTAAATCTGCGTCGTGCTGGCCCGCTCGTGGCCCAGCAACTCCTGGACGGACCGCAAATCCGCGCCGCCATCGAGCAGGTGGGTCGCAAAACTGTGGCGCAGCATGTGCGGCGTCACCCGGTGCGTGATGCTCGCAGCCTTCGCGTAGCTGCCCAACGTGCGCGTGAACATGCTGATCGACAGGCGCTGGCCGAAGCGATTGAGGAACAGGGCGCTGGGCCGCAGGCTCACCCAGGCGCCATCCTTGCCTGTCCGCCCGCCATATCGCGCGGCTTCGGCCAACAACTGCGGCCTGCCCTCCTCGATATACGCGCGCAGCGCGGCCACAGCGGGCACGCCCATCAGCGCGATGCGCTCTTTCGCGCCCTTGCCCGTCACGCGCACCTGCGCCTGCGCCAGGTCTACATCACCGATGTCCAGGCCGAGCAGCTCGCTGACCCGCAGGCCGCCCGCATACAGCAGCTCGAGCATCGCCCGATCCCGCTGGCCTTGCGGTGTGCTGGGGTCCGGCGCAGCCAGCAGCGCGTCCACTTCCTCCCGGCTCAATGGTCGCGGGAGACGTTGGGGCAGCTTGGGCGCAGAGATGGCCTCGACCGGATTGACCTGCACCTGTTCCTGGCGTTTCAGGTAATGATAAAACGAGCGCAATTCCGAGACGCGGCGCACCACGCTGCCCTTGACATACCCTTGGGTGTGGAGCGCTGCCAG
>DAOUGK010000209.1:0-5607 GCA_034429055.1 Anaerolineae bacterium | reverse complement strand
TCCTTCAGCCCGCTGCCCGTGCAGAGCACGACGACGCGCTCATCCGGCTCCACCAGGCCCTCCGTGACCGCCTGTGCCAGTCCTGCGTAGGCCGCCGCCGCGGCCGGCTCCGCGAACACGCCGGTTGCCTGTGCAAGCACAGGGATGGCCGCGAGGATTTGCTCGTCCGTCACCCGGACGTACGCGCCGTCCGTCTCTCGCACCGCAGCGAGCGCCTTGATGCGGTCGCGCGGCAGGCCCGCGGAGATGCTGTCCGCGACGGTCTGCGCGGCGATGGGCTGCATGTCCAGCGCAGCCATGCTGCTGCGCCACGCGTCATACAAGGCCGCGGACCCCGCCGCCTGGACGCCCATCAGCCTGGGTATCCGGTCGATCCAGCCGAGCGCCAGCAGGTCCTTCAGTCCCTTGTGGATGCCGCCGATGATGCAGCCGTCGCCCACCGGCACGAAGATGCGGTCGGGCGCGTCCCAGCCGAGCTGCTCGCAAATCTCGAAGCTGGCCGTCTTCTTGCCCTCGCTCATATAGGGGTTGTAGCCCGTGTTGCGATTGTACCAGCCGAACGCGTGCGCCGCCTCCAGGCACAGCTCGAACGCGTCGTCATACGTCCCGCGGACGAGCAGCACGGTGCTGCCGTAGACGAGCAACTGCGCAATCTTGGCCGGCGGCGCGCTCTCCGGCACGAAAATAACGTTGCGCTGGCCCACGCTGGCGCACAGGCCGGCGAGGGCCGCCGCAGCATTGCCGGTGCTGGCCGTGGTGATGATCTCCGCGCCACGCTCCCGTCCCTTGACCACCGCGATGGCGCTCGCCCGATCCTTGAACGACGCGGTCGGCAGCCGCCCGTCGTCCTTGACCCAGACATGCCGCAGCCCCAGCGCCTCGGCCAGCCGGTCAGCCCGATACAGGGGCGTGCCCCCTACGGTCAGCGGCGGGACGGGGCTGCCGGCCCGGATTGGGAGCAGCGGCCGGTAGCGCCAGATGGTCGGGTCCGGGTCGCGCGCCAGCCGGTCGGGGTTGAGACGCCGTGCAATCAGCCCGTAGTCGTACTCGACATCGAGGATGCCCTCGTTGCCGTGCTGCGGGCAGACATAATCCACCGCGTCCGGTGCGTACGTCCGTCCGCAGATGAGACATCGGAGCGACTTGACGTGGTCCAAAACAGACTCCTGCGGTTTTGCAAACGAGTAACGAGTAACAAGTAAGTTTACTCGTTACTCATCCGGCACAATATGGGTTCCCGTCTCTCCGCGCAGCGCGCGGCCGATGTTCTCCGGGTTGGTGATGATCGCGTGCTTGCCGCCCGCCTCCAGGTACCAGATGATGGCCTGGATCTTCGGCCCCATCGAGCCGGTGGCGAAGTGCGTGCCCTCGGCCCGGTAGCGTTTCGCCTCGCTCAACGTCAGCTGGTCCAGCCACCGCTGGTCGGGCTTGCCGAAGTTCAGCGCGACCTTCTCCACCGCAGTCGAGATGAGGAACAGGTCGGCTTGGATCGCGCGGGCGAGCAGGCTCGATGCAAAGTCCTTGTCGATGACCGCGGCGATGCCGATGTAATCGCCGTTGCCCTTGTCGATGACCGGGATGCCGCCGCCGCCGACGGTGATCGCGATGATGCCTGCGTTGACGATCGCCTTCACCGTGTCCAGTTCGACAATCTCCTGGGGCAGCGGGGAGGCCACCACGCGGCGCCAGCCCCGGCCTGCATCCTCGACCACGCTCCAGCCCATCTCATCCCGCCGGCGCATGGCCTCGGCCTCGTCCATGAACCCGCCGATGGGCTTGGTCGGATTCTGGAACGCCGGATCGTTGCGGTCCACCAGCACCTGCGTGATGATGGTCGCCACATTCTTCTTGATGCCGCGCTGGAACAGGATATTCTGGAGGTTCTGCTGCAGCGCGTAGCCGATGGCGCCCTGGCTGTCCGCACCGCACACATCGAGCGGAACCTCGTGCATGCCCTCGACTTTGGCCGCGATCTCCGAACGGCGCAGGATGAAACCGACCTGCGGCCCGTTGCCGTGGCCGATGGCAACCTCCCAGCCCGCCTCGATCATATCGGCGATATGTTGCGTCGTTTCCTTTGCAGCTTCGTACTGGTCCTCGACGCGCACGCGCTTGGCATCTTTGATCAGTGAATTGCCGCCAATGGCAACGACCGCGACTTTACGGGGGGTGGACATTGGGTATGCTCCTGTGGTGTCTTAGAAACCCGGTTTCTCAGGTAAAGCAAAGCTTTACACGAAACCGGGTTTCTCCATCATCACGACATCGTCAACGCCATGACCGCCTTCTGGACGTGCAGGCGGTTCTCGGCTTCGTCGTAGACGACCGAGTGCGGCCCGTCGATGACTTCGTCGGTCACTTCGAGGCCGCGGTCTGCCGGCAGGCAGTGCATGTAGATGGAGTCTTCCGCGGTCAGGTCTATGCGGCGCTGGTCCGTGATCCAACTGCGGTACTTGTCGATGAGGGCCTTGCCCTCTTCCTTGCCCGTCGTGGTCAGCAGGGGGCCCCATGACTTCGGGTAGACGACATCCGCGTCGCGGAACGCCTCGTCCATGTCATGCACCACGTCGAAGCCGACGCGGTACTTGCGGGCATTGTCGCGCGCCTGGTCCATGATGTCCGGCATCAGCTTGAACTCCGGCGGATGGGCCAGCACCACATCGCAGCCGAACCGCGTCAGCTGCAGGATGAGCGACTGCGGGACCGAAATGGGCTTGCTGTATGAAGCTGCGTAGGCCCACGAGACGACGACCTTCTTCCGGCGCAGGTCGCGGCCCTTCTTCTCGATGATTGTGAGCAGGTCCGCGAGACACTGGAACGGGTGATAGACGTCGCACTGCATGTTGAGGACCGGCACGCGGCTGGCCTGGGCGACCTCGTTGATGTAGCGATTGCCGAACTGCCAGTCGCACTGGCGGATGGCGATGCCATCGAAGTAGCGCCCGAAGATTTCACCGATTTCTTTTGCGGTGTCGCCGTGGGAAATCTGTGTCGTCTCCGAGTCGATGAACGCGGCGTGCCCGCCGAGCTGCGCCATGCCCGCCTCGAAGGAGCCGCGGGTGCGCGTGCTGGTGAAGAAGAACAGCATCGCGAGCACCTTGTCGCGCAGGTAGGCGTGCGGCACGCCCATCGCGCGCGCCCGCTTGAGCTCCATTGCAACGTCGAGGACGGTCTCGACCTCGTCCTTGCTGAAGTCGAGGTCGCTGATGAAGTCGCGGCCACGAAGATATGTCTGCATGGGGGGTCTCCTTGTCTATAACGATCTTGCCACAGAGGTCACAGAGAACTCAGAGAGAAACTCTGTGTGCTCTGTGGCTGATATTCATCAACCAATCAGCGCGGGCAGGAGCGCGTAAAACTCCGCCGCTTTGACCACATCGGCCAGCGGCACAGAGTCGCGGACGGTGTGCGCGGTCTCCTCGTCGCCCGGCCCAAAGCCGATGGCCGGAATGCCCGCCTTGCCCATCCAGTAGATGCCGTTGGTGGAGAAGTTCCACTTGCCGCTCGGCGCATCGGGCAGGCCGGCCAGCCGTCGCGCCGTCTGCCCCGCCTGGACGAGTGGGTGCGCCTCGTCCAGCGCCCAGGCCGGGAAGTATTTGTCCACCGGAAAGACGAAGCCGGTGTAGGACGGCTCATCGTAGAACAGTTCTTCCAACGTGATGCTGGCCCGCTGGTCCTCAGGAATCAGCGCGGCGACCTGCGCAAGCACCTGCTCTTTGGTCTCCCCGAAGGTCATGCGCCGGTCGATGTAGATGATGGCCTCGTCGGGCACGGCGTTGATGGAAGGCGTCTGCACGTGCATATCGCTGACAGTAATCTTGCCGTGACCGAGGAAGGGGTGATCACCTAACTGCGGCTCCAGGTCGCGGATGCCCGCGATGACCGGCAGCAGCTTGTAGATGGCGTTGTCGCCCAGGTGGTTCGACGCGGCGTGGGCCGAGCGGCCTTTAGCCACGACGCGCATCTCCAGCCGGCCCTTGTGACCGCGATAGACGTTCATCTTCGTCGGCTCACCGATGACCACGAAGTCGGGGCGGACGCCGGGGTCCACCTCCACGAAGGTGTTGGGCGCAATGCCGTCGCACCATTCTTCCATGTTGCCGAAGTAATACGCCGTGTACCCGTCCAGCAGACCGAGGTCGCGGGCAATCGCCAGGCCGTACACCATGCCGGGCGTGCTGCCTTTCTCGTCGCAGGCCCCGCGCGCGTAGAGGCAGCCGTCCTCGATCTTGCCCTGGAAGGGGTCCCACTCCCACTGGGCCGGATCCCCAATGCCCACAGTGTCGATGTGTGAGTCGAAGACGATGACCTTGGGCCCGTCTCCGATGCGCCCGATGGTGTTGCCCATCCGGTCGAAGCGCACTTCGTCATATCCGAGCTTGCGCATCTCGTCCTGGATGCGCTCCCCGACCGGCCCGATCTGGGATTCCATGGACGGGATGGCGCAAATGTCGCGCAGAAAGCCGGTGATGGCATCCTGCTGCGCAACCACCCGCTCGGCCACCCGCTTGGCGACCGCGGCTGCTTGTGTTCTACCTACCATGTGTGCCTCTCCATTTGGATCAACCGATCCGGCGGACGACGTGAAAGCGAAAGAAACCGGGTACAAAGTAGCTGGTCGAGTAATCCACGACCCGCCCATCGGATGCAAAGAGCTGCGCCTCCAACTTAAGCAGCGGCTCGCCGCTCTTGATGTGCAGTTCCTTCGCAACCGCGGCTTCGGCCGCGCAGGCCGACAGGTCGGTGCGCGAGTGTGACAGCGCGGGCCAGCCGCGCGCCAGCAGATGATCCAGCACGGACCCCTGAAACGCCGCGCCCAGTTCATCCCCGCGCAGGTACTCCTGCGGCAGCACGTCCGTCAGGAAGGCGATACGCCGCCCGTCGGCCAGCATGACACGCGTCACATCGGTGACTACCGCGCCTTCGGCTACGCCCAGACGCGCGGCCATCTGTGCAGGCGCGGCAAACTCGCGGTAGGCGAGCGCACCCATCTCCGTCCGCAGTCCGGCGCGCTCGGCCATCCGCTCGATGCTCTCCAATAGTTCCAGTCCGGCGTCGATGCGAGGGCGAGGTGCAGTCACGAATGTGCCGACGCCATGCCGCCGGACGATCATGCCCTCGTCCTCCAGCAGGCGCAGCGCCTCGCGCAGCGTGGGTCGCGAGATGCCGAGTCGCTGGGCCAGCGCGGGTTCGGATGGCAGCCGGTCGCCCAGTGTGTAGTCGCCATTCTCGATCAGGCGGCGCAGCGCCTGGCTGGTCTGCGCGTACAACGGGCGGCCATCGGCCCGGATGCGAACCTCGGATGCGGCTGACATGCGATTGTGCTCTTGCTGGAGGATGTAAGATGTCTGACAACCAGCATTATACAACGAAGCCTTGCGGACGCAAGTCGCTGGGAGCATTCACCGCGGAAAACGCGGAGTACGCGGAAAGAGCAATCAATCTCGGCTTCCGTGTACTCCGCGTCTTCCGTGGTTCCCTATGCGCGCAGGCCCAGCTTGCACGCGCGGTCCGACCCGGTCTGGCGCAGGTCGTGGCCGAGCAGCACGCGTTCGAGGTTGGCCGGCAGGTCGTACACCCGCCGACCGGTGGCATGGAAGATGGCGT
>DAOUGK010000208.1:0-3895 GCA_034429055.1 Anaerolineae bacterium | reverse complement strand
GCCGCCGCCAGCGCGGCACGCCCCGCAGTGCACAGGTAGAACCCGCGATGACCCAGCTTCAGCCCGGCGATCTTCGCGCCCAGATCCAGCATCTCGCCTGTCAGGTCGGCCAGCAGGTCCGGCGCCGCCGCGGCGAGCAGGTTGCCGCCGTACTCGACCAGCAGCCGGTCATAAGTGGGCCGGCGCAGCATGAACAGCATCTCATCCAGGCTTGGCAGGAACACATCGACGTAGGGCAGCACCTTGCGGATGATCGCGGGCCAGTTCGCCCGGCCCGCGGGCGAGGCCGGGTCGGGCAGCGCCATGTCAAGCGAGGTGGTGACGCCTGTGGCCTTCGCGCGGCGGAACAGTTCGGAGACCTCGGTGCCGTCGTCGCCGTACATGCGCGCCATCAACGGCGGGTAGCCGAAATGGAACAGCCTGGCGCGGGCCACCACGTCGTACCGCACGTCATCTGCGGTGAAGGTGTCATTGGCGCCGGTATGGTGCAGGAACATGCGGTCCACGCCCGGCACATTAACGACGACGGTGTAGGACGAGGTCGCCGCCGGGTCAACGATCATGCCGTCGGCCAGCCCCGGCCCGTGGCTGTCGATGACGCGGCGGATCGCCATGCCGAACAGGTCGTCGCCGACCTTGCCCATGAGCTGCGTGCGCACGCCGAGCTTGTGCAGGACGACGCCGGTGTTCGACACCGGCCCGCCGGTGGAGAGAACTGCCGGCCCGATGGCATTAAGCTTGCCGGGCACGAGCAGGCCGGCCAGGCCCGCGGGCTGCGGCGGGATCTCCGGGATCATGTCGAGGCACAGGTGGCCCGCCACGACGGCATCGAGTTCTGCGGACATAGTCTCTCCATTGTGCTGTGGCCGGTCTCGGCTGTGGCAAAGCCACAGCACACCGTGCCACCCGCTCTCTCACGCTGTGGACGGTCTCGGCTGTGGTAAAGCCACAGCACACCGTGCCACCCGTTCTCTCACCAGTCTACTGCGGTTAACAGTACGTCCGACTCACCCGGTGGGTCATTCGTCCAGTACGCTGCTGACGAAAAGCGCCACTGTGTAGGTTCCCAAACCAGCCCCTTACGTCGCGGATTGTCATGCAGGTAGTTCAGCTTTTGAACAAAGAACTCTCTGCTGTAGATGGCCTCGGCGTGCCGTCCTTGCTGCCAGAACTGGCTGCTACGGTCGGAACGCGTCGTTTTCTGCATCGTGGCTGCGAAAACCGAAGGCAGATGGTATTGACAGTAGGTGACCAGCTTGTGTCCTGTGAACTTCCGCATATCCATCAAGGTCTGTACAAGGCGACTATTGTCGAACCCTGCATCAGAGATGATCAGATGCAGATGGGTTGGCATAATGACAAACGCGCTTATGCGCAGTTTTCGTACACGATGGCAATAGTTCAGGCTGTCGGTGATGATGCGGCAGGACTCCTCGGCAACAAAAACTGGCAGCCACTCAACGACCGAGTAGGTCAAGAAGTACAGGCAGGAATCCTCGGTGATGCGCAAGACCTCCACATTGATCTCCTATGGCACCGCTGGCACGGTCGGAGACCGGCCAGAGCTACTGCTGTTCTGCGGCGCGGATGGCCTGCGCCGCGCGGATCATCGCCAGGTAGCCCTCTACCGGCACGTAGTCCGGGATGGAGTTGCCGGAGCCCAGCGCATACCCGCGCGCCAGGGCTCGGTACGTCAGCCCGCGCTCCCGCACCTGTTCGAAGATGTCGTCCGGGTCCTCGCGGCACAGGATATCCACGTCGATGCCGCCGAGCAGCGCAATGCGGTCGCCGTAACGCTCGATCCACTTCTCGAAGGGCGCGATCTGATCCTCGTTAGAGTGCTTCGCGTGGATGCCAAGCGCGATGACGTCATCCATCACGCCGAAGATATTGCCGCACGAGTGCCAGAGGAAGGGACGATTCGCCTGACGCACCATGTCCACGACGCGGCGGTACTGCGGGATGATGTGCTGGCGGATGACCGGGTGAGAGACGAGCGTGCTGGTCTTGAAGCCCAGGTCATCGCCGAAGCGGCAGATGGCGAACGTATCGGTGTAGCGGCACAGGAACTCCTGCCAGATGGTTGCCATCAGGTCACCGATGCGGCGGTAGAGGTCCGCGAACAGCTCCGGGTCATCCGCGCGCATGTAGGCCAGGTACTCGAAGCCGACGAGGTCCTCGCTGATTTCCAGCACGCCGTTGCCGACGCCGCCGAGCGCCTTCATGCCCGGCGGCAGGTGACGGCCCAGGGCATCGAAGCGCGGCGCAGCGATGGCCCAGTAGCGCGCGGGTAGCTCGGCCCACGGGTAGCGCTCGAAGTCCTGGCGGGTCTGGAGCTGGCCCTTGCCGCCGCGAATCGCGCCCGGCCCGGGCAGCGCCTCCGTGATGCAGACCTCGTACGAGACGGTGTCGTAGGTCATCTCCTGCCAGAAGCGGCAGTAATGGTGGAAGAAGTGATCCAGGTCCGCGTTCCGGCCGGAGCCGGCTTCCGCGAAGGACACGCCCAGGATGCGCTCCATGATGAGCGGACTGATGATGTGTTCGTAGACGGGCAGACGCGCGGGCCGCTCGTTGCGCAGCACCGCCAGCATGTGATGATAGTCGGGTGTGAAGGTCATTGTATTGTTCCGTTGTGAGGAGGATGAAGACAGGGCCTACGTTAGCACAAAAACGTTCAAATGTCGAACCGGCGCGCGAATGGACGAGTTCGGCAGAATGCTATATCATTGGCCTTACCGGCGACACCGTGTGCGTGTCTCCGGATCATCTACCGTGAGGTGGTCATGTCGGCGCCTGCAGCATCAGCCTTTCCGCTGGTTCCGCCCCGTATTGTCCCGGCCCTCGACCCCGGCTTCCGGCCTGCTTCGCTCGCCAATCGAGCCTTCCGCGATGCAGTCGCCGCGTCAGGTCAGGGCGTGCCCCTGGTCATCGGCGTGGAGCGCGTAAACGGCGCAATGTCCCGCTTCGAGACCGTCGTTTATCCCGAGAATCACCCGCACGCAGCTGCCAACCTGACGTATGTCGAGCGGCTGGTCAAGTTCCTGCTCTGGCAGCGCGGCGGCTGGAAGGTCTACATCGGCGGGCCGCGCAGCATCGGTCAGCACATCGCCGCGGTCTACGCGGCCGGCGGCGCGCGCGACTTCGACTATCACTTCATGGGCGAGCAGGTCTACCAGCACCCGTTCACGGTCGTTACGTGCGCGGCAGAAGGCGTGCCGGTCGAGCACGAACTGGAGCGCGCGCTGGGCCGCCACCTGGAAGGCTGCCGCGTGGGCTTTGACCTGGGCGCGTCCGACCTCAAGGTGTCCGCGGTGGTGGACGGCGAGGCGATTTTCAGCGAGGAAATCGTCTGGGAGCCGCGCAAGCAGAGCGACCCGACTTACCATTATGAGCACGTCCGCAACGCCATCCGGCTTGCCGCCTCGCGGCTGCCGCGGGTGGATGCCATCGGCGGCAGCTCCGCCGGGGTCATTGTGGACAACCGCCCGATGGTCGCGTCGTTGTTCCGCGGGGTGCCTGCGGACCGGTTCGATGCGGTGCGCAGCCTGTTCCTGCGCATCCGCGACGAGTTCGGCGTTCCCTTCGAAGTGGTCAACGACGGCGAAGTCACCGCACTGGCCGGCTCCATGTCGCTCGAAGAGAACGCGGTGCTGGGCATCGCGATGGGCTCCAGCCAGGCGGTCGGCTACGTCACGCCGCAGGGCAACATCACCGACTGGCTGAACGAGCTGGCCTTTGCGCCCGTGGACTACAACCCTGCCGGCCCGGTGGACGAATGGTCGGGCGACCGGGGGGTCGGCGCGCTCTACTTCTCGCAGCAGTGCGTCTTCCGGCTGGCCGGGGCCGCGGGCATCGACCTGCCGGGCGGCATCACCGACGCAGAACGGCTGAAGGT
>DAOUGK010000207.1:0-2471 GCA_034429055.1 Anaerolineae bacterium | reverse complement strand
GCGCTTTCATCTCAGACCGCGGGCGAACAGAAGATCATCAACTACGGCGACTACGCAGGGGCGCTGGCGGACTTCCAGGCGGCTGCCGGGCATACGCCGGACGATCCGGATGTGTGGATCCGCATCGGCGCGGTGCTGGAAAAGCTGGGCGATACGCAAGCCGCACAGGAAAACTATGCCCGCGCACGCCGCCTCAGCACGAACGAGACAGAGTTCCACGTCGCGCGTGCAGGCATCTACCTGGGCTTCCTCATGTACGACGAGGCTTACACCGATACCCAGGCAGTCCTGGCCGCAGAGCCAAAGCACGCGGTGGCATGGTACTATCTTGCATCAGTGTATGAGGGGCAGGGCAAGCTGGAACTGGCGGTGGATGCCCTGGAGAAGACGTCCGAATACGCGAGCGAGAGCAACCAGTCGGAGCTCGTTGCGCTGGCGCGCTATCGCATGGCTATGCTGTTGCAGCAGGTCGGCCTGGGCGACATGCGTGAGCCGGCGCCGACCGTGACCGCCACGCCCGACGCCTGAGTACAACCACCGAATACGCGGACCACACGGAAGGCGAATCGAGCCCCTTATAGGTCAAAGAATCATTCTTCCGCGTGATCCGTCTATTCTGTGGTCATATATAGCCCTGGTGTCGCGGCTGCGCTATTTCCCCGCAATCACCCGCATGATGGCCGGCGCGATGTCCGGCAGGCTGTGCAGCGCTGCGGCCATACGCCGCCGGTGTTCCTCCGCGCCGATGATCAGGGCGGGGACCGGGTTAATCGTGTGGCCGCGCGTGCTCAGGTCCTCCATGTTCCCGTGATCCGATGTGAGCACGATGAGCCCTGCGCCATCATCCCAGGCATCCGTCAGCCCGCCGAGCATCGCATCCACGGTTTCCAGCAGCGCACATGCCTCGGCCATGTCCTGCCCGTGGCCTGCATAGTCACTCAGCCAGTATTCGAAGAAGGTGAAATCCGCCCCCGCGGCCAGCGCAGCCATCCGCGCACCTGCCTCACGGGCGGTCAGCAACGGCGTGTCGGCCAGTCCCAGCCGCTCGCGCCACGCGTGGCCCGTGAAGTCCGCGGAGAGCGCGCGGCCGGCCCGCAGGTCATCCGTCGTCTTGAGCGCGAGGCCGGCGCTGACGGCCGCCTGGGGAATGGCAGAATAGAGCCGCCGGCCCGACTGGATGGCTGCGAAGTAGCTCGGCGGGTAGGCGTTCAGGAAATCGGCGCGGCGCCCCATCCGCCGCACCGCGCGGAACACATTGCCGTTCGCCAGCAGATTGACGATCGCCTGGTTGGGCCACGGCCCGTAGTGGGAGCCGATCAACGCGGGCACATTCAGCCCGGTCAGCAGCGCCGCCTGCCCGCTGGCAGATTGCGGCATACCACCCACGTCGAGGCAGGCGTCCAGGCTGACGACGGACGCGCGCGGCGTCTCCAGCGGCACGCTGTCCGCGACCAGGCGGCGGCCGTCCAGCAGCCGCGACAGGTTCGGCATGTCTGCCCGCGCCAGCGGATTGGTAGCCGGATCATCCGGCCCAAGCCCGACGCCATCCAGAAATAAGAACAATACGCGCATGTGGCGCAGCCCCTCCCGGCTGTGAGGCCCTATCATACCGCAGTTCGGTTTGCTTGCGCGAGATGTGGAATACAGTATGATACACGCCATTGGAGATTTGAGGAGGAGATTGTTAGCGTGGAAAACCTGCCCTTTTGGGTCGCGCTGCTCGCAATGTTGATCGGCTTGGCCGGGACGGTGCTGCCCGGCCTGCCTGGTGTCGGCTTCATCTGGCTGGCGGCCCTCGTCTATGGCTTCGTTGAGGGGTTTGCGAGCATGACGCCGTGGGTGCTGGTGGTGTTGGGCGTGCTGGCCGCCATCGGGATGGTGGCCGATTTCGTCCTGACGCAGGCCGCGACGAAGATGGCGGGCGCCTCCTGGCAGGCGATCGCCGCGGGGAGCGTCCTGGGTGTCGTAGGCTTCCTGCTCGGCCTGTTCGTGGGCGGCATCGGCGCCCTGCCCGCGGCGGTCATCGGCACGCTGGCCGGCATTCTGGTTGTGGAGTACCAGCACCGCAAGGACTGGGCTGACGCGCTGAGGGCCGGCGGCGGTTGGCTGGCAGGGTGCATTGCGTCGCGTGCGTTGCAGCTTGTATTAGGCGTGGTGATGATCGGTATTTTCGTCTGGCGTGCCGGTCTCATTGGCTAGGGGGAATGTGCCTTGAAGGTGCTTGTCGGTTCGCTGAATCCGGTCAAGATCGCAGCGGTGCGCGATGTGTTTGGGGCGCACTTCGGCCAGGTGGACATCGACAGCTATGAGGTCGCATCCGGCGTCTCGGCCATGCCCGCAGGCGATGACACCTTCGCCGGCGCGGAGAATCGCGTCCGCGGCCTGCTTACCCTCAATCGGGAGTGGGGCCTGGGCGCAGCCTACTGCGTGGGACTGGAAGGCGGGATGGCCGAGTGGCACGGCCGCTGGCT
>DAOUGK010000206.1:0-9651 GCA_034429055.1 Anaerolineae bacterium | reverse complement strand
TCAGCCGGTCAGGTTGGCTGTGTGCGTACACACCCAACCGGGCTGAAGCCTCGACTCCAGTTAAGGTGCCCCGGCTCGGTCAGGAGACCGGCCGGAGCGTTGGAGGGTTTTGTTAGGCGCTCTAAAGCCTCGACTCCAGTTAAGGTGAAATCCTACCCGATGCGGTATACCCCCGCGGACACGGCCGGCAGGCGCACCTGCCAACCGCCGGGCTGTGCGGTCACCGCGCCGTCCACGCCGAACAGCGTTTCCACCGTTGCGGCTGGGTCGCCCGTGACATCGGCTGAGACCGCGGCGTCGCTGGGGTTGAGCGCGACCAGGATGCGCTCGCGGCCATCAGCGGTGCGCCGCTCGTAGACGAAGGGCAACTTGCCGGCCTCCGCATACAGCGGGCAGAACTCCGCGCTCGCGGACAGTGCCGGGTGCGCCTTGCGCAGCGCGATGAGCGCCTGCACCTGGCTCAGCAGGGAATCCGGGTCTTCCATCTGGCCGGCCCCGGTGGGCCGCGCGGCGTCCGGGTGGATGGGCAGGTAGAGCGCGTCCGCGGGCGCGGTCGAGAAGCCCGCGTTGGGCAGCGCGTTGTCCCACTGCATCGGAGTGCGCGCGCCGGTCCGCTGATAGCCGCCTTCCTTGGACGGCAGGCCGTGGACCGTGCGCATGCCGATCTCGTCGCCGTAGTAGATGAACGGCACGCCCGGCATGGTCAGCAGGAAGGTCCAGGCGCACAGCAGGTCGGCGGTCTCACGGCCCTCCGCGAGGCGCTGGCCCATGTCATGGTTGCCGCTGGGGATGCAGATGAGGCCGCGGCCGTGGGCATCCCCGTAGTCGCGCATGTACTCGTCCAGGAACTCGCGGATGTTGCCGTGACCGGAGCGGTCGAAGAAGCTCCAGCCGTAGCGGCCGCCCCACGGCCCATCGCTGCCGCCCTTGCGGAACAGCGACGTATACCCGCCCTGGCCGAAGTGGAGCAGGAAGTCCATGTGGAAGCCTGCGGGCAGCGATTCGCCCGGCTTGCCCCATTCTGCGATGAGCGCGGCGTCTGGATACTCCGCATCCAGCCACGCGCGCACCTCGCGCCAGAAGGCCGCGGTCACGCGGCGGCCCGCGTCCTGCTTGACGAGCGAGCCGGCCATGTCCACCCGGAAGCCGGCCGCGCCCCGCTCCAGCCAGAAGCGCATGACGTCCTTCATCGCCTGCCGCACCGCCCGCGGGCCGGGCGCATCCACCGGCTGCTGCCACGGATGGCCGGGTTCGGGGTTGGCGAAGCCGTAGTTGAGCGCGGGCTGGCAGGCGAAGAAGTTGATGATGAACCCGCCGTTGCGCTCGCTCAGGCCCGTGATGGCCCGCAGGCCATCCGACGGCGCCCAGACCATGTTGGTCCAGATGAACCAGTCGCTGTACTCGTTGCGCTCGTGGCGGGCGGACGCCTTGAACCAGGGGTGCTGCCAGGAAGTGTGGCCGGGCACCAGGTCCAGGAAGATGCGGATGCCGCGGCTGCGTGCCTCGGCGAAGAGCGCCTCCAGGTCGGCGTTCGTGCCGTAGCGGGGCGCGACCTGGTAGTAGTCGCTGACATCGTAGCCCGCATCCTCAAATGGGGACGTGAAGCAGGGATTCAGCCACAGCGCGTTGACGCCGAGTGACTCCAGGTAGTCCAGCTTCGCGGCGATGCCGGGCAGGTCGCCGATGCCGTCGCCGTTGGCGTCGTAGAACGTCTGGGGGTAGATTTCGTAGAAGACGGCATCCTCGAGCCAGGCAGGGTAGGGCCGGGACGCAGGGACGTTGGCGTTTGATACGCTGGTGGTCGACATAGAAGCACCTCAGATAGGATATTCGGGTCGGGAAATTACTTGAGCATGTAATACGTGCCCTTCTTATCCCCGATCTTCACAATCAACCCCTTGTCGACGAGGTCGGCCAGGTCGAGGCGGAGGGTCTCGGGGGTCACGTCGGGGCAGAGGTCACGGTATTCGCGGTTGGTGATGCTCGTGTGGAGTTGCAAGTAGTTGAGCGCGCGGATCTGCCGGTCGTTCAGGCGGCCGCTCCACTCCGGCAGCGCGCGCTCCTTGAGTAGGCCGCCGGTCGAGCCGACCTGCGCAAACCCGCGGCGCAGCGTCACCGTGAAGGCGTAGGGAGCGTCCTTGAATTCCGGGCCGGGATGGCCGCCGGCAACCATTTCTTCGATCATCCGGTCGATGCCCAGGACCAGCTGCTCGATGTAGCCCCACTCGAACAGCCCGTTGACCAGTCGCGGGTTGCGCGAGAAGTGCTCCTCCACGAGGTTGTCGAGCGTGATGTAGCCGGGCAGCCCGCCGGGACTGCTGATTTCCAGCCGGTCGTCGAACTGGCGCAACTCTACCCGCCGGCCCGTCAGCCGGTAGTCGCGGTGGCACATGGCGTTGACGAGCGCCTCGCGGACCGCGAACAGCGGCAGGATGTGCTTGTCCTCCCGCTTGAGGCCGCGGACGATGGCCTCCCCGCGCAGCTCCTGCAGCAGGATGCTCCAGGTGTTTTCGATGACCCGCGCCAGCGCGCCGTTGACCTCTTCGCGGCGGCTGTACCCCGGCTGGCCGCCCGGCCCGCGGGGCTGCGTGCCCGCGAAGCGCACGTACACCAGCCCGCTCTGCGGGATGAAGAATTGCGGATCCTTGCCGAACAGCAGCATCCCCGCAACCGTCACCTGACCCTGCGGGTTCAGCGCGCCGATGGCGGTCAGCAGTTCATCCTCGGTCTGGCCCAAGTCACGGCCCAGGCGCTCGGCGCGTCGCTTGACGTAATCTGCAATTACGCCGGAGTCCAGGTCATCGCGGTCCGCGCCGGGCACGGTTTCGACCTCGAAATCGCCGCTCGCCTTGGTCGCGGCCAGGTGGCTGATCTTGCCGCCGTCGAGCGCCTGGTTGCCTTCGCTCGTGCGGACAAGCACCCGGCCGTCCGCCAGCGCATGCAGCTCCGTGCTGCGGGGCACGCTGATGGCGACGGCGACGCCGCTGCGATCCTCGAACTGCTGCCAGTCCGTGCGCACGAGGGGGCGGCAGTGGCTCAACGCGGCGCGCAGTGCGGCCTCGGCATCCTCGACGGTCACGTCGCCGGTCACGCTGCCTTCGCTGTCCACGCCAAGCAGCACCGAGCCGCCGTCGCCGTTCGCGAACGCGACGAGGGTCTCAGCCAGGCGGCTGACATCGGGCACGGGCATCACCTCCAACTGGAGGCCGACGCCCCGGCGCAACAGGGTGGCGAGTGACATGGGTGTGAGTGTTACCGGTCCTTTCAGGTCAGCCGTGCCGTTCCACGGCTGCGGTTGCAAACCGCAGCCTGCTACAGCAAACCTGTTGAAAACAGGTTCACTGGTGACACCAAGCAGTGTGCCTCGGCACACTTGGCATACCAGCCTGCGGTTTGTAACCGCAGGAGCCGCGGCGGCTGTTCTCCGTCAGCTCCCTCCATCCACGACGGCGCTGTCTTCTACCGAAACGGTTGTTTCGACAGTGACCACCGCGACGGGCGCAGGCTGCTCAGCGGGCGCGGTCCCCGCTTCCTCTTCGACCTGCGGCGCGAGGCGAGCCATCGCGGCCACGGCATCTCCGTTCGACGGGTTGACGATGCGCACGCCCTTCGTCATCCGCGCCATGAGCCGGATGTCCTTGCAGGTCGTCCGCAGGATCAGCCCGCCGGACGTGATGATCGTCACCTGGTCGCATTCCTGCACCACGCGGGCCGCGACGACCCTGCCGGTTTCCTCCAGCCGGTCATGCGCCAGCGCCCACATGCCCTGCGTGTTGCGGGAGTGCGGGGTGAACTGGTCGAGCGGCGTGCGCTTGCCATAGCCGCGTTCGGTGATGATGAGCAGGTGGCCGTCCGGCTCGACCACGTCAAACGCCTTGACCACGTCGCCGTCATTGAGGCGGATACCCATGACGCCCGCGGCAGTCCGGCCCATCGCGCGCACCTCGTTCTCCGAGAAGCGCAGCGCGCGGCCGCCTGCGGTCACCACAAGGAACTCCTGCCCGCCGCGGGTGGCGCGGGCCCAGCCCAGCTCGTCCCCCGGTTCGAGGTTCATCGCGATGATGCCGCTGGGCCGCACGTCCGCAAACTCGCTGAGCTTGACCCGCTTGATGCGGCCCTGTCGCGTCAGCAGCGTGACATACTCGGCATCGGCAAAATCGGGCACGACGAGCACGGTCGTGACGCGCTCCTCCGCGGCCAGGTTAAGGAAGTTGACCATCGGCAGGCCGCGGCCATCGCGCGCGGCATCCGGCAGCGCGAAGACCCGCTGCCCATAGACCCGGCCGCGGTTGGTAAAGAAGAGCAGGTGGTCGAGCGTGTGCGCGGAGATAAGGTCCACGACCTCGTCCTCGTCCTTCGTGCGCATGCCCTGGACGCCCCGGCCCCCGCGCTTCTGCGCGCGATAGGCCGCTAGCGGCGTGCGCTTGATGTAGCTGGCCTGCGACACGCTGATGAGCACGGCCTCCTGGCGAATCAGGTCTTCCTCGGAGAAGTCCTCCGCGGCTTCCGGCACGATGATCGTGCGCCTCTCGTCTGCAAAGCGGGCCTTCAGATCGAGCACCTCGTCCTTGATGACGCCGAGGATGCGCGTCGGGTCTCCCAGCAACTCCTCGTAGTACTTGATCTGGCCCAGGAGGGTCTGGTACTCGTCCTCGATCTTCTGGCGTTCGAGCGCGGCCAGCCGGCGCAACTGCATGTCCAGGATGGCCTGGGCCTGCCGTTCGCTCAGCCCGAAGCGCGCGATGAGCTTGTGCCGCGCGTCGTCCGCGCTGTCCGCGGTGCGGATGATGTGGATGACCTCGTCGAGGAACTGCAATGCAATGCGCAGCCCCTCCAAAATGTGCGCCCGCTCGCGCGCCTGGCGGAGCAGGTAGTTCGTCCGCCGGATGATGACGTCGATGCGGTGGTCCACGTAAATCTGGAGCGCACGCTTGAGGCTGAGCAGCCGCGGCTCGCCCTCCACGAGGGCCAGCATGTTGACGCCGAAGGTGGACTGGAGCGGCGTGTACTTGAAGAGCTGGTTGAGCACCTTGCGGGGCGACGCGCCGCGCTTGAGCTCGATGACGACGTGCATCCCCTTGCGATCCGACTCGTCGCGCAGGTCGCTGATGTCGGGGATGCGGCCCTCGCGCACGAGTTCGGCGATGCGTTCGAGCAGGGTGGTCTTGTTGAGCTGGTAGGGGATCGCGGTGACGACGATGCGGTGGCGGCTGCTGCGACTGCCGTCGCCCCCGCGGCCGCTCATCTCTTCGATGCGCGTGGCTGCGCGCATGATGACGCGGCCCTTGCCCGTGCCATAGGCCAGCTTGATTTCCTCGCGGCCCAGCACCAGCGCACCGGTCGGGAAGTCCGGCCCCTGGATGAACTGCATCAGCTCGTCGACGGTGATGTCATCCATCTCGCCCCAGCGGTCGATAAGGAACGCAATGGCGTCGCACAGCTCACCGAGATTGTGGGGTGGGATGTTGGTCGCCATGCCGACCGCGATGCCGCTGTTGCCGTTGAGCAGGAGATTGGGCAGGAGCGCGGGCAGCACCGCCGGCTCCTTGAGGCTGCCGTCGAAGTTGTCGTTCCAGTCGATAGTCTCTTTTTCGATGTCGGCAATCAGCGACTCGGTGATGCGGGCGAGCCGGGCCTCGGTGTAGCGCATGGCTGCGGGCGCGTCGCCGTCCACCGAGCCGAAGTTGCCCTGCCCGTCGACCAGGGGATAGCGCAGGCTGAAGTCCTGGGCCATGCGGGCCATGGCGTCGTAGACCGCGCTGTCGCCGTGCGGGTGATACTTGCCGAGCACCTCACCGACGATACGGGCGGACTTGCGGTAAGGCGTGCCGGCGCGGTTGCCCATGTCATCCATCGCGTAGAGGATGCGCCGCTGGACGGGCTTGAGCCCGTCGCGTGCGTCGGGCAGCGCACGCGCGACGATGACGCTCATGGCGTAGTCCAGGTAGGACCCGCGCATTTCCTCTTCGATGCTGATCGGCCGGACAATCCCCAGCGCGCTGGGGGATGTTTCAATCTGGTTGTTCATTCACCGTTCCTCAGGACAGCTCGCGCTTCACGCGATACGCTTCATTATTATACCTCAGAACGGTCGTTTGGGCCATTTACGGGGGACGGGGTGAACGGGAGAGCGGGTGAAGAGGTGACGGGGTGACGGGGTGACAAGGTGACGGGGTGACAAGGTGACGAGGTGACAAGGTGAAGAGGTGATACTGGAGTCGAGGCTTTAGCCGGTTGGACTGTGAACGAGCGTTCACAATGTGACCGGCTAAAGCCTCGACTCTAATTCTCTCTGGATGCAGGGCCGTTGCAGGTGGTCCCTACATCACCTCTTCACCTTGTCACCGTGTCACCCCGTCACTTCCCCTGAGCCATCCGGCGGGCCTGGCCGCGCCAGTCCTCCCGCTTGATCCGGTCGGAGAAGGTGCCCGTGACGCGCGCGAGCGTCTCGTCGCTGGCCTCGGCAAGCTGCTGGAAGGTGACGATGCCGATTTCTTTGAGCCGTTGGGCATAGTAGGGGCCGATACCCTGAATCAGGATCAGGTTGTCAGCCTGGGGGGCAGGGGCCGGCGTCACCGGCGCAGCAGGCGCGACCTGCTCATCGGGGTGGCTGAGCAGCCCGGCCGCGCGCATCTCGGCCGCGATCCGGGCGGCATCATCCGCGCCGGGCAGCTTGCCGCTGATGCCGGCCTCGATGGGCGCGTCCACATCCGCCTGTGTCTGCCGGAGGGCAGCCAGGCGCGCCTCAAGCTCGGCCACCTGAGCGCGCAGCCGGGCGGCTTCGGTCTCCGCCTCAGCGCCCGCCACAGCGGTCGCGTCCGGCACGACGGGCGGCGTCACAGCGGGAAGCTCGGTATCCACGGTGGCTGACAGCACCTGAGCGCGGAGGGGCGGCAGGTCGGCCAGCGATTCCTCCGGCAGCGGAGGTGTTTCTATCCCCGGTGCATCGAACTCGACCTTCGGCATCTGCACTTCCGGCGCGCTGACGGACGGCAGGTCGATCTGGGGTGTTTCGAGGTCGGGCACATCCACCGCAGGCATCTCGAAGAATGGCCTGTCTACGTCCGGCGCTTCGACCTTTGGCAGTTCGACGGCTCCGAGGTCGACCTTCGGCAGCTCGACTTCTGGGACCTCGACCTGCGGCAGCTCGACGTCGGGCAACTTCACTTCCGGAGTCTCGACCGGCGGCAGCTCGACGGCGCCGAGATCGACCTTCGGCAGCTCGACTTCCGGCACCTCGACATGCGGCGCTTCGATGTGCGCCTCGACCTTTGGGAGTTCTACTTCAGGTGCTTCGATCACAGGTACGTCTACGTGCGGGATGCCCGCTTCGACGGCTGGCACGTCAACGACGGGCAGGCCGGTCGAGGCCAGCGTCGCAGCCGGCGGCTCGACGATGATCGTATCCGTGGAGACCTCCGGCGCGCTGACGGCTGGCGGTTCGATGTCCAACGCGATAGGCGGCACCTCAACCTCACGCTCGATGACCGGCGCGGTGACTTCCGGCGCTGGCGCGACTGCGGCGGCGGCGGCTGCTGCTGCTGCTGCGGCGGCTGCCTTTTGGGCTGCCGCGGCTTCCTCGGCTGCGCGTCTGCGCGCAGCAGCCCGGTGATCCTGCGCGAGCGTCAGGTTCTCCGAGATTTTGCCGAGGAACAGCAACAGCAGGCCCAGCACCATCATGCTGAGCGCGCTCAACACTGCGCCGACGATGATAGGAATCGTGACCCAGCCTGTCCAACCCGGCCCCCATCCCTCGCCCAGGCCGCGGCCGCCCAAGTTAAGCGCGACGACAAGGCCCGCCACAAGGTAGATGGCGGCCAGCACCAGGATAGTGATGGCGATGATGCGGGTAACGCGATGTTTGCCCATGGGGAAACCGCCTTTCTCCGAACCGAGGATTGGTGTGTTCTAAAAGGCCGACGACTGTCTGGTACAATAACTGAGATAATTCTACCACAAAGCTTTGCTTTTGCATACCAAATTCCGCAACAGGCAGGAATTCCGAATGTGCGCGAGGGTGCAGGCATGCTGAGCGGAGGCCGCCGCTGGCGGTGAGCGTAGTCGAAGCACGCCGGCACCGTGGCGATCCTTCGACTGCGGCCCTGCGGGCCTCCGCTCAGGATGCCTGGCAATCTACATTTGGAATGCCTGCTGCAACAGGGCATTGGGAATTCGCCCTGGCACATGCTATCATCTGCCTGTGGCACTGAACATCTGGCTGCTGAACCCCTACCATACCGGCTCGCACCGCGCCTGGGCCGAGGGCTACGCCGCGGCCAGCCGCCATCGCGTCCGCGTGCTGAACCTGGCCGGCTACTTCTGGAAATGGCGGATGCAGGGCGGTGCGCTCGAACTGGCCGAACAGGCGCGCAGCCTGCTGGCCGGCGGCCCGCGGCCGGATCTGCTGCTGGCGACGAGCATGACGAACCTGCCCGCGTTCTATGCCCTCATGCGCCGCGAGCTGGCCGGTGTGCCGTCGATCCTGTACATGCACGAGAACCAGCTCACCTATCCGCCGCCGCCCGGCTCCAAGCGCGACCTGACGTACGGGATGATCCAGCACCTGTCGATGCTGGCTGCGGACCGGGTCTGCTTCAACTCCGCCTATCACCTCAACGCCTGGTTCGACGAGCTGCCGCGGCTCCTCAAGCATTTTCCCGATTACACGCACCTCGAAACGGTCGACGCGGCACGCGCCAGGGCGAGCGTGCTGCCGGTCGGGTGCGACCTCGCCGCGTATGACGCATATCCGCACGAACATCTGCGGTCCGTGCCGCCGCTGATATTATGGAATCAGCGGTGGGAATACGACAAGAATCCGGCCACGATGCTTCGTGCGCTCTATACCCTGGCCGCCGAGGGCGTGCCGTTTCGCGTCGCGCTGGCCGGGGAGAACTTCCGCATGGCGCCCGCGGAGTTTGCCGAGGCCCGTGATCGCCTGGGCGGCCGGCTCGTCCACTACGGCTTTGCCGAGCAGCGCGCCGACTATGCCCGGCTCCTTTGGAGCGCGGACGTGGTGCTCAGCACGGCTATCCACGAATTCTTCGGCGTCAGCGTGGTCGAGGCCATCTACTGCGGCGCGCAGCCCGTCCTGCCCAACGCATTGAGCTACCCGGAGCTGCTGCCGCCCGCCAGTCACGCGGCCTGCCTCTATACCGGCTTCGAAGACCTGCTGGCCCATCTGCGCGTGGCTCTGGCGCGGCCTGCTGCCGGGCCTCTGCTCCGGGAGCACGTCCGCCGCTTCGACTGGGCTGTGCAAGCCTCCCTCTACGACGCGCTCATGGAGGAAGTGACGGAATAGAACGCTGATGACGCAGATGATCATGATCATCATGATTGATTATGTTTTATCAGGTCAATCATGACAATCAGGGCCAACGGGTCAACCGAAGGTTGACACAAGGTTGGCACGTCATCAACGTTCTATTCGGCCTCCAACACCACAAGCGCCTCGGCCTGTGCGCCGCGGGAGCCGTGGCCCACGCTGAACTCGACGAGCTGGCCGGCGCGCGGGAGCGGCTGCCCGTCCGCAAGGCCGGACTTGTGTACGAACACATCGTCGCCGCTGACCGCGGTGACGAAGCCGTAGCCCTTCGCGCGGCTGAACCACTTGACCAGCCCGCGCTGGCGGCCCAGAGCTGGCACCAGCCG
>DAOUGK010000205.1:0-10706 GCA_034429055.1 Anaerolineae bacterium | reverse complement strand
GCCAGCACGAGCAGCGCGGAGCCCAGGTCGATGGCCGCGATGACCGGGGGCAGACCGGTCAGGACGGCGAAGGCGCCGAAGATGATGACCGCGACCAGAAAGACGAGCGAGACGGCCAGCGGGCGGCTCACCCAGCGCACGGCGCGCGTCCTCCGCCAGCTCACGACTGCCGCGGCGATGATCAGCGGCGAGGTGAGCGCGGCGACGAGGCGGTGAGTATATTCGATGACGGCGTTGATCTGCGGAGGCGGGATGATGCGGCCGTAGCAGCCCGGCCAGTCGGGACAGCCGGTGCCCGATTCGGTCGCGCAGACGGTGCCGCCCAGGGTGACGAGCAGGCAGGTCATCACGGCTGCGACGAGCAGGAGATTGCGATGGCCCCGCGTGATGCGGGCGGTGGGCGCAGAAGCAGTCACGGCGTACTCCGATAGCAGGTAATGTCAGCCATTGTACCGCAGATCTGGCCTTTCGTTCCAAACCGCACAGATGCCCGCGAGAAACCCGCCTTGTCACCCTTGTGCGGCTATGGTATCATATCGGCACTTCTGGTTGCCGGTCTCCACACATCAGAGAGGAAGCGCATGGAAATCGAAGCCAAGTTCGCCATTCCCAACCGGCAGGTGTACCGTGACTTCCTCCGCGTGCGCCAACTGGCGGGCTTCACGCTCGTCCCTGCCGGTGCAATCAACGTCACCGACCAATACGTCGATACGGCGGATGCCCGGCTGCTCCAGGCGGGCTATGCCTGCCGCCTCCGGACCGCGGGCGCGGATGTCGTGGTGTCGCTGAAGGGCCTGGGGGGCGCAGAGGGAGCCATCCACCACCGCGACGAGCAGGAGGTGCGCCTGCCCGGCCTGACCCTGGACATCCACGCCTGGCCCCCCAGCCCCGCACGCGACCTCGCCCAGCGCCTGGCCGGCGACGCGCCGTTGCAGCCCCTTTTCGATCTGGAACAGCACCGCGTCCGCGCGGATGTGGTTGAATCTCTGTCTGACGGCGCGCGCCGCGTGGCGCAGCTCAGCCTGGACGCGGTGCGTGCAGCCGTAGGCCGGCGGCCCGCGTTCTACTATGAGCTGGAGGTCGAGCTGACCGGCGACGGCACCGAGGCTGACCTGGCGCGCATTGCGGAGGAACTGGCGGATACCTACCGGCTGACACCGGAAGCGCGCTCCAAGTTCGAGCGCGGCCTGGCGGTGCTGGGGAGCCGCGGGACCGCCGTCGAGGGCCGCCTCTCACCCGCAGAACAGGACGCGCTGCAGGGCTGGATGGGCCACGCGGACCCGGAGCTGACCCATCGCGCCGCAGTGGTGCTGGCGTGGGCCGAAGGGCTGCCCACGCGCGAGATCGTGGCGCGCAGCGGCCTCTCGGCAGGCCGGGTGCGGTTCTGGGTGCGCGCATTCCGCGAGCGGCGGATGGCGGTGTTCGAGGAGGACGAAGGCCGCAGGACGGCGGACGAAGGACAAAAGACGAAGGACGAAGGCGGAGCGGGGCCGGAAGGCCAACGAGCGGCGGCCGATGCTGGGAGCCGGAAGCCAGCGCGCAGCGCAGTGGACGGACAACCGCCCCGGGCCCGGCGAGGCCGCGCAGCGCGCGACGAAACGCAGGCTCAGGCTGCACCGCCGCCAGAGACGCCACGCGCTCTTCTCAAGCGCCAAGGCCTGCCGACGGTGCTGGCGTTCTGCCGGCTGCACGGGGTTGACCTGGCCCACGCGCGGCGGGTTGCGCAGCACGCCGACCGGCTGTTCATGCTCCTGCGTTCCCGCCACCGGCTGCCCCGCAAGCGGCGCAAGCTACTCAAGCAGGCCGCGCTCCTTGTCAACGTAGGCGCCCACGCGGACCCCGAACGCCCGCACCGCGCGGGCCGCGACCTCATCCTGGCCCAGCCGCTCCACCGGGTTCCGACCGCCGACCGGCTGATGCTCGCCTGCCTGACTGCGTTCCAGGGCCGCAAGGTCAAGCCGGAGAAGGAACCCACAATGGCGGCGCTGGAGCCGAAACAGCGCGACCAGGTGTTGCGCCTCGCCGCGCTGCTGCGCGTGGCGGAAGCCCTGGACTTCTCCCACTCTCAGACGACCGAAATCACCGGCGCGGAGGATGTAGACGCGCCCACCTGCGAGATCCAGCTGGCCGGTCCCACGGCAGAGGTGGATGCGCTCCAGGCGACTGAGCGTGGAGACCTGTGGCGCCAGCTCTTCGACCAGGAGCTGCTGTTCGAAGCGGCCGGGCAGGCAGCAGAGGGCGACCGGATGGCGGCCGCGGCAGCACCCGCCCCTGCGACCGAACCGCTCGCGGAACCAGCCGTTATGGACGCAGCGGAGCCGCTGCTGCCGGACGAGCCGATGAGCGAGGCCGGGCGCAAGCTGCTGCGGCTCCATTTCGGGCGGATGCTGGCAAACGAGGCAGGCACGCGCGCCGGGGAGGACATCGAGGCCCTGCACGATATGCGCGTCGCGACCCGGCGCATGCGCGCGGCCTACGGCATCTTTGCCGAGCATTTCGACAGCGCCGTGCTCGATCCCTTCAACAAGGGCCTGCGCCGCACGGGCCGCAGCCTCGGCGCGGTCCGTGACCTGGATGTGCTGCTTGAAAAGGCCGAGGCCTATCGGGCCGCGCTGCCGCCGGACGCGGCCGTCGAGGGCGACATCGGTCCCCTGGTGGACGACTGGCACGCGCGCCGCGCGGTCGCCCGCCGCCAGATGCTCGATTACCTGGACGGCCAGGGCTACCGCACCTTCGTCGCGGCCTTCCGCGTCTTCCTGACGACGCCCGGCGCAGGTGCGCTCACCTATCCCACCGACCAGCAGCCCGTCCCCTACCAGGTGCGCCATGTCGTTCCCCGGTTGATCTTCACGCGCTACGAGGCGGTCCGCGCGTACGAGCCGGTCATCGCGGCCGTACCCCTCCCGACCTATCATCTGCTGCGCATCGACTGCAAGCGGCTGCGCTATGCATTGGAGTTCTTCCGCGACGTCCTGGGCCCGGAAACGCCTGCCCTTATCAAGCAGGTGACTGCGCTGCAGGACCTGCTCGGCGCGCTCCAGGATGCGCATGTTGCGGAGGGACTCATCGCGGATTTCCTGCAGAACCAGCCTAAGCGCAAGAAGAAGGCCCCGGCCATCTCGCTGGCCGGTGTCGAGCAATACCTGGCTGCGCAGCGCGCGGCCCAGGAGGATTTGCTGGCCTTGTTTCCACCGGCCTGGTCCGAGGTCACCGGGCCGGACTTCCGCCGCGCGCTGGCGCTGGCGGTGTCAGTCCTGTAACGAGGTGACAGGAGGATCGTCATGTCGAAGAAGCGCAAAGACAAGCAGGACGCCGATGTCGTTGCTGGCGCTCCAGCCGGGGCGCCGGCAGAAGTTGCTCCGCCCGCGGCCAAAGAGACCACGACTCCCTCCAACAAGAACGGGGGGCCACCGCAGCGCGAGCGCATGAAGGTCAAGGAGTACGAGGAGGAGCTGGCGAAGCTCAACATCGAGCTGGTCAAGCTGCAGGAGTGGATCCGGGCCAGGGGATTGAAGGTCATCATCATCTTCGAGGGCCGCGATGCTGCGGGCAAGGGGGGCGCCATCAAGACCATCACGGCGCCGTTGAACCCCCGCGTGGCGCGCGTGGTGGCCCTGCCTGCGCCGACCGAGCGTGAGAAGACCCAGTGGTACTTCCAGCGTTATGTCACCCACTTGCCCGCGGGCGGGGAACTGGTGCTCTTCGATCGGAGCTGGTACAACCGTGCGGGTGTCGAGCGCGTGATGGGCTTCTGCACCGAGGACGAGTACCGGGAGTTTCTGCGCTCCTGTCCCGAGTTCGAGCGCATGCTGGTGCGCTCAGGCATCATCCTCATCAAGTACTGGTTTTCGGTCAGCGACGAGGAGCAGGAGGCCCGCTTCCGGGCGCGCATGGAGGACCCGACCAAACGCTGGAAGCTCAGTCCGATGGACCTGGAATCGCGCACGCGCTGGGTGGAGTATTCGAAGGCGAAGGACGCCATGTTCGCCTCCACCGATATCAAGCAGGCGCCGTGGTATGTGGTGCGTTCGGACGACAAGAAACGCGCGCGCCTCAATGTCATCCGCCACCTGCTGAGCCTGATTCCGTACGATGACCTGACGCCGGAGCCGATCCAACTGCCGCCGCGCCAGCCCGACGACGGCTACGTCCGCCCGCCTATCACGGACCAGACGTTCGTGCCCGAGGTGTACTGAGCCGGGCGTGCCCGCGCAGCCGTCAACGAATTGATGCAACGAATGAACGAATAGGCCGCAGACCCCACGCGCCTTCGGTGATTCGTTATGCTAATTCGTTGACGGCCTCTCACGCGGCGGGGCGCATGCCCTTCAGCACCGGCGCGAGCTGCTTGCGCAGATCCGTGAAGATTTCGTGGACCGAGCGGTTGGCGTCCACCGTGATGAACCGGTATTCCTTCGCAATCTGGCGGTACTGCGCGAGCAGCCGCGTCTGGTACGCGTGCCAGTTCTCGAAGATGTCATCCCCGCGCAGCACGTCCATCCCCGACTCCCAGTAATCGAAGCCCTCGCCGGCCAGCACGCGGGGCACCAGGTGTTCCAGGTCGGCCTCCAGGTAGAGCACCGCATCCGGCACGATCGCAAAGCCGAATAGATCTTTCAGCCAATCATACGCGACCCCGCGGACGAGTGCCCGCGCGATGATCGAGTAGATATAGCGATCGGTCAGGCACACGAACCCGGCCCGCAGCGCCGGAATGATCTCCTTCTCCAGCCGGTCCGCGAAATCCGTCGCGTAGAACAGGTTGAGCGTGATGTCGCCAAGCGTGTGGCCCTGCTTCGCCCGCTGCAGGCCCGGCCCGACGAGCGACGACCGCGCCAGCCCGGTCTGCGTCACGGCATAGCCGCCCGCCTCCAGCCATTCGTGCAGCAGCGCGACCTGCGTCGAGCGGCCGACGCCGTCCGTCCCCTCCAGCACGATCAGCCGGCCCGGCAGCTCCGTGCTGTCGAAGCCCGGGATGTTGCCCGAACCGTAGTAGCGGATGCGCGTCATACCTCGCTCCTCGGCGCGGCCGCACCGGAATTGAACTCTAGATAGCGGCCGTACAGCCCCTCCTTCGCCAGCACCTCGCGCCACGGCAGCAGGTTGGCCTTCGGCACCCCGCGCAGGTGGGGCATGATCAACGCGCGGACCTGCTGCTGCTGGTGCACCAGCGGCTGCGTCGCGTCGATCACGGTCAGCCCGAATTCGTCGACCATTCCCTGATACTGGCCCAGGATGCGCTTCTGGAACAGCCGGAAGCACTCGTAGGGATCGGGGCTGAGGCCGAGATCCATGCCCGCCTCGTACCATTTCAGCGTGGGACGGCCGACCAGGATGCGCCGTAACGCCTCTTCGAGCGGCACCTGGAAGTAGAACGCCACCGTGGGCTTGACCGCGAAGTTGTAGACCTTGCGCACCCACTTGGGGTGGATGCCGCGCGCGCCGTCGCGTGCAAAGGCCGTGTAAATGTAGCGGTCGGCCAGGACGATGGCCCCGGCCTTGAGCGCAGGGATGACCTGGCGCTCCATCCGGTCGGCCAGGTCCGCGGCATGGATGAGGCTGAACGTCAGCGGAGTAAGGAGCTGTTCCTTCTTGCCGCGGCCGGTCGTCCGCCGGACGAGGGGCGACGAGTTCCACTCGGTGAAGACGACCAGGTAGCCCTCGCTGCGCAGCCACTTGTGCAGCAGGTCAAGCTGCGTGCTCTTGCCTGAGCCGTCGATGCCCTCGACGATGAACAGGCGACCCGGCAGCTGCGTGCCATCAGGTAGGGTTGCCATGCATCACTCCTGTTTGGGGACGGGCAGTGCTATAATGCCAGTCACCGGCGTAGCTGCACGCAGTGTAGCATCGCGGCGGCTTGCGCGCAACCTTCTCAACGTGAGGATCACGCATGACTATCGAGCAAGAACTGCTGGACCTGTTGAACCGCCACCTGGCGAGCATCTGGGCAGGCGACCTGGAGACCTACCGGGCGACCACCGGCGAGGACGTCACCTTCTACGAGTGGTACATCAGCACGCAGCGCATCGACGGGCTGGACTTCCACCTGCGCGAGACGGCGGCGAACTTCCGCGCAGCCGAGGCGCGGCGGCAGAGCGGCCAACATTACGAGGTGGAGCACGAGGTGCTCGAACCGAAGGTGCAGCTCTACGGCGACGTGGCGATCATCACCTACACGCTGCTGATGCGTTACACGACAGACGACGGCGTGCGCCACACGGAGCACAACGAGACGCGCGTGTTTCACCGCCGCGCAGGCGGATGGCAGCTTGTGCACTGCCACAAGTCACCGATGTGGCCCGCGCCGCACGCGCCGGGCCGGGGTTGAGGCGCATGGCTGAGAGCGACGGCCGCAAGACGGCCCTCATCACCGGCGCATCCAGCGGGCTGGGCGCGGAGTTCGCACGCCAACTGGCGGCTCTGGGCTACAATCTCGTGCTGGTCGCGCGGCGCGCCGACCGGCTGGTCGCGCTGGCGGAGACGCTGCACACGCGCGATGGCGTCCGGGCGGAGAGCCTGATCGCGGACCTGAGCACCGCTGCGGGCGTGGCTGCGGTCGAGGACAGGCTGGCCGAGGGCGACGTGCACCTGCTCGTCAACAACGCCGGGTTCGGCATCGGCGGCGCCTTCGCGGAGGCGAGTCTCGCGGGCCAGGCCGAGATGGTGCAGGTCCACATGGTCGCGCCGATGCGGTTGATGCACGCGGCGCTGCCGCACATGGTTGCGCGGCGGAGCGGCGGCATCATCAACGTGGCCTCGCTGGCCGCATTCTTCGTGCTGCCCGGCGACGCCAACTACGGGGCGACGAAGGCCTACCTGATGCGCTTCTCGCTGGCCGTCCACGGCGAGGTGCGGCGGCACGGCGTCACGGTGCAGGCGCTCTGCCCGGGCTTCACCATCACCGAATTCCACGACGATCAGGCGCGCGTGCGGATGAGCCGGAACGCGCTGCCGGGGTTCCTGTGGGGGTCAAGCCAGGCGGTCGTGCGCGACTCGCTCGTCGCGCTGAACCGGCGGCGCGCGCTGTGCGTGCCGGGCCGGCTCAACCGGCTGCTGATGTGGGTGGGCCGCAGCGGGCTGGCCGACCTGGTAATTCCGCTGGTGATGCGGAAATAAGTCTCAACTCAGGCGTGCGCGCCACGCACGGATCGCCTCGGTGTGCACCGGATAGTGGCCGTAGGTGTCCAGCCGCACGCGACGCCGGAAGCGGGTCTCGGTTGTGAACTGCTCGTCCGGTGCGCTCTCGATATAGGCGACGAGCCGCCGGTGGGTTTCAGCCAGCTGCGCCAGGATGTCGGCCAGGGGCAGGCGGCGCTTCTCCTCCGTCATCTGCGCGTTGAAGGCGTCGACCCCGCCGTACATGACCGAATACCTCGGCGGACGGTCCCCCTGGAGGATCAGCGGCAGGTACTTCAGCGCCTCCTCCTCCCAGGTGGTCACATGGGCGAGGATCTCCTTCACCGACCAGTCACCCGTCACCCCCGTCTCTGTGAGCTGCGCGTCGATGAGGCCCGCGTAAGATGCCTGGAACGCCGCCCAGGCCTGCTCGAGCTTATTCAGCAGTTGTGTCTTTGTCATAATGGCCCGCCTTTCTGCTGCTGACCCATGCCCGGCACTTGCCGAAAGTGCCCCGCGCATGGTAAGATAACCGCACACTCAGCCCCCATAGCGCAGCGGATAGCGCGTCTGACTTCGGATCAGAAGGTCGCAGGTTCGAATCCTGCTGGGGGTATTCCCCTGTCCTCTCTACACATGTGTCTCTCCGCACACCGGCGGCACCACGAGCGCAGCGACAACTGCGGGACAGCCGCCGACCGCCCGAATCTGGCCTGATAAGTTCCACACCGTGGGCTGGGACTCCCTCAGCAGCCAGATGCCCGGACTCGCGGCGGATGTCCCGCATGATAATGGGGAAGTGCTTGAACAGGGTGCGCTCGGTGAGGCCGACGCATCCCGCCTGCCTGACGGCTAAACATTAAGCTGCCTGTTGCCCAGCCACTTCACCATTTGTGGGTCCCGATGGTCAAAGAAGCTGCTCGTCTTGGTGTCCAAAGTTGCGATGGCAGCCATGTCTTCGACGCTGAGTTCAAAGTCGAGCACGCTGATATTCTCGATCATCCTCTCCTGGCGGACTGATTTCGCGAGGGCAATGATGCCTCTTTGGGTGAGCCAGCGGAGGATGACCTGAGCTACGCTTCTGCCGTGTTTGGCGGCGATCGAAAGCAGCAGCTCGTTGCTGAAGATGTTGTTCCTGCCTTCAGCAAACGGCGCCCAGGCTTCCACCTGAACGTTGTTTTCCAGCAAGAACCGCTGCGCATCGATCTGCTGCTGGAAGGGATTGACTTCGATCTGGTTGACCGCCGGCGTGACGGTGTTGTGCACCATCAAGTCCATGATGCGGTCGGGCTGAAAGTTCGAAACGCCGATGGCTCTGGCTTTGCCCTGGCGATACAGTTCCTCCATCGCCCGCCATTCACCATATACATCGCCATAGGGCTGGTGGATCAGATACAAGTCAACGTAATCCAGTTGCAGCCGTTGCAAGGAATTCGCAAAGGCCCGCATGGCGCCGTCGTAGCCATGGCGCTGAATCCAGAGCTTCGTGGTAATGAACAACTGCTCTCTGGCAACACCGCTGCGCCGGATGCCCCGACCGACCGCCTCCTCGTTCTGGTAGGACGCGGCTGTGTCGATGTGGCGGTAGCCCACCTGAATCGCATCGACCACGCAGCGCTCGCATTCGGCCGCATCGGCGATCTGAAAGACGCCGAACCCCAGAATCGGGATCTCTATCCCATTGTTGAGTGTGACGTTTTGCATGAGACTCTCCTCGTGTCAGTACTGTCAGGCGGGTGGCGGCGTCAGAAGCCTGGTGAACGAGAGCGAGCCCAACGTCCAGGCGCCGCCCTGCTGCACATACACTTCCGTAACCACGAAGGGATTGGAGACCTCGTTGCCGCCGACAACGGCTACCAGGCGGATCTTGTTCAAAAGGATGGCGGTGGTCGTGCTGATAAACCGCACCGATACTTCCTGGATGTCCACGTCCTTGTAGTGGATTCCTCCGCTCTTGATGACCTCGAGTTCCTGGTCCCTGGACATGGTTGCGCCCATGTGGACAAAGACAGCTTTTTCATGGAAGAGCGCGGCCAGGGCATCAACCTTGCGCTCTGACATCCAGCGCCACTTCTCCCTGGAAAGATCGATGATTTCCTGTTCTGATATTACACCTTGCATGATATGCCCCTTCGATAATGCTATCGGACGGGTTGGCAACCCGTCCTACAGAAAGTGTGCGACTCAGCAGCCACTTGCATCCATCACCGCGACCGCGGCAATGTCCACGATGTCGCGCACGTCGTCGCCGGCCTGCAAGACGTGGATCGGCGCACCCATGCCCAGCAGGATCGGGCCGATGGTCTCAGCCCCACCCAGCCGCGCCAGCAGCTTGTAGGCCACGTTCGCCGCATCCAGCGAGGGGAAGACCAGGACGTTGGCGTCGCGCACCCGGCTGAAGGGGAAGCGCTGCTCGACGATCTCCGGCACGACCGCAGTGTCGGCCTGCATCTCGCCGTCCACCGGCAGGCCGGGGCAGCGTTCCTGCACCAGGCCGACCGCGCGGCGCATCTTCTCCGCGAGCGGATGGCGCGTGCTCCCGAAGTTGGAGAAGGAGAGCAGCGCGACGCGCGGCTCCATCCCCAAACGCCGCGCAAAACCCGCGGCCAGACAGGTGATGTCGGCCAGATCCTCAGCGGAGGGCTCGATGTTGACCGTGGCGTCCGTAAAGAGATAGGGCCGGTTGTTGACGATCATGATGTAGACGCCGGCCACCAGCCGCGTGCCGGGTGCGGTGTGGTGAATCTGCAACGCGGGCCGGATGACATCGGGGTAATGGTGCGTCAGGCCCGCGAGCGCGGCGTCGGCATCGCCCATCTTGACCATCATGGGGGCCAGGACGTTGGGATTCCGCAGCAGCCGCCGCGCCTCGGCCAGGGTCACTCCGTAACGCTGCCGCAGCCCGTAATACGCCTCCGCATAAGGCTCGGTGCGCTCGAACGCCTCCGGGTCCACCACTTCGGCGCAGCACTCCAGCCCCAGCCGTTCGAGCTCGCGGTCGATGATCGCGGGCCGGCCCAGCAGGATAGGCAGCGCAATTTTCTCGTGGACCAGGCGCACGGCCGCACGCAGAATCTTCGGGTGCTCGCCCTCTGCGAAGACGATCCGCTTCTCCCCGCCCGAACGCTGCGCACAGTGCATCAGGAAGTGGCGGACCTGTTCGCCCTGGCCCAGGCGAACCGATAGCTGCTCGCGATATTCGTCCAGGTCGAGGTGCAGCCGCGCCACGCCGCTCGCCATCGCAGCCGCGGCCACGGCGACCGGCACATACTCGATGAGGCGCGGGTCGAGCGGCTTGGGCACGATATAGTCTGCGCCAAAGCGCAGGCTCTCCAGACCGTAGGCGCGCAGCACGCTGTCGGGCACGTCCTCACGCGCCAGCGCGGCCAGTGCGTGTGCAGCCGCCACTTTCATTTCCTCGTTGATGGTGCGCGCCCGCACATCCAGCGCGCCGCGAAAGATGAACGGGAAGCCCAGCACGGTGTTGATCTGGTTGGGATAATCCGACCGGCCGGTCGCGTGGATGGCGTCGGGCCGGGTGGCACGCGCCAGCTCGTACCTGATCTCCGGGTCGGGGTTCGCCATGGCGA
>DAOUGK010000204.1:0-4070 GCA_034429055.1 Anaerolineae bacterium | reverse complement strand
CGGCCTTCCGGGTCCGCGGTCTCGCCGGCGCGGCCGCTTATGACAACCCCTTCGCCCGCAAACCGCTGCCGCACGAGCCGCCGCGTGCCCATGTCATCACTCACCTGCTCTGCGATGATATCACGCGCGCCGGCGAGTGCCGCCTCCGCGTCGGGCACCTGGTCATTCAGATACCCGGCGGCGAGCGCGGCCGGGTCGAAGCGCCGATCGCCGCTGCGCTGCGCCGCAAGGATGGCATCGGCCAGCGGTGCAAGGCCGTGCTCGCGCGCAACAGCCGCCCGCGTCTGGCGCTTCGGCTTGTAGGGCCGGTAGAGGTCTTCGAGCAGTTGCAGCGTCGTTGCGGCGTCGAGCTGGGCGACCAGTTCGTCGGTCAGCTTGCCCTGCCCTGCAATCTCCTCCTTGATGGCGGCGCGGCGCTCGGCCAGCTTGCGCAGATAGGCCAGCCGCTCCTGGACCGTGCGCAGCTGCACTTCGTCCAGCCCGCCGGTCGCCTCCTTGCGATAGCGCGCGATAAAGGGGATCGTGTTGCCGTCGTCGAGCAGGCCGACCGCGGCCGTCACCTGCGCCAGCGGCAGCTTGAGCTCTGCGGCGATGAGTTGTGAGATGGTGGGTATCAAGTGGAATCCTCGAATACGGTCATTTCTTCGCCCGCTGTTGCAACTCGTACAGCTTGTTCAGCGCAGCGAGCGGGCTGAGCGCGTTCACGTCCAGCGCCTTGAGCTCCGCGATAGTCGGGTCCTCCGCAGAGAAGAGAGGCAACTGGAACAGGACCGGCTGCCCGATGCCGGAACGTCGCGGGCCGGCCGCGCCGGATGCCTCCAGGTCGGCCAGGATCTCCTGTGCGCGGGTCACGACAGGCCGGGGCAGCCCCGCGAGTTGGGCCACATGAACGCCGTATGAACGGTCGGCCGCGCCGGGCACGATCTTGTGCAGGAAGACGACGCTATCGCCCTGCTCCGCGACCGCGACGCTGTAGTTGACAACGTGGGGCAGCCGCTCGGCCAGATCGGTCAGCTCGTGGTAATGCGTCGCAAACAGCGTCTTGGCGCGCAGCTCCGGGTGAGTGTGGATGTACTCGACCACCGCCCAGGCAATCGCCAGGCCGTCGTAGGTGCTCGTGCCGCGGCCGATCTCGTCGAGGATCAGCAGCGAACGGTTGGTCGCGTGGTGCAGGATGTTCGCAGTCTCGACCATCTCGACCATGAACGTCGACTGCCCGCGGGCAATCTCGTCCGACGCACCGATGCGCGTGAAGATGCGATCCACAACACCGATGTGCGCGGCGTCTGCGGGCACGAACGACCCGATCTGCGCGAGCAGCGTGATGAGCGCGACCTGCCGGATCCACGTGCTCTTGCCGCTCATGTTCGGGCCGGTGAGCACGACGATGGATTGGTGGGGCGTCAGGATCGTGTCGTTCGGGGTAAACGGCTCGCCTTGCAGCAGCCGCTCCACCACCGGATGCCGCCCGTCCTTGATGTCGATGACGCCGTCACTGGCAATGACGGGCCGCACGTAGCGCTGCGCAGCGGCGACTTCAGCCAGCGCCGCATTGACATCCAGTTCCGCAATCCCGCGCGCGACTGCAAGCAGCCGGGCCGCGGCCGTCGCTACCTGATCGAGCACCTGCCGGTAAAGCTGGCCCTCCAGCTCCAGGATGCGTTCCTCAGCGTTGAGGACCAGCGCCTCGTATTCCTTGAGTTCGGGTGTGATATACCGCTCGGCGTTGACGAGCGTCTGCTTGCGGATGTAGTCCGCCGGTACGAGCGGCGCGTTAGCCTGGGTGATCTCGATGTAGTAGCCGAAGACCTTGTTGTAGCCGACCTTGAGCGTCCTGATGCCCGTGCGCTGCCGCTCCGCGGATTCCAGCCCGGCGATCCAGGTTCGGGCATCCCGCGTGGCAAGATGGATTCCGTCAAGCTGCGACGAGTACCCCGGGCGAATGACGCCGGAGGTCGCCAGCGTCGCGGGCGGGTCCTCCGCGATTGCGTCGGCCAGCAGGCGCGCCACGTCGGAAAGGTTGGCGATTGAAGATTGAAGATTGAAAATTGAAGATTCTGGATCGCGGGCGCCACCCTCCGTCGTCGAATCTTCAATCTTCAATCTGTAATCCATAATCAGCGCGGCGATCTGCTCCACACGGCCGAGCGCCTCGCGGATGCCGAGCAGGTCACGCGGGAGCGCGATACCCTGCACGCAGCGGTTGGTCCACCGTTCGAGGTCACCCAGCCCGCGCAGCAGTTCGCGCAGCTCTGCACGACGCAGCGCATCGGCGTGCCAGAAGGCCACGGCATCCAAACGCGCCTCGATTGCGGCCACGTCGAGCAGCGGCTGGTTGAGCCGCTGGCGCAGCAGCCGCCCGCCCATCGGGGTCAGGGTCATGTCGAGCACGCCGAGCAGCGACCCGTGCGCCGTGCCCCCGCGCAGGCTGGCAGCAAGCTCCAGATTGCGGCGGGTGGCCTCGTCCAGCACCATGAACTCGTTCGTGCTGTAGGTACGCAGGCTGACAAGCTGAGGGACGTTGTCTTTCTGGGTCTCTTGCAGGTACTGAAGCAGCCCCCCCGCCGCGCGCACGGCCAGCGGGCTGTCGTCGCAGCCAAAGCTCTGCAGCGACGCCGCATGGAAATGTTCCAGCAGCGCGGTACGGGCGGTCGTTTCCTCGAAGCGCCAGGCCGCATATGGGGTCAGATGGTACGCCTGTCCTATCTGCAGCGGCAGATCACCGGCTGCCCCCCGGTCGTCCTGGGTCTGCCCGCGCGCCGACCAGCGCGGGTCTTTGGCCGGGTAGAGTAACTCGGCAGGCGCAAGCCGGGCCAGTTCCTCGGCCACACGGCGCAGCAGGTCTTGCCCGTCCGCGGCGGCGGTCTGCATCTCGGTCGTCGCAAACTCACCGGTGGTGATGTCCGCATAGGCGAGCCCCGCCCGGTTGCCTTCGAGCACGAGGCTCGTCACATAGTTGTTCTGCTTATCGGCCAGCAGCCCCGGCTCGACGAGCGTGCCCGGCGTGACCACGCGGCGGACGACCCGGGGTACGAGCTTCTCTCCCTTGGGCGGCTCGGTGCCGATCTGCTCCGCAATGGCAACCTTGTACCCTGCGCCGATCAGCTTGGCGATGTAGCCGTCGATGGCGTGATAGGGCACGCCTGCCAGCGGCACGCGCTCATCACCGCCGACGGGCCGTGAGGTAAGCACGACATCGCAGACAGACGCGACGATCTTCGCATCGTCATCGAACGTCTCGTAGAAATCCCCCAGGCGAAACAGGAGGATAATCTCCGGATATTGCTTCTTGAGCGCCAGGTACTGGCTGCGCATCGGTGTGGTCATGGGTGATCCCGTTCGGAGATTAGCTGCTGCGTCCGATTCATGCCTGCCACTGCCCCCCGATCATCACGCGCCAGGGCGTAAGGTCATCTTCGAGCACGACGAGATCCGCCAGCTTGCCCGGTGCCAGGCTGCCGATCCGGTCGGCCCAGCCCGCGACGCGTGCCGGCGTCAAACTGCACACGGCCACGGCCTCGACCAGCGATAGACCCACGACATTGCGCAGGATGGGCAGCATCTGGCCCAGGAGGGTGGTGCTGCCTGCAAACGCGGTGCCGTCGAGCAGCATGCCCACACCGTCGCGCACCTCGAAGGCGACGGGGCCGAGCGCCAGCCGCGTGCCTTCGGGCAATCCCGCGCCGGTCGTGGCGTCCGACACGGCGCACAGTCGGTCCGCTGGAATGCAGCGGGTTGCCAGGCGCATGAGGGTGCACGGCAGGTGGCGATTGTCGGCTATCATCTCGACGGTGAGCCGCTCATTCACCAGCGCGGTCTCCACGAGGCCCGGCTTGAGCCAGGGGCCTTCGCGCACAGTCATCGACATGGCGCTCCAGATGTGCGTGACGTGGCTGAGGCCGCGCTCGATGGCGGCCACAATCTGTTCCTCTTTGGCTGCCGTGTGACCGGCGGCCACAACGACACCCTGCCCGGCCATGCGTTCCACCAGGGCGAGTGCACCAGGCGTTTCCGGCGCGAGCATGAAGATGCGCAGGATATCCGTGTACGCGAAGAGCGGCTCCGCGCTG
>DAOUGK010000203.1:0-9710 GCA_034429055.1 Anaerolineae bacterium | reverse complement strand
ATGATACGTACTCAAGTCCAACTAACCGAGGAGCAAGCTCGCGCGCTGAAGGAAATTGCGCATCGCGAAAACACATCGATTGCAGAACTGACCCGCCGAGCGATCGATCAGTGGCTTGAAACGACAAGTGCGATCTCGATGACAGAACGACGTCGCCGGGCGCGCACTGTAGTAGGACGTTTTCGTTCGGGCAGGTCGGATGTATCGGAACGACATGACGACTATCTGGCTGAGGCATATCGCGAATGATCGTCTTTATTGATACTTCCGCTCTATACGCTCTCATGGATGCAGATGATCAGCACCATGCGCGCGCACGGGATGCTTGGGTTGAATGGTTAGAGCAGCCAGTTCAATTTCTGACAACAAACTACGTTTTGTTGGAGAGCCTTGCACTAATTCAACGGCGGCTTGGCATGGAAGCGGCCCGGCAGTTTGAGGAAGAACTAGCACCGGTCCTGCTTGTTCACTGGGTGGATGCTGACCTGCATCAGATCGCGTTGCGCACGATGCTTGCGGCCGGGCAGCGAGATCTGAGTCTTGTAGATTGCACCAACATAGAGTTGATGCGCCGTCTCGGCCATCAAGCTATTTTCGCGTTCGACCGGCACTACGCCGAGCAGGGACTGACACAGGTTCCATGACCCATGTCCGTCTACTTTGACATCTCGGCCGCGGTGCATCGCCGCGCAGGGCTGGGCCGCTATGCGGAGAGCCTGGCGCGGGGCCTGCTCCCCCTGCTCGGTGAGGAACTGGCCTTCTTCTATAACCGGGAGGCGGGCATCGAGCCGCTGGCCGGGCTGGAGCATGTGCCCAGCCGGACGGTCAGCCTGGGCTACAAGCCGTGGCGGATGCTCGTCTGGCTAGGGCAGGCGGGCCGCGTCGGGTTCAACCGCCTCCTGCCCGGTGCGCGGCTCTATCATGCGACGGAACACCTGCTCATGCCCCTGCGCGGCATCCCGACCGTCCTGACCGTCCACGACCTCATCTTCCGCCGTTACCCCGCGCACCACAAGCCGCTCAACCGCACGTACCTCAACGCGACGCTGCCGCTGTTCTGCCGCCGCGCCGGCCATATCATCGCCGTGTCGGAGCAGACGAAGCGGGACGTGATGGCCGCATACGGCGTGCCCGCAGCAAAGATCAGCGTCATCTACGAGGCGGCAGACCGGCGCTTCCGGCCGCAGCCGCCGGAGGTCGTGGCCGAAGTGCGGGCACGTTACAGCCTGCCCCCGCGGTATGTCCTGTTCGTCGGCACGATCGAGCCGCGTAAGAACCTCGGCCGCGTGCTGGCCGCGTTCGAGCGGCTGCACCGCGAGGGATTGACCGACGCGCTGGTGATTGTGGGCAAGCGCGGCTGGCTGTACGACGATTTCTTCGCACAGCTCGAAGCCTCGCCCGCGCGGGAGGCCGTCATCTTCCCCGGTTTCGTGCCCGACGCGGACCTGCCCGCCATCTACGCTGGCAGCCAGGCGGTCGCCTTCCCCAGCGAGTTTGAGGGCTTCGGCCTGCCGGTGCTGGAAGGGATGGCGAGCGGCGCACCGGTCATCTGCTCGAACACCTCCTCGCTCCCGGAGGTGGCAGGCGACGCCGCGCTGCTGGTTGACCCGCTGGACACAGACGCGCTGGCCGCTGCGCTGCGCCGCGTGCTCGCTGACCCCGCGCTGGCCGCCGACCTTCGCAGCCGCGGGTATGCGCAGGCCGCCCGGTTCTCGTGGCCGCGGGCTGCACAGGAGACAGTTGCGGTCTACGAGAGGTTGTTGCCGCCATGAGCCACTATGTGCTGGACGCGCGCACGGCCACGCCGCATTTCCCCGGCATCGGGCGCTACGTCACCAGCCTGGCGCAGGCCCTCGTGCCGCAGCTGCGGCCCGGCGAGCGGCTGACCCTGCTCTGCCACCCGGACCATCCCATCTCGCTGCCGGCGGGAGGCGCGGTGCAGGTGTACCCGCTGGCCGTCTCGCCCTTCTCGCCGGCGCAGCAGTGGGTCGTCCCGGGCGTGCTGCGGCGGCTGGCCGCGGACCTCTACCACAGCCCGTATTACCTGATGCCCTACCGGCCCGGCGTGCGCACGGTGCTGACCGTCTATGACGTTATCCCGCTGCGCCACCCGGAGTACAGCTCGGCCCGCGCCCGGCTGCTCTTCCGGCTGACGACTGCGCTGGCGCTGCGCAGCGCGGCGCAGGTCATCGCCATCTCAGAGGCCGCGCGGCAGGACTTCGTGGCCGACTTTCACATCCCGGCGAGCCGCATCCGCGCTATCCCCCTGGCCGCGGACCCGGCCTTCCGCCCCCAGCCGCCGGAGGCCATCCGGGACGTGCGCCGCCGGTACGACCTGCCCGAGCGCTTCGTGCTCTACCTCGGCAGCAACAAGCCGCACAAGAACCTTGTCCGGCTCGTGCAGGCGTGGCGGATGGCGAATTCGGAATTAAGAATTACGAATGAGAAGTTGGTTGTGGCGGGGGCGTGGGACCCGCGCTACCCCGAGGCTAAAGAACTGGCAGACTCCTTCAACATGACCTCTATTGACAAAGACCGATATCCTCAATCCACAATCTTGAATCTTCAATCTTCAATCGTGTGGTTGGGTCGCGTGCCGGAGGCCGACCTCCCGGCGCTCTATAGTGCAGCCGCGGCGTTCGTCTTCCCCAGCCTGTACGAAGGATTCGGGCTGCCCGTGCTCGAAGCGATGGCGTGCGGCGCGCCGGTCATCTGCTCGGCGGTGTCCAGCCTGCCGGAGACCGCGGGCGACGCAGCACTGTTAGTCGACCCGACCGACGTGGACGCCCTGGCCGCGGCTCTGGCCCGCGTCCTCGTTGAGCCCGGCCTGGCCGCCGACCTGCGCGCCCGCGGCTTTGCGCAGGCGGCGCGCTTCACCTGGGAGCGCACCGCCGCAGAGACCTTGAGCATTTACAGACAGGTAGCAACGTGAAGATCCTCCACATCTACAAGGACTACCCGCCCATCCTGGGCGGCATCGAGAACCATGTCAAGCTCCTGGCCGAGGGACAGGCCCATCGCGGATACCAGGTGACGGTGCTCGTGACCAATCCGGCGGGGGCAAAGACGGTCATTGCGGAGGAAGGCGGCGTGCGGGTGATCCGCGCGGGTCGCGTCGCGACGATCGCGTCCACGCCCCTCAGCCTGGCGCTGCCTGCACAGCTCGCGCGCAGCCGACCCGACGTGGTCCACCTGCACTTCCCGTATCCGGTCGGGGAGGTCAGCCAGTGGCTGCTGCACCGCGGCCAGGCCACCGTGCTCACCTATCACAGCGATATCGTGCGGCAGGCGGGCATCCTGCGGCTCTACCGGCCGCTGCTGCGCCGCGTGCTGCGCGACGTCCAGGCCATCATCATCGGCAGCCCGCCCATGCGCAAGAGCGCGTACCTGGCCGAACACCAGGATAAGCTCCACCTGATCCCCTATGGCATCCCGCTCGCGCGGTTCCGCGATGCGATGCCGGCCCCGGGCGTGCAGGATGCCGCCGCGCTGCCGACGCTCCTGTTTGTCGGTCGCCTGCGGTATTACAAGGGGCTGGATTATCTCATCCGCGCGCTGCCGCAAATTCGGGCGCGGCTGCTCGTCGTGGGCATCGGTCCGATGGAGGCGGAGTGGCGCAAGCTGGCCGCGGACCTCAGCGTGGGGGAGCGTATCACCTGGCTGGGCGAAGTGCCCGACGCGCACCTGCCCGCCCTGTATCACGCGGCGGACCTGTTCGTGCTGCCGGCCAGTCATACGAGCGAGGCCTTCGGGCTGGTGCAGGTCGAGGCGATGGCCGCGGGACTGCCCGTGGTCTGCACCGAGCTGGGCACGGGTACATCTTACGTCAACCAGGACGGTGTGACGGGCCGCGTGGTCCCCCCGCGCGATCCGGCCGCGCTGGCCGCAGCCATCAACGCGCTGCTGGCCGACCCTGCAGAGCGTGCGCGCCTGGCTGCGGGTGCACAGGCCCGCGTCGCCGCGGAGTTCGATCTGCCGATCATGGTGCGCCGCGTGCTGGAGCTGTATGAGGGCGTGCTGACGCGGGGCACACCCTCAGATGAGGCATTGGAGTCGAGGCTTTAGCCGGTTACACTGCCAACGCTAGCCCACATCCTGACCGGCTGAAGCCTCGACTCCATGAGAGTGGAATTTCAGCGTACAAGCTTTGCTTTTAACCGCGGGCCGGGGTAAAATGGTATAGTTGTCATCCTGTCGACCCTGGGCTGAGAGTCACTTTTGGAAACGCGCCTGAACCGTATCTGCAACGCCATCATCGAGGCCGGCTGGCTGGCCGCCCTGGTGGTTGCCCCGCTATTCTTCAACACCTTCTCAAACCGCGTCTTCGAACCGGATAAGCTCCACCTGGTGCGGTCGATTGCCCTGCTGATGGCTGTCGCGTGGGTGGTGCAGCTGCTGGACAGCGGACTGCGCCGGGGGGAAGGCTGGCGAGGGCTGTGGACTCGCGTGCGCCGGACGCCGCTGGTGCTGCCCGCGCTGGTGCTCGTGGCGAGCTACCTGCTCAGCACCGCGCTGTCGGTTGTCCCGCGCATCAGCTTCTTCGGGTCATACGTCCGGATGCAGGGCACGTTCTCCTATCTGAGCTACGTCGCCATCTTCGTGATGATGCTGACCAACCTGCGCACGCGCGACCAGGTCAGCCGCCTGCTGCACACGGTCATCCTGACGAGCCTGCCCATCAGCATCTACGGCATCGTCCAACACGCCGGGCTGGACCCACTGCCCTGGGGCGGCAACGTGCGCGATCGGGTCGCGGCCAACATGGGCAACGCCATCTTCGTTGGGGCCTATCTCATCATGGCCGTGTTCCTGACGCTGGAACGCCTGCTCAACAGCCTGACCGCCATGCTCAGCACGGACCGGGGCGGCCTGAGTGACTCGCTGCGCGCGGGCGGCTATCTGTTCATCCTGGTCGTCCAGCTCATCGCCATCGTCTACACGCAGAGCCGCGGCCCGTGGATGGGCCTGGCTGCCGGGCTGTACGTCTTTGCCATGCTGGGCCTGCTGTTGCTCGCGCGTTGGGCTGTCCAGCGGAAGCAGGTGCCCGCGGGCCTGGGCTGGTTGACGCGCCACCTGCGGAGCGCGTGGCTGGCGCTCATCGGGCTGACCGTGGCCGGGCTCCTGTTGCTGGTCACGTTGAATCTGCCGAACGGCCCGCTGGCCCGCGTGTGCGACCAGCCCTATGTAAGCCGGCTGTGTACTCTCTTCAGCACGACCGAGGGCACCAACGCCGTGCGCGTCCTCATCTGGGAGGGCGTGGCCGACATGATGCTGGCGCCGCACGCGCCCATCCAGCAGCCGGACGGCACGCCCGACGCGCTCAATGTGCTGCGCCCCCTGGTCGGCTACGGCCCCGAGTCCATGTGGGTCGTCTATAACCGCTTCTACCCGCCGGAACTGGCGCACTACGAGTCGCGCAACGCATCGCCCGACCGCTCGCACAACGAGACGTTCGACACGCTCGTGCGCGGCGGGTTGTTCCAGTTCGCCGCCCAGCTAGTCCTCTACAGCGCCATCTTTTACTACGCGCTCCGCTGGCTGGGGCTGATGCGCGGCGCCAACCGGCGGCGCATCTTCATCGCGTTTCTGGTGGGCGGCGGCGCGCTCGGCGTCATTGTGCCTCTGATCGTGGACGGCAGCCTGCGTCTGGCCGGCATCGGCCTGCCGGCCGGACTGATCGCGGGCGTGATCGTATATGTCACGGTCGACCTGCTGCTGAGCAGCCGGCCCGCCGCGGAGACCACCGACAGTGCGTCCGGCGACCGCCAGTTGCTGGTGCTGGCGCTGTTCGCCGCCATCGTGGCCCATTTCGTCGAAGTCCACTTCGGCATCGCGATTGCCTCGACGCTCACCCACTTCTGGGCGTTCGCGGCAGTTCTCGTCGTCACCGGCATGGGCTGGCTGGAACCGGACGCAGAGCCGGGGCTGGTCGCCGCGCCGCCCCAGCCAGGGGCTCGGTTAGCTGTGGCTCGGTCAGAGACCGGCCACAGCACGACCGGCCCCAGCAATCCACAGACGGGCTCCAGGCGCAAGTCCGCGGCCGCGCGCGCGGCCCAGGCACAGCGCCAGGCGGCCAGCGCACCTGCGCCGCTGCCACCGGTAGAGCGCCCCTCCCAGCTGCGCCGGTTCCTGCCCTATGCCGGAATTGCTGCGCTGATCACTGTCGTGCTGGTCTGGAATTACACCGTCAACCAGACCGGCGCGCAGGATGCCCTGTCTATTCTGTTCAACTCGTTCACCCGGCGGGTGAGCGGCTACCAGGTCGTCTCCTCGCCTATGCTGCTAATTTTGGTGCTGTTCACATGGCTCCTCGGCGGCATGCTGGCCATCACCGAGACGGCCGCGGCCACGCCACGGGGCGCAGCCGATGACGGGGCGCCTGCCCGGCACGCGCCGGTACTGCTCCTGGCGGCCATCTATGCGGCGGTCGTCATCAGCATCTTTCTCATCTATGGCACGATTCAGGCCGGGCGGCTCAACGTCGCAGGGCTTGTCCCCATCGAGATCTATGACCGCTACGCGCGGCACATCGTCGTGTTCGACAGCGTGCTGCTGCTGAGTGCGGGCGTGCTGGCCGTGACGTTGGCGCTGGCAGGCAGCCGGCCCGCGCGGACTGCCCGGACCTGGTTTGGCCGCTGGCCGTTGCTCTCGCTGGGCGCGGGCGTAGGGCTCGCGGCCCTGGCGTTCCTCGTGATCGTCAACGTCAACCTCCAGACGGTGCAAGCCGACACCTATTACAAGTCCGGCCTGAGCTTTGAGGGCGCGAACGATTGGGAAAGCTCGGTCGTGTTGTACCGGGAGGCGTCGAGTCTGGAGCCGCAGGAGGACTACTACTATCTCTTCCTCGGCCGCGCCCTGCTCCAACTGGGGCAGTTCACGCAACCGGGCACGCCGACCCTGCCGGAGAACCTGGACCAGATAGCGACCGGCGACCTGCCATCGCTCATCGAACGGGGCTTGCGCTCAGGGACCCGTGAGGACATCCTCCGGTCAGCCCATGCGTCGCTGGTGGCTGCGCGGCGGCTCAACCCGCTTAACACCGACCACAGCGCCAACCTGGCGCGGCTGCATCGCGCGTGGGCGTTTACGGATGCAGGCACGGCTGCCAACCTGAATGACCCCAACAGTCTGCGCGAGCTGCTGCTCAGCGACCCGGACCTCGTCAACCGCGACCGGCTGGACCGGTCGCTGGCCTACTATCGCCAGACCCTCTCGCTCAGCCCCAACAACGCGGGGCTGTGGAACGAGCTGGCGACGGTGCAGTTCATCCTGAATGACCTCACCGGCGCGCAGGCGACCCTGCAACGCTCGCTCGACCTGGATCAGCAGTTCTCTCCGACTTACCTGCTGTTGGGCGACGTCCGCGATGCCGCGGGGGACGGCGCCGGCGCGCTGGATGCCTACCGCCGCGCGGCGGAGCTGGCGCCGAACAACACGAGTGTTTTGAGCGCCGCGGGCGTGGCCAGCGCGCGCGCCGGCGATGCGGATGCCGCGGTGGCAGCTTTCCGCCGCATCATCCAGATCGAAACGAACACTCTGGAATCCGCCGCCGCACAGCTTGACCAGTTGGATGCCGTAGCCGCGGCTGCGGGCGGCTATGCCCGGCTCCAGTCCAGCGCGACGAACCGGCAGGGCCTCCTGCAGGGGCAAATCAACAGCCGCCGCACCCAGATTTCCCTCAGCTACCGCAACATCGCCCTGGTGCTGCGGGACGCGGGTCGCATCGAGGAAGCATTGGCAGCAGCACGACAGGCCGCGGAATATGCCGGGCAGAACGACCTCCCGGCCATCGAGCAGTTGATTGCCGACTTGCAGGAACGGCAGACCCCATGACCGCATACCTCCTGATCCTCATCAGCGCCCTGCTCCTGGCGCTTGCCGCGACGCCGGTGGCGAAACGCGTGGCGTACCGCTTCGGCATCATCGACAAGCCGAACGCGCGCAAGGTGCACAGCGTGCCGACGCCGCTGCTCGGCGGCGCAGCTATCGTCGCGGCGGTGCTCCTCGCGCTGGTCATTCTGGGCGACCGGTTCTACGCCAGCCAGGTCGCGGGCATCCTCCTGGGCGCGACGCTGATGTCGTTCATGGGGCTGTGGGACGACCGCAGCGGGCTGAGCCCATGGATCAAGCTGGCCGGCCAGTGTGGGGCGGCGGCCATCCTGACGGTTACGGACGTGCGCATCGGCCTGTTCCCGTGGGAGCCGCTCAACTATGCGGCGACGATCCTGTGGGTCGTCGGCATCACCAACGCGATGAACCTGCTGGACAACATGGATGGCCTGAGCGGGGGCATTGCCGCGATTGCCGCGCTCTTTTTCCTGCTGTTCGCCGCGATGAGCCGCCAGTATCTCGTGGGCGCGCTTGCGGCCGCGCTCGTCGGCGCGTGTCTCGGCTTCCTGTTCTACAACCTGAATCCTGCCAGCATCTTCATGGGCGACACGGGCAGCCTGTTTCTCGGCTTCACGCTGGCCGCAGTCAGCATCAAGCTGCGCTTCCCGGAGAATTCCGTGTTCGTGACGTGGATGGTGCCGCCGCTCGTGCTGGCCGTGCCCATCTTCGACACCAGCCTGGTTATCCTGTCGCGGCTGCGGCGGGGCCTGAACCCGCTGACGACGCCGGGCAAGGACCATCTCAGCCACCGGCTCGCCCGGCTGACAGGCAGCCGCCGCGAGGCCGTCCTGATATGCTATCTCTTTGCCTTCATCGCCGGCGTCGTCGCCACCTTCGTCACCCAGGCCAGCGCGCTGGAAGGCTATGCGGTCGGCCTCGCCACCTTCGCAGTTGGCGTGTTCGGCATCTGGAAACTGGAACAGCTCTTCCGCAGGTGGCAGGCGGAAGAGCGCAAACCCACAGACGCGCCAGACCTTCGAGGTTTGTGAAACCTCGAAGGTCTTAACAGCCTACTTAAGGAGAAGTACGTTGAAGATTACAGTCACCCTTATGCTTGCCCTGCTGCTGGCGCTTGTGCTGGCGGCTTGCGCCCCTATGCCCGCAACACCTGCGGCGCAGGAACCGGCCACCGTCGCGCCGACCGAGGTCGTGGCTGAAGCCCCGGCCACCCCGCTGCCCGTGGAAGAGGCTGCGCCGGAGGAACCGGCTGACACTGGTGACACCCGGCCCATCGTGCCCGCACCAGTGGACGGCGAGCGGCCCCTCGCAGACCTGACGGCCGCGGAACGCCAGGAACGCTTCAGCGGCCCGGCGGAAACCTACGTCAAGCCCGGCGCCGTCTACATCGCCACCATCGTCACCGCCAAGGGCAACATCGTTGCAGAGCTGTACCAGGACACCCCGGAAAGCCTCAACAACTTCGTGACGCTGGCGCTGAACGGTTACTACGACGGCCTGACCTTCCACCGGGTGGAGCCCGGCTTCGTCGTGCAGGGCGGCGACCCGGCGGGCGACGGCAGCGGCGGTCCCGGCTACACCATCCCCGCGGAAATCAACCATCTGCACCCGCGCGGCGCGTTGGCCTGGGCCCGCACCGGCGACCAGGTGAACCCGGAGCGCCGCTCCAGCGGCAGCCAGTTCTACATCACCCTGGACGCCACCGAGTTCCTCGACAACGCCTACACGGTCTTTGGCTATGTCGTCGAAGGCATGGATATCGTGGACCAGATTGCCGTGGGCGATGTAATCGAGCGCATCGACATCAGCGAGGGCACGGCCTCCCAGTTGCCGACGCCCGCGCCGACCCCGACCCCCTATGC
>DAOUGK010000202.1:0-12221 GCA_034429055.1 Anaerolineae bacterium | reverse complement strand
TATCGTGCACATATCGACTACAAATGGCATATTGTTTAAGACGTGACAAGGTGACAAAAGTTACGTTTCTATCGGCGCGCGTAATACATGCATTTGCACCCTAACCACAACATGCTACACTGCCAAGGATTTGCGTGCATGGTGTAATCATGCACGCAAAGACCAGGCTACCATCTTCTCTCGAGGTGAAACCGTGACTCAGAACAGCATTATTCCTCTGCCCCTGCACATGGCCGAGCGCGCCGGAAGTTTCCGGCTCAGCGAGACGACGACGATCGCGGCGACCGGCACAGCTCGCACTATCGGCCAGCAGCTCACCTGTGCGCTGGCGCCCGCGCTGGGCTTCGCGCCCGCCCTGGCCGCCGCGTCCAGCGCAGGCGGCAATGTCATCAGCCTCCAACTTGACGCGGCGCTGGCTGACCGGCTGGGTCCGGAAGGCTACCTGCTGAACATCAGCGAGGACCGCGTGGAGATCAGCGCGGCCGCGGCCGCCGGCCTGTTTTACGGCACGCAGACCCTCCGCCAGTTGCTGCCGCCGGATGTGTTCCGGCAGGCCGCGGTCAGCAGCGCGGCGTGGGAGCTGCCCTGCGTCGAGATCGAGGACCGGCCGCGCTTCGGCTGGCGCGGCGCGATGCTCGACACCGTGCGCCACTTCATGCCCAAGTCGTTCGTCAAGAAGTTCATTGACCTGCTCGCGCTGCACAAGCTCAACCGCTTCCATTGGCACCTGACCGACGACCAGGGCTGGCGCATCGAGATCAAGCAGTACCCCCGGCTGACCGAGGTCGGCGCGTGGCGCAAGCAGACGGTCAGCGGCCACTGGCGCCGCAACGAGCCGAACACCTACGACGGCACGCCTCACGGCGGGTTTTACACTCAGGCTGACATCGCTGAGATTGTTGCGTATGCCGCCGACCGCTTCATCACCGTCATGCCCGAGATCGAGATGCCCGGCCACGCGCAGGCCGCGATTGCCGCGTACCCCGAACTGGGCAATACCGATGTGCTGCCGGCGGAGCCGCTGGAGGTCAGCCCCGATTGGGGCGTGAACGTCCACGTCTTCAATGTGAACGAGGGCACGATTCGCTTCCTGCAGGGCGTGCTGGACGAGGTGCTGGCGCTCTGCCCCGGCCAATACATCCATGTGGGCGGCGACGAGTGCCCGAAGCGCGAGTGGCACGAGAGCCCGGTCGCGCAGGCGCGCATGCAGGAGCTGGGGCTGGCGGACGAGGAGGAGTTGCAGAGCTACTTCATCCGGCAGATGGACGACTACCTCGTGCAGCGCGGGCGGCGGCTCGTCGGCTGGGACGAGATTCTCGAAGGCGGGCTGGCGCCCAACGCCGTCGTGATGTCCTGGCGCGGGGAAGCCGGCGGCATCGCCGCTGCGCAGGCCGGCCACGACGTCATCATGGCCTCCAACCGCTACACCTACTTCGATTATTTGCAGTCGGAGGACTCGGCCGCGGAGCCGCTCGGTATCGGCGGCTTCATCTCGCTGGAGAAGGCCTACAGCTTCGAGCCGATCCCGCCGGAGCTGACCCCCGAACAGGGCCGCCACGTCATCGGCGGGCAGGGCCAACTATGGACGGAGTACATTGCCGAACCCCGCCATCTGGAATACATGGCCTTCCCGCGGCTCGCCGCGCTCGCCGAGAGCGTCTGGACGCCTGCCGGGCGCAAGGACTACGGCGACTTCCGCGGCCGCCTGTCCACCCACCTGCAGCGGCTCGACATCCTGGATGTGAACTACCGCAAGCCGGAGAATTAACCCGTACTACCACGGAATACGCGGAGCACGCGGAAGAGAAATATAGATTCAGTCTTTCCGTGTGCTCCGCGTATTCCGTGGTTCACGTCTTAGCACTTCCAAGCGCCTGCTCCAGCGCGGCCATCTCGCGCTCCACCGTGTCCATGCCGGGGAACGGGCGGGCCGCCAGGCGATACCAGTAGCGCGCGTTGCTCTCGTCCGGCTCGGCCATGTGTACGATGCCGTGCAGCCAGGAGCCGTGCGTCGTCAAGTCGTCTTGTGCGATCCGGTGTGCTGCGTCCCATTCACCCGCCCGCAGCAGGCGGAGTCCCTCCAATAATTGCTTCATATCTCCCCTCGTTATCCGGCGCGGCAGCCCGCGCCTCTCAGGGCCGCACTATACGGCATCTCGCGCACCCGTGTCAACGGAGCTTTCATCCAATTCCCGGGAATTTACACGTAACCGGAGTCGAGGCTTCAGCCGGGTTGGTCGTGTACGTCGATAGCCAACCCAACCGGCTGAAGCCTCGACTCCATTCTTTGGCATGGCGCTGCATGTGGACTTCCTGGCCCGAATGTGCGCTCTCAACCTATAACTTGCAACCTTCCAACCTTCACCCGTAGTCCGCCTTGACCGCTCGCCGCCCGCGCCGCTATACTGCGGCCATGCCCGCCACCCATCGCCCGTCGCGATCCCGGCTCGTCACCTTCTACGCGCTGCTGCTGACGCAGACCTTCTCGCTCATCGGCAGCCGCATGACCGCGGTCGCCATCGGCATCTGGGTCTTCCGTGAGACCGGCCAGACCGCGCCGCTGCTCCTGATTGCCTTCTTCACTGAACTGCCCGGCATGGTCGGCGGCAGCCTGGCCGGCGTGCTCGTGGACCGCTGGGAGCGCAAGCGCGTGCTCATCCTGGCGGACCTGGGCCAGGCCGCAGGCAGCCTCCTGCTGATTCTCAGCTTCACGTCCGGCGCGTTCCAGCTCTGGCATCTGTACGCGGTGGCGTTCCTGCAGGGCGTCTTCGCCACGCTGCAGGGCCCGGCGGAGAGCGCAACCGTGACGCTGCTCATCCCGGAGGGACACCGCGAGCGCGCCAACGCCATCATGGAGCTGGGCTTTCCGCTGGCGGGCGTGCTTGCGCCGGTGCTGACGGGCTTGATCTATGCGCTGGTGGGCGTGACGGGCGTGCTGGTTGTGGACCTGCTGACCTTTGCGGTGGCTGCCGGGGTCATCGCGGTGTTGACCATCCCGCGGGCCGCAAGGAGCGCGGAGGGCGCGGCCGGGCAGGGGCACTTCCTGGCGGAGCTCCGCACGGGCGCGCGCTTCCTGCTCCACCGGCGGGCGCTGCTGATTTTCGTCGTCTACACCGCATTCATCAACTTCATGCTCAACGGCCCGCTGGAGCTGACGCTCCCGTACCTGATCGCAAGGACGGGCAGCGAGACACAGATGGGCGTCGGAGTGGGGTTGATGAGCCTGGGCGCGTTTGCCGGTGGGCTGCTGATCGCCGTGCTCGGCGGCTACCGGCCCCGGCTGCGCCTGCTGCTGTGGGGCACAGTGCTGAACGGCGTGATGTTCCTCGCGTTCGGCGCCGCGCGCACGCTGCCGCTGCTGGCTGCCGCGCTGTTCGTGCTGATGATCCCGCTGCCTGCGGGCAACGCCCTGATTCGCTCGCTGTTGCAGGTCAAGGTCCCACCGGACCTGCAGGGCCGCGTGTTTGCCCTGCTGTCGCAGCTTCACCTGGCCGGGTCGACGACTTCATTCCTGCTGACCGGGCTGCTCGTGGACCGCGTGCTGGAACCCGCGGTCGGCACCCCCGCGTGGGAGCCGTTCGCGGGGCTGGTAGGCGCTACACCTGGCTCAGGCATCGGGCTGCTGGAGGTATTCACGGGCCTTGTCATCCTGGCCGTCACGGCGATCGTATTCAGCCTGCCCTCGGTGCGCCACCTGGAGCGTGACCTGCCGGATTATTTTATGTAGGACGGGTTGTCAACCCGTCCTACTGGATCTTCAAGGGAGGAAGCATGAAAGTTCTGGTGATCAGCGCCAGCCCGAACGATGACGGGCTGACCGCGGCCTGTGCCGCGGCGGCGATGGCCGGCGCAGCGGAGGCAGGCGCCCAAGTGGAAGAGGTGCGGCTGAACGACCTGCACATCGAGGCGTGTCACGCGTGCGCGAACGGCTGGGGCGCCTGCCGGAGCGAGCATCACTGCCAGACGCCGGACGATTTCGAGCCGCTGCACGAGCGGGTTATCGCGGCGGATGCGTACGTGCTCGTGACGCCGGTCTACTGGGGCGAAATGAGCGAGGTGGCGAAGTCGTTCACCGACCGGCTGCGCCGCTGCGAGGCCACGTTGGGCGCAGAGAGCCGGATGGCCGACCACCCGGTCATCGCCGTGGCCGCGGCCGGCGGCAGCGGCGGCGGGATGATTACCTGCCTGGGCAGCATGGAGCGCTGGATCCAGCACATCCGCGCGCGCACGTTCGACCTGATCGGCGTCAACCGCTGGAGCCGCGAGTACAAGTTTGTCGCGATCCGCGAGGCCGCCCGCGCAATGGTGCAGACACCCCACCCGCAGTGAACTTACGGGAATCTCACGCAAAGGCGCAAAGAACGCAAAGAGTTTTGAAATAAGACTTTGCGACCTGTGCGTCTTTGCGTGAGATCATGCGCACACCGGTGCGGCAGCCGACCAGCGGTTGAACACCGGCTCGCGGTCCTCGCTGAGCGCGGCGCGCGTCTCGTACCACGCGGCGGCCCACGCGCGCCAGTCGCGCACGACGCGCTCGGGCTGCGATCGGCTGCGCACCACGAAGCTGGGGAACACCGGCCGGCCCGTCGGCTGGCCGACCGGCTGGTAGCGCAGGTCAAAGCTCCAGCGGATGCCGTCCGACTGGTTCGAAAGCGATGAATGCTCGGTCAGCCGGTGCAACAGCAGCACGCTGCCCGGCCGCATCGGCAGCGGGACCGGCGTGCCCGCCAGCAGCGGCTCGGGGATGTGCAACTGGCGGTCCGTGCTCGTGCCGGGGCAGTGGGTTGCCAGCCCCGCGCGATGGCTGCCGGGAATCACGCACAGGCAGCCGTTCTCGACCGTGGCCTCCGTCACCGGCAGCCAGACCGTGAGCAGGTTCGTCGCGTCCGCCTCGGGCAGCGTCACCCCCTGGTCCTGGTGCCAGGCGGTGCGCGAGGTCAGCCCGCCGCGCAGCTTCTCCGGCACGAGCGCCTCGCGCGGCTTGAGCCGCACGTGATGAATCGGGTTCAGCAGGATTTCCGGGCCGACGATGCCCTCGACAGCATCGAGCAGTTTCGGGTTGCTGAGCAGGTTGAATACGGCCTCGCTCAGGTGGATGGGCGAGTCGGGCTTGACGTTGCCGAGCGGCAGCGAGAAATCGAAATACTGCATCCAGTCCACGCCCGCCGCACCGGCTTCTGCTGCCACCCGCTCGAACCGCTGTGCGAACGGCAGGCCGCTGTAGGTGGATGTGAGCGCACCCTGGGCATACCACGTTCGCGCCAGTTCATCGAGCCGCGCGGCATAGTCTTCGACCAGCGGTCGGAGGTCCGTGGCCGGGTCCAGCACACCTTCCAACAGCACATAGCCATCCTGGTCGAACCGTTCGAGAAGCGTCTCGCGATCCATGTCCACTCCTTGTTGCGGTACAATATCAGTGCAAGTTATTTACAACGAATCCACCAGCCTGTCAAGGGAGAAGGATATGTCTCACTCGACTGCCTCCGCGCCTGATCTTTCAGTCCTGCCGGCCGGGGAAGCACGGCCCCCTGTCGCGCTGCCCCACTTCCCCGATGCGCTTCATGCCGTCGTCTGGCGCAACTGGGGTTTGGTCAGCGTCGAGCGGCTGGCCCGCGTGCTGGCCGCCATGCCGGAGCAGATTGCCGGCCTGGCCGCCTCGATGGGCTTGCCGCCGCCTGCAGCCATCCCTGTTGAGCAGGAGAAGCGCTCCTACATCACGCTAATTCGCCGCAACTGGCACTTGTTGCCCTATGCGCAACTGCTCGATCTGCTCGGCTGGGACGCCGCGCACCTCGCCTACATCCTCAAGGAAGATGACTTCCTCTGGCACAAGCTCGGCGGGTTCAAGCCGGAGTGTCCTCCAGTGCAGTATGCGCCGCCCTCCCCGGACGCGCAGGCCAGGGCCGCGCAGATCCGGCAAGTCGTGGTCGATGCGTTCGGCGATCGGCTGGCACAGCCGCGTGAGGCGCCGTTCGCCTTCCTGAAGAACCTAACTGTGCTCCCCGCCGGCGCTGCTGAGTTGAGGGGCGTCCCTGCGCCTGAGGCCGCACCGCCGCGCTTTCTCTATTCATACTTCGCGCTCTACGGCGACCCGCTGGCCGATCCGGACCTCGATCCCTTCCCGGACGGCTACCTCGCGCGGCTGATGGAGCTGGGCGTCAACGGGGTCTGGCTGCAGGCGGTCCTGCACAAGCTCGCGCCGTGGTCACTGGCGCAGGGGTCGTTCGCGACACACCTGGCACAGGGCTACGAAGAGCGGCTCGATAACCTGCGCCGCTTGACTGAGCGCGCGCGGCGCTTCGGCATCGGTGTCTACCTCTACCTGAATGAGCCGCGCGCCATGCCTGTGTCGTTCTTCGACCAATATCCCCACCTGCGCGGCGCGTTCGAGGACCCGTTCTACGCGCTTTGCACGAGCACCCCTGAGGTGCAGGCGTTCCTGCGCGACGCGGCAGCCTCGGTGTTCGCGGCAGTGCCGGACCTTGCCGGCGCGTTCACCATCACAATGACCGAGAACCTGACCAACTGCTTCTCGCGCGGGGGCGGCGACCAGTGCCCGCGCTGCCGCGCGCGCGGTCCGGCCGCAGTGGTGTCCGAGGTCAACCGGCTGCTCGCTGAAGGCATCTGGCAGAGCAAGCCGGATGCCCGGGTGATCGTCTGGGACTGGGCCTGGAGCAACGACTGGGCGCCGGAAGCGATTGCGCAGTTGCCTCAGGACGTTTGGCTGATGAGCATCAGCGAGCTGGATCTGCCCATCATGCGCGGCGGCATCCCGGCCAGGGTCAACGAGTACTGCCTGTCCGCGGTGGGGCCCGGCCCGCGTGCGCAGCGCCACTGGGCCGCGGCCCGCCGTCGCGGGATGAAGGTGGCCGCGAAACTCCAGCTCGGCAACACCTGGGAGCTGGCGGCCGTGCCCTATGTGCCGGTCGAGCAGCTCGTGGCGCAGCACATGGTGAACCTGCGAGAGGAGGGGGTGGATGGGCTGATGCTCGGTTGGACGCTGGGCGGGTATCCCTCGCCCAACCTGGAGATCGCCGCAACCGTCCACGCCGCGACCGTCGGCGCCGCGGCTGGGGAGGGGCTGTCGGCGGACGAGGTGCTGCTGCGCGTGGCCGCCCGGCGCTTCGGGCCGCAGGCTGCGCCCGGGGTCATGCGCGCCTGGCAGCAATTCAGTGAAGCGTTCAGCGAGTTTCCTTTCGACATCGGCGTCGTCTATACCGCGCCCCAGCAGTACGGTCCCGCCAACCTGCTCTACCGGAAGCCCACCGGCTACCGGGCGACGATGGTGGGCTTCCCCTACGACGACCTCGAGCGCTGGGCTGCGCTCTATCCGCCCGATGTGTTCCTGCGACAGTGGCGGAAAGTGGCGGACGGCTGGGCCGCGGGCCTGGCGACCCTGGCCCACGCGCGGGCAGTCGCGCCGTCTCCCGCGCTCGAAGCCGAGTGGCGCGTCGCAGAGGCCGCCGGTTTGCACTTCCGGAGCGTTGCCAACCAGGTGGAGTTCGTGCTCGTGCGAGGGCACGACGAGGGCCGCACGCGTAAACTGCTGGCGGACGAAGAGATGCTGGCGCGGCGGCTGTTCGACCTCGCGGACGCCGACTCGCGCATTGGCTTCGAGGCGACCAACCACTACTTCTACCGGCCGCTGGACCTCGTGGAGAAGGTCCTCAACTGCCGCGACCTGGCGGCTGAATAGGACGCAGGCCGGGCTGGTTGGACTGATTTTCACGAGCTTGGTCACGGATCAGGCAAATCAGTCAGATCAGTTCAATCTGTGTCCTGATAGAACCTCACGATCTGCTGAGCATAGTCGAGCACGCTGAGCCGCAGCGCGGGCGGGGCCAGCACTTCGACCGCACCGCCGAACCCCAACAGCCGGTCGCGGGCATCCTCGAAGCGTTCGAACGTCAGCGTGACCTGCACCCACCCGTCCGCGTCCGGCGCGGCCTGTGCGAGCGCGGCGCGCAGCCGCTCCCCGAAGTACAACGGCAGCAGAGCGGCCAACTCGGGCGCGGCGCGTACGGTGGCATGGAACGCCGGACGGTTTTCCGCCTCGCGGGCGCGCCAGCCCTCCCAGAACGCGGCCAGGTCGAAATCCGGGGGCCGCGTGAAATGCTCGCCGGTCAGCGTAGCGGCCAGCACCTGCCCGACCCGGAGGACGCGCAGTGTGCCTTCGCAGCCATAGACCAGTTGCCAGGCGCCCGCGCGCGCGACCAGCCCGTAGGGCTCGACGGTACGTTCAAGGATCAGCGCGTGCGGCCCGACCAGGCTGCGGAAGGTAATGCGTACGCACGTATCTTCCCAAACCGCCCGCTGGAGGGCCGGCAGGTGCGGCACCGGTCCGGCTGCCGGCTCGCGGCCGCTCCAATCCAGGTAAATCCGGGCGCGCACCTGTTCTTCATCGCTCCGCCGCGCGGCGGGCAGTGCGGCTATCAGCTTGCGCAGCGCGGCGCGCAGCTCCCCGCTCATGCCCAGCTCATCCAGCACATCCGGCACGCTGAGCACGAACAGCGCGCGCACCTCGTCCTGCGTCAATCCGGTCAGGCTGGTGCGGTAGCCGTCAAGCAGCGCGCAGCCGCCGCGCGGGCCACGCGTGGCGTAGACGGGCACGCCTGCCGCGCTCAGCGCATCCATGTCGCGGTAAACCGTGCGCACGGAGACCTCCAGCTCGGCGGCCAGTTGCGCCGCGGACATCTGCCCGCGGGCCTGGAGCAGCATGAGGAGAGACAGCAGCCGGTCGGCGCGCATCGTGAGCCTCCGAAGACCCGCAGAAACCCGTTTTCGCGCCAGGCTTCGCCTGGCCGAAGAAGACGGGTTTCTGGACGTGGATATGCTGACACAGGATGTCAGGTATGCCATGATATAACAGGGGTGTCATGTACGACAAGTGCAAGGAGGATGCCATGAAGAAACTGGATGTGCGGATCGTGCGGCTGGAGCCGCTGCGGGTGGCGAGTGCGCTCGGCTTCGGACCGAGCCCCGAGTCGCTGGCCTGGGAGAAGGTTCTGGCCTGGGCCGAGCAGAACGGTGTTGTCGGCAAGGCGCAGGCGCGCTGGTTCGGGTTCAACAACCCCAGCCCCTCCGCCGGCAGCCCGAACTACGGCTACGAGCAGTGGGTCACGGTCGGGCCGGAGGCGCAGGGCAGCGGTGAGGTGACCATCAAGGAGTTCGGCGGCGGCCTGTATGCGGTGGCGCGCTGCGAACTGGGCCACATCGGCGAGGTGTGGCGGGAACTGGTCGCCTGGCGCGAGCGGAGCCGCTACCGCCCCGCGCATCACCAGTGGCTCGAAGAATCGGTCAGCCCGCCGCAGACCGGTGCGGCGGTCGGCGCGGACGACGCACAGCTCGACCTCTACCTGCCCATCGCGGAGTAACGCGTAACCACGGAAGACGCGGAGCACACGGAATCAGGATTGAGTTATAACCGCGGAAAACGCGGAGCAGGCGAAAAGCAGACAAGATAGAATCTTTCCGTGCACTCCGCGTTTTCCGTGGTTGATCCGCTTATGCCTTGACGCCCAGGACCTCTTGCAGCTTCAGCAGGTCGAAGTCCACGACGATTTGCCCGCGAAAATCGAAGGTGGGGGTGGTCTCGCTGCCGCCGGCCCATTCGCGCACTTTCAGCGCAGCCGCGCGATCTTTCGAAATGTCCACCTCGGCGAAGGCGATGCCGTGCTCCTTCAGCCAGTTGCGCGCCTTGCGACAGTCGGGGCACCAGGGCGTGCAGTACATCACCAAGTCGGCTTCCGGGCGCTTCTGCGGCCCGGCGGCCTGTGCAGCCGCGCGTTCCTGTGCCTCGAAGCGGGCGGCGGCTGCCGGCTCCAGCTTGCGCAGCTCGTTGAAGAGCACCTCATTATCGGGCTGGTCGCCGATATCGTGTACGTCCACATAACGGACGATGCCCGCCTTGTCGATGATGAAGAGCGAACGCTCACAGTAACCCTCGGTGCGCAGCACGCCGTATAACTGCGCGACCTGGCCGTGCGGAAAGAAGTCGCTCAAGAGCGGGTACTCGATACCGCCGAGGCTGTCCGCCCACGCGCGCAGGCAATCCACGCTATCCACACTCAGGCCCAAGACCTGGGCCTCGACCCCATCGAACCGCGGCAAGGCCGCCTGGTAGGACGGGATCTGGTTCGTTCAGACGGGTGTCCAGGCGAGCGGGAAGAACGCCAGCACCACATTGCGATCGCCCCGGAAGTCGCTCAGCCGTACGGTGCATCCGTCGTGGCTTTTGAGGATGAAATCTGGGGCTTCTTGCCCTACAGCTACTGCCATATACTGCTCCTTGTAAATGAATCGCCTGTAGCATGGCGCACACGGCGTCGATCACTGCATATTGGGCTGCATCACCCGCCGCGCGGCCGGCGTCCCGATGGCCTCAAGGACAAGCGACGCGTTGAGCTCCAGTGCGCGGTTCCCCGAATCCAGCCCGGCAGCCAATGCGGGCACGGCGGCATCGCCCAGGGTCAGCAGGCCCCATTTGGCCGCATGGACGACCGCAGGCCGCGGGCTCTTCAGTTCTTCCATGAGCGCGCGGATGGCGCTGCTCGTGCCGATATTGGCCAGCGCCTCCGCAGCCGTGCGCGTCACGAGCACATCCGGGTCGCGGAACGCACGCATCAGCGAAGGCAGCGCGCGCGGGTCCTTGCGCTGGCCCAGCACGTAGGCGGCGCGCCAGCGGCCATCGGGCGAGCCGCGGTCGGTCAGCAGCAGCAGCGGCGCCAGCTGCTCGTAGCTCGCCAGCTCTATCAACCCCTGCGCGATGTAGAGGCCGGTCTGCTGGTCCGGGTCCTCGATGTGCGCAATCAACGTGTACACGGCCTGCCGGTCGCCGGCCTTGCGGATGTCTTGCACGGTCTGCGCGCGCACGGCGGGGTCCGGGTCATCGAGGCCGGGATATGCGGCGTCCTGCTGCACGGCCCATGCTGTGTTTGCGGGGCCGAGCAGAATCATGACCGCCAGGGCAAACGCGAGCCACCGGGCCGGTGCGGGCCGGTAAGGACGCGGGCGAGACACGCTATCCGCCATGTACGCCTCTTTCTGCGACCCCGGACGAGCCGGGCCGCGGCTAGACTTTGGCGTGGGCCAGCTTGTGCGCCAGCCAGTCACCGATGCCGGAGAGGTCCTCGGTCGGCAGATAATGGCCCGCGTGCGCCTCGAACAGCACCTGCACGCGGCCGGGAAATTCCTCGTCGCCTTCCCACAACTGGACGGCCAGCGCCAGCCGGGGAAACGCCTGGAACCGGAAGGCGGCGTCGGGCGGGGCCAGACCCGCACCCGCGGGCGTGGCGAGCGGCTGTCCGTCGATCGTCTGCGCAGCGCGGCCCAGCGCCGCGGCATCGCTGCCGAAGCGCCGCGCGAGCAACTCCTCGGCATGGACGGCGAACGCCTGCGCATAGAACAGGCCGTCGGGAAGCTCACGGAACGTCAGCCAGCGTTCTGCCGGCGGGCGTACCTGCTCGGCTGGCGCGCTGCCGTCCGTAGGCGCGCGGCCAAGCGCCGTCATAAGATAGTGCAGCACGACGATGGCGATGGACGGGTGGGCGGTACTGCCACCGGCGGCGGTCACGTCGCCGGATGGATGGGCTGCCAGATAGCGCCGGTTGAAGAAGGGCACGCTGACCCCGTCCGGCGTCAGCGTACAGCCGGCCCGCGCGGCACAGGCCGCAGGATCCGCCGCAGCCCAATCCGTGCGGGCACGCTGGTGCGCAATTTCAAAGCGTCGTTCGAGTTGCGACATGATCGGTGAATGCTACTGCCTGGGGTTAGTGAATTCGTTGCCGATGAGCTCGCGGGCGATGATCATGCGCATGATGTTCATGCCGCCCTCTGCGCCGATGGAGTAGGAGCGGACCCCGCGAATGCCCATCTCGATGGGATATTCCTTGGTATAGCCCATCGCGCCGAGCCAGTTCGCCACTTCGTTAAACGTCTCGAAGGCCATGATAGGTGCGCGCAGTTTCGCCATCGCGCCGAACAGGGCGATATCCTTCGGCTTGAACGCCCCCTTGCTGTACATCTGGTCGGCCATCCACGCGGCCTTGTAGGTCAGCAGGCGGGCCGTCTCGATGTCGGTGAAGCGCTCCGCCGCCGGGAAGTTGATGCCCTGGTAGGCCGCCAGCGGCTTGCCGAACGACTTGCGCTGTTTGATGTAATCCACGCCCATCTTCAGGGCCGTATCGGCCGCGCCGCAGCAGGTCGCGCCGATGAGGGACCGC
>DAOUGK010000201.1:0-9933 GCA_034429055.1 Anaerolineae bacterium | reverse complement strand
ACCCGCCGCGCGCGCCAGCCTAGCCACGCGGTCTGCGCAACCAGGCTCACCATCAGCGCCAGCACCCCGACATACACCCCGGCCACCCGCGCCGTAATCACGCCGAGCACCAGGACGGCCGCGCTTGTCGCCAGGTAGATAACCACCGCCTCCGTGATGCCGCGCGTCCGCCGCGCATGGAGCAGCGAGCCCTGATACCAGCTCTGCAGCGCAGCCAGCGCGGGCAGCGGCAGCGCAAGCCACAGCGCATTGCGCGCGAGCGCCGCGAGGTCTGGCGCCAGGGCCGAAACCTGCTCGAACCACAGGCGGTTGAGCGGCGTGACCGTGACCAGGACGATGACCGCGGTGAGGCCGGCCGCAAGATACAAGGTGAACCGCCACAGGCCCGCGCGTGCGCCCGGCGCATCGAGCAATGCCACCACCACCTCGTTGAATGCCAGCCCCACGCTCCGCAGCGAGAAGAGGAGCCCGTTCAGCACCGGCCAGACCGCCAGGGAGATCAGCGCGGACGGCATCCGGCTCAGCGCGGCGCTGCCGATGGGCTGGGCGAGGAAGGAAAGCAGCGAGGTCAGGACGAGCGGGATGTAGAACGCGAAGAACACCCCGTACGTGAGCGGCGGCTGCACCGGCTCGGCCAGCGGCAGGTCATTGCGCAGTACCGGCCGCACCCGCAGCCCGATGAACAGCGCCTCGCTCAGCACGCCCGCGGCCACCGACAGCGTCGCCACCACGATCCCGGGGACCGTGCCCAGCGACAATCCGATGAAGAGCACGGTAAGGTTGGCGACCAGCCGCACCAGCGTGCCCGCGCCGACCGCGCGCGACTGGCCGAACCGGATGAGCACGCCCTGGTGGAACCGCCGGTAGCCGATGGACCACGTCCACGGCAGCATGATCTGCAGGCCGATGCGCGCCGGCTCCTGGATCTCCGCGGGTGCGCCGAGGATATCCCGCACGACCACGTAGTAGAGCGGCGTGAAGGCCACGGCCGCGTGCAGGACGGTCAGCAGCCCGCCCGCAATCATCATGAAGCGGTAGATGAGCCGGTAGGAGTCCACGTCCTTGCTCAGCGCGGTGGATGCGGAGAGCAGCATGATGATGGGCGATTCGATGATGAGCGCCAGCGGAAAGACGATGCCGCCATACGCGGCCAGATTGATTTCCGGCTGGGGCAGCCGCGCGACAATCGCGCTCAGCGCGGGCTGATCCGCGCTCATCAGCAGCCAGCTCGCGGCCAGCGGCCACCAGGCACGCGCGATGTGCGAGAGAGGCAGTGCACTCTGTGTCGTTGAGACGGCGGTGTCCGTCCGCATTCACTCACCTGTCGTGCCGCTGGGATCGTTGCGAGGCCAAGCCATTCTACACCAATTGGAGGCAACGGCATAACCCGCCGGCACAGAGAAAGGGCAAACGTGGCCATCGCGAATACGCGAATCACCCACGAATACACGAATATTCCGCCGCAACGCACGCGATTCCCGTATTCGTGGCGCGCAAGCGCATTCGTTTATCCCCGATGGCCGCGCCCCGAACAGGAAAACCGCCCGCACAGAAAGGCGAATCGGGTGTATACTACGCGCGCACGACCGATACCATCCGATGAGAAGGAGGCATCCGCGATGCAACTCAACGTTCCTCTGCGCATGTCACTCAGCGTTGGCCTGATGATCGTCCTGACACTGGCCGCCGCGCCCCGTGCAGCCGCAACCGCTGTACCGACACCGACCTCAGCAGCCACAGCGAAGCCGGCCGCCCCGACCCCGACCCACACCGTCACGCCGATGCAGACCGCGACGCCGACCGTGACCGTCACGCCCGACGGCCTGAACCGGTCGATGACCGCGCTGCAAGCGGCGGGCAGCCCCGCGCTGGACGGCAACCTGGTGGACTGGCAGGCCGCAACGCCGACGCTCCTGACGGCCGCCAATGCCAGCTTCATCCAGGGAACCCTGGACGATGACGCAGACCTGTCCGCGGGCCTGCGCGCGGCCTGGGCGCCGGATGCGCTCTACTTCGCCGCGTCCATCACCGACGACATCCTGATCGGCAACAACAGCGAGAAGATATGGGGCGACGACACCCTCGAGCTCGGTATTCGCACGGGCGAAACGACGCACCAGTTCACCGTCGCCGTTGACGGCCGCCAGGCCTACCAGGGGGTTGAGATTACCGCGCTGACGGTCGCCACCCGGACGGTCACCGGCGGCTGGAACGTGGAAGTCAAGATCCCGGTCTCCATGCTCGGCCTGGCAACCGTGAGCGCGGGCCAGGAGTTACCGTTCTCGTGGGCGCTCTGGGATGATGACCTGGGAGCCACGTTCGGCCAGACGCACATGTTCTGGGCCGACGCCTCGACCAACTCATACAACCAGAACTGGGGCAAGCTGGTCAACGGCGCCGCCCCGATCGTTTTCCCCCTGGCGACGTCTACGCCGACCCCGACATCGACGGCCACGCCGACCAACACCTCCACACCCACACCGACCAGCACGCCGACGGCCACTGCGACGCCTACCGGGACGCCGACCGAAACGCCCACGCCCACGTCGTCACCTACGGCGACTTACACGCCGACGCCCACGGCCACCGCCACGCGGCCCGGCGGCTGCGACTGCCCGCTGGACCCGTTCGAGCCGGATGATACGCTGCCACAGGCCCGCCCGCTATCCGTGCAGGGGGTGCCCCAGATTCACTCGCTGCACCAGGTCACGGATGTAGACTGGTACCGGCTGGACGGGCTGACCGCGGGCCAATTCTATCGCGTCGCCACGTCGAGTCTCACCGGCAGCGCAGACACGCTGATGGTGCTCTACCGGGACGGGGTGGAAGTGGCGCAGAACGACGACGTGAACCCCGTGCGCTGCGCGACCGACCCGCAGGCATGTGCCTCGGCCATCCTCTGGCAGGCCGCCGACAGCGGGCCGTACTTCCTCGCGGTCAGCGCAGTCAACTACCCGCCACAGAAGCCGCCGAGCTGCCCCTGCCCCGGCTACACCATCGCCGCGGTGCTCAGTGGGCCGCCGACGCTCACGCCGACCGCAACCCTGACGCCAACCAGCACGGTAACGCCCTCGCCCACCGCGACTTCTATGCCCAAGGTGTTCCTGCCGCTGATCCTGCGCTGACCCGCATCAGGCTCCCGGCGACACCATCATTGTGCCGGCGGGAGCCTGAACAAAAAAGTGAAGGCAAATAGAGTCGATTACTGCCCTGCAAAGGCTATTAGTTTCGCCGTGGAGGTGCCAGATGATTCGTCTTCACTCAACCCCGATCGTCCTTGTTCTTGCAGCGCTCGTAATTGCCGCGCTGCCCCTGCCCGTCCATGCCAGCGGAATCTGGTATGTTGCCGTGGATGGCAACGACGCAAACTCCTGTACCACGCCCGACGCTCCCTGCGCTACGATCGACGCTCCCCTCGACAAACCCGGCTTCGTCGCCGGGGATACCATCCGTGTCGCAGTGGGCGAATATGAGACAGGTTGCCCTCCGGGGTGGATGTTCTGCGATGGTCCGCAAGTGGGCCGGAACGTGACGATTTCCGGTGGGTGGCATCGAAGCTTCGGCTACTACTACAGTCGGTCCTTCATCGGCGGCGCCCAGAATGTCCACGGTCATGGTCTCTGGATCTTGCCGAACACCACTGTTACGGTAGAACGCTTTGTGATTCAGAACCGGTCTGTCTACGACGAAGAAATGTGTTATGGTCCGGATCCCGGCAGATTATACGGCGGGGGTGTCTACAACGCCGGGACATTGACGCTCCGAGATTCAATGGTCAGGAGCAATTCCGTGTGGGGCCTGGGCGGCGGCATCGCGAACTTCGGGACGTTGCGGCTGGAGCGCACCACGGTCTACGCCAATGCGGCGGTCCCGCCCTGCGGCCGGACCGACATCGCAACCCAGGGCGGCGGTATCTACAGCACAGGCAGCCTGACCCTCATCAATAGCACAATACACGGTAACACCGCCACATCCGGCGGCGGCATCTACGGCACGGGGCAGGTGTCGATCAGTTCGAGCACGATTGTCGGGAATGTGGCCGGCTACGGCAGTGGCCTCTTCGTGAACACCGCGAGCCTGCAGAACTCCATCGTCGCCAACAACCCCCACGACGCCGCGGACTGTCAGGGTGCCATCGTTTCCGCCGGCTATAACCTGTTCAGCGATGCCGCCTATGGCGCCCCGCATTGCAACTTCACGCCGGCGGCAGGCGATCTCGAAGGGACCTCGCCGGTTCTGGGGGTTCTGGCAGGCAATGGTGGGCCCAGCCATACCGTGCCGCTGCTGGCCGACAGCCCGGCCATCAACGCAGGCAACCCAGCAGGCTGTAAGGACCAGAGTGGCAAGGCGCTCACAATAGATCAGCGATCGGTCCCGCGCACTGGACGGTGCGACATCGGAGCATTCGAAGCTAACCTGTACATCACCAAGCAAGCCGCCGGCCAGTTCAGGCCCGGTGACCAGGCTCAATTCACCATCCACCTGAGCAATCTCGATGGCAGCTCGGATCTCACCAGCGTCGCCGTCACCGATGCTGTGCCATCCACGCTGGCATATGTTCCTGGCTCACTTGTCGTCACCGACGGTACAGCCAGCATGAGTGGCAGCACATTGTCCTGGAACGGGACGGTGCCCAAGGACCGTGCCGTAACACTCAGCTTTGCGGCGACCATTGACGAGGCACTGGCACCGGGCACCGCCATCACGAACACTGCGTCGGGCACCTGGAAGAGTGCCTTCATCACCGGGCAAGTGCAGCTTTTGGTCGCGCCCATGGAGACCCCCACGCTCACTCCAACCGCCACACCGACGGAAACGCTTACACCCACGCCAACCGAGACGCCAACCCTGACCTCGACGCCTACTCTCACCGAGACGCCGACCGTGACGCCGACCAGTACCCCGACACCGACCGCGACACCCAGTCCGACGCTGACGCTTACTGTGACACCGACCGATTTACCGACCGCAACCCTGACGCCGACCAGCACGGTAACGCCGTCGCCCACCGCGACTTCTATGCCCAAGGTGTTCCTGCCGCTGATCTTGCGCTGATGAACAAAGTGTCATCGCGCAGGAGAGCCTTTTCAATGTACTATCATGTGAGGTGTATAGGGTGACATGAGCGGATAGACCGTTGTCCGTAGAGACGTTCCGGCGGGACGTCTCTACGGCTAGTTCGGCGCAAGGAGGCGCACATGTTGTCCCGATCTCTCGTTTTCGCCCTGCTCCTCACCCTGGTACTCATCCCGGCACAGCCTCTCGCCCTGGCTCAATCAGAGCCCGTCCAGCCGCCGCTCGAACGTCTTGGCCTTGACGCCCCATCCGACCTGCCCCACCTGCCATCCACCGAGGCCGCGGCTGCACCGGCAGAACCGGCCCTCGCGCCTGCGCTGCTCCCGTGGAGCCGCCTGACCTTCCAGTCGCTCCGCAATGAGAAGGACTGGGAGGTCTACGCCGGTCAGGATGACAACTCGGGCCAGGTCAACCTGACCAACCACGGCGCCAGCGACACCTATCCCCGCTTCAACCGCGGGGCCACACGCATCGCGTACGTCTCCAACCGCGACGGCAACTACGAGATCTACACCATGAACGCGGACGGCAGCGGACGCACGCGGCTGACCAACCACGGCGCCAACGATATCCGCCCGGCCTGGTCGCCGGACGGCAGCCGGATCATCTTCCAATCCTACCGCGACGGCCAGGCCGAGCTCTACACGATGAATGCGGACGGCAGCGGCCTGCACCGGCTGACCAACTACGGCGACTACGATGGCGAGCCCGCCTGGTCACCCGATGGCACGCAGATTGCCTTCACGCGCAAGAGCAGCGGCCAGTACCGCATCTGGGTGATGAACGCGGACGGCAGCAATCCCCACCAGCTCTCCAACCAGGCCAACAGCGAGAACCCGGCCTGGTCGCCGGACGGGCGCTGGATTGCCTACGATGCGGACGGCGACGGCAACGGCTGGCAGGAAGTCTGGAGCATGGACGCCGGGGGCGGTAACCAGCGCCACGTCTACACGCCGTGGGAATCCCAGACCGACGCGTGGGTGCGAAGCTGGTCGCCCGACGGCCAATATATCGCCTTCACCCGCATCTCGTTCATCCAGTACCAGGGCAACTGGTATTGGACCGATGCCTACCTCGACGCATTAGACACCTGGAATCCCTACAGCAGTCCGACCCGCCTGAGCTACAACGGCATGGACTGGCACCCGGACTGGCAGACGACTGACGCCCAACCGCCCACATCCCAGGTGCTCGCGCTGCCGGGCCAGTCGCCCGCCACCTTCACCGTCCGGTGGACAGGTTCGGACGCGGGCGCATCGGGCCTGTCGCTCATCACCGTCCAGGTGCGGGACGGCGCAGGGGGCGCGTGGACGGACTGGCGCTCGTCCAGCACCGACCAGGCGGACAGCTTCACCGGCATCGGCGGCCATACCTATTACTTCCGCGCGCAGGCCCGGGATAACGCATACAACATGGAGCCTTGGCCCGGGGACTACGATACGTTCACGAAGGTCGAGGCCCTGCCGCCACAGACCGCAGTGGAGGCCTTGCCGCGCTACAGCCGCAACGGTGTCCTCGTGCATTGGGGCGGCAGCGACGCGGGCGGCTCCGGCATCCAGTCGTACGACGTGCAGGTGCGCGCGGGCACGGGCGCGTGGACCGACTGGCAGATGGGCACGCAGTTGACTTCGGCGCCCTACTCCGGCACGCCGGGCGAGACTTACAGCTTCCGCGCGCGCGGCACAGACCGGGCCCAGAATGTCGAAGGCTGGCCTGTGGGTGCCGATGCCACGACCATCCTATACGCCTGGGCCATCCGCGGGCAGGCCACCGATAACCGCGGCGCACCGGTCGCGGACATGACCGTGACCACCGCGCCCGCGGCCCTGCACACGGAGCCGGCTGACAGAGATGGTGCATATGCCGCCTACGTGACCGGCCAGGCTGCCAACTACACAGCCACCTGGAACAAGCCCACGTACGGCTCACTGCCTGCCACCGCCTACGCACCGGACCGGGATGCAACGGTCAACGTCGTGCTCCCGCCATTGAACAACGTCGTGCAGAACTGGGGCTTCGAGGATGGCAACGCGGCCTGGCAGTTCAGCGGCAGCCTGAGCGGGACCATCACCACGGCGGTGCGCCACTCGGGGACCGCCGCGGCTGCTCTCCTGGGCTCGGAAACCGCGCCGCTCGGCTCGGTCACGACGTTAGTGACGCCGCTGCGCGACTTCAGCCCGCCTGTCGATACGGTGATCGACGCGGCAGGCACGATCCACAGCGCGTGGCTGGCGCAGGATGGCCGCGTGATGTACAGCCGGAAGGCCATGGCCGCGCCATGGACCACGCCTGCGCCGCTGCCGGACCCGCCGGCCCACTACGGCGGCATGGTCAAGCTGGCCGCGGATGCGACAGGTACCATCCATGTTGTCTGGATTGCTGGGGATGGACACTACTACAGCCGGAGCACTTCCGGCGCTGCGTGGAGCACCCCGGAGCTGATACCCGGCACCTCCGCCAGTTGGACTGCGCCCGGGCTGGCCGTCAGTCAGTCGGGGGTCGTCAAGCTGGTATCTGCCGGTCCCGGGACCGGCGGCGCGGGATACGGCGACGCCTACTTCTCGGAGCGCAGGCCCGACGGCGTCTGGACATCGCCACGCAACATATCGCTAACTTACGGGCCCGACGAGTGGTTCCGGGTGCAGACCGATCCGGCAGGACGCGCCCATGTGCTTTGGAATGGAGGTGATACGAGCGGCTATGCCGACATCCTGTATTCCGCTCAAACGGACGATGGAGCATGGTCGCCGGTTGTTAACCTGTCGGAGTACGAGTACCACCCCGGTCAAGCAGCCCTGGTCATCGACTCCCAGGGCGCCGTTCACGCGGCCTGGAACGGCGAGGGCGTTTACTATCGTTACCGGCTCGCGAACGGTTCCTGGTCACCCAAGCAGCTCATCGCACCTTCTGAGTATGGCGGTATGGACCTGCGTGTCGATGGCTTGGACCGCATCCACCTGGTGTGGGGCAACTCCACCACCTCGCAGGTTTACTATGCCGTGCGCTCCGCGGGTGCGTGGCAGGCTCCGACAGCTATCGCGCCCGCCACTGCGGAGCCTTCCCAGGCGATGCCGCACCTGGCAGTCCAAGACAACGCCAGGGCGCACGTCGCCTGGGTCCAATATCAGAATCTCAACCGCTGGTCCATCCGGTACACGGCGCAGGATGCACACGGCCAATGGCAGCCCGCGACCGAGGTCTTCCAGAATGACCACGACACCGGGCGTCCCACGCTCCTCGTAGACGGCTCCGGTACGCCGCACGCCCTGTGGACCGCGCACGTGAATGGGGCTTATGCAGCCCTGTATGCAGGGCCGAGCTCCGTGCAGGACGCGGGGGAGGCCGTCCTCTCCCACGTGGTGCAGGTGCCGGACGTGCCCGCGCCGACCCTCTCCTTCATGTACCGCTTCGGCAGCGACTTCACCTCGAACAGCCGGCTGGAGGCCGTGGTGGAGGAGAGCAGCGCGGAAGAGATCGTGTTTTCCACCAACATGGGCAACGATGCGTGGCAACACGCGTGGGCTGACCTGACCCCCTGGGCGAGGCAGACGGTCACGCTCCGCTTCCGGCTCATCCAGGTCGCGGGCGGCGCGCGCGCCAGCGCATACATCGACGAGGTCAGCCTCGGCTCGGCGCAGCCCGACATCTGGGTCAGCCTGGCTGGTCAGAGCGCCGCGGCCCCGGGCGGCACGGCCGCGTTCACCATCGGCTACGGCAACCGCGGCGGCGTGGCGGCAGCGAACGCCCGCGTGACCCTGCAACTGCCGGCGGAGTTGGCGTTCGTCAGCGCGGACCCGCCCCCCACCGCCACGACGCCCGAACTGCGCTGGGACGTGGGCACGCTGGCCGCGCAGAGCGCGGAGGCCATCCACATCACCCTGCGGGTGGCCGATACAGCAGCGCGCGGCACGACCGTGACATCCGCCGTTGCCATTGCATCCGACACGGCGGAGCTCGAGGAGGGGAATAATACAGCGGAGGGGACGACGTATATCGGCCACCAGGCGCGGCTGCCGATTATCAGCCGGTAGAAGAGTGCTGCTGCGTGCTCGGGGGCAGGAGTGTGCTCCTTCTCTTTCGCGGCATCGGCTGTTGACACTCAGGCTTATAATGATGGCAGGAACGTGTCGTGTTTGGCCCTTGGAGCGCTGCAGCCGCAGCAAGGAGGAAGGAAGTCATGGCCAAGGGACCCCTGTCTGATGTGTTCCTGGTTGCCGTAGCTCTCATGATCTCGGGTTGCGTGGCCCTACCGGCGCCTTCGGTTGGCTCGGTGGGCGAGTCGCCGCCCTCACCCGCCTCGACCCCGGCGCCTGCCACGCCCTTAGTGTCCTCCACGACCCCGCTGTCGCCCGCTACGTCGCTGGCCCCCTCCGCGACGCCCGTGCGGCCCGCGGCCACTGCAGCTGCGCCCGCTTCTCCTGCGCCGCCTGCTGCCGCAGGTCTGGCCGGCTTGCACCTGGGTTGGATCTGGCCGCAGAGCCATCTGCAGCCATTGAGCGGCCGCGCGGCAGTGGCAGACAAGGATGGCTCGCTCTACGTAATTGACACGAAAGCCACGCTTTACGCGCTGAGCCCCAACGGCCAGGAGCTGTGGAAATATCACGGCAACTACGACCTGGCTGTCGGCCCCTGGCTGAGTCGCGACACGCAGGTCCTCTACATCGTTACGGATCGCGGGGACGTGGTGTCGTTGGGGACTGACGGCACGGAGCGTTGGAGCCGGATGCTGCCCGACGGTGCGCAGCAGATGTGGGTCGCGCCCGATGGCACGCTCTTGTTCGTTACTGCCGACGGCGGCACGCGCGTGACGCCCGACGGCCAACAGGAAGGGCCCTTTACATGGGCCGACCCCAAGTA
>DAOUGK010000200.1:0-12930 GCA_034429055.1 Anaerolineae bacterium | reverse complement strand
TGGCTGTCGCCGCCGCGCCGCTCGTCGGTCGCTTCTTCCGCGAGGAAGCGGTCGTGCCGGTCATGCGGGTGCTGGCGTTGACCATCCTGGTTTCGAGCGTGGGCCGCGTGCCGCTCGTGCTGTTGAGCCGGGAGTTGGACTTCCGCCGCCGCATCTTCCCGGAGCTGGCCGCCAGCGTCATCGCCAGCGTTGCGGCTATCGTGATGGCGCTGCGCGGTTTCGGCGTGTGGAGCCTCGTCTGGCGCGAGATGCTGCGCGTCACCCTGGCATCCGTGCTCGTGTGGTTCGTCTCGTCCTACCGCCCGCGCTGGCAGTTCAACCTGCCTGCCGCCCGCGAGCTGTTCGGCTACGGCAAGCACATCGTCTCGTCGCAGACGCTCATCTTCCTGATCACCAACGTGGACAACGCCATCATCGGGCGCTACGTGGGCGATGCCGCGCTGGGCTTCTACCAGTTTGCGTACAACACCTCGAACCAGCCCGCGACGCAGATTACCGGCGTCCTGACCCAGGTCATGTTTCCGGTCTTCTCCAAGATGGCGGACGGCGACCCGGCCCAGGCGCGCATCATGCGGGCGCGGTACTACCTGACCACTGTGCGCTACGTGACCTGGATCACCACGCCGATTGCCGTCGCGACGATCCTGTTTGCGCCCGCGTTCATCCGCGGGCTGTACGGTGAGGTATGGGCGCCGGCGATTGTGCCGCTGCAGCTCCTGGCCGTCTACGGCTTCATCCGCTCCATCGCAGCCAACATGGGCAGCGTCTTCCGGGCGCTCGGCAAGCCGCAGTGGTTGACCTGGATTGCGGTCTGGCGGCTGATCACGATGTTGGGACTGCTGATCCCCATCTCGGTGCGCTGGGGCATCGACGGGGTGAGCTGGCTCTCAGCCATCGTCGCCGTCGTCGATTTCGTCATCTCCGCGTGGCTGGTCGGCAAGCTGGTCGATGCGCCGTGGCATGCCTACGTGCGGATGCTCATGCCGACGTGGGCTGCGGCGCTCGCGGCGGGCTTCCTGGCGCTCTGGGTGTATCCTGCGCTGCCCTTTGCGAAGGCCGCGTTCAACCTGCTGCTGGCGGGCGTCTTGCTGGTCGTCGTGTACCTGGTTCTCGCCTGGCTGTTAGACCCGCGGCTGCGAGAGACGCTGCGGACGGGCTGGCAGTCCTTGCAGCGCATGGTGGGGCGGCAGAAACCCGTTTTCTCAGGCCAGGTTCCTCCTGGCCCGCCAGGCTCCCCTGGTCCGAAAACGGGCTTCCAGGGGTGATCGATGGCAGAAAAGCTCACAGGCGAGATGATCCTCTGCTTTGCGCCGGACCCCTGGGCGGGCCTCTGGCGCAACCGGCACCAGATCATGACCCGGCTGGCGCAGACGAACACGGTGGTCTACGTCGAGCCGCGCACCTACCTGGGGCAGGCCTGGCGCGCGCTGCGCAGCGGCCAGATCCGCGCGGCAGACCTGTGGCGGCCTGCGCTGAGCCATGTCCAGGATGGGCTGTGGCTCTACCGCGACCCTGTATACGCGCCATACGCGGGACGCCGCAGCGGCGGGCCGCTGACAGCCTTCCTGCGCCGCCGCGTGCTGCGCCGTGCGCTGGCGCGGCTGAACGGGGGCGCGCCGATCCTGTGGCTGCTGCGGCCGTTTCACGCGGACCAGATCGGGCTGTACGGCGAGAAGCTGGTCATCTATCACGTGACAGATGAGTACAGCGGGTTCCCGACCGTCACGGATGTGCCGGGGTTCGTGCGCCAGGAGGAAGCGCTGCTGCGCCGAGCCGACCTGGTCATCGTGACCTCGCCCGCGCTGCTCGCCAGCAAGGGCCAGCACAACCCGCACACCCATCTCGTGCCGAATGCGGTGGATTACGCCGGCTTCGTCGCGACGCTGGCAAGCGGCCGCCGTCTGGCGGCGCTGACGGATGGGCCGGACGGCATCGGCCGGCCGCGCATCGGCTATGTCGGTGCGCTGAACGAGAAGATCGACTTCGATCTGCTGGCCGCTATCGCGACGCTGCGCCCAGACTGGCATCTGGTCCTGGTCGGCGCGCTGGACCTGACGGGCCATCCCGCGAAGGCCGCTGCGCTCAAGCGGCTGCCGAACGTGCATTGGCTCGGCCGCGTGCCGGTGGAGGATGTGCCGCTGGCGATTGCAGGGATGGATGTCTGCCTGCTGCCTTACGTGCGCAACGAGTGGACGCGCAACATCGACTCGCTGAAGCTGTACGAGTACCTGGCGTGCGGCAGGCCGGTCGTTGCAAGCAATGTGCCGGCTGCGTGGGCGTTTGCGTCGCTGGTGCGCATCGCGGAGGGGCCGGAACATTTCGTCGCCTCCATCGAGAAGTGGCTGGCCGAGGACTTCAACGGCCTGCACGACGTGCGCCGTGCGGCGGCCGCGGCCAACACGTGGGACATTCGCGTGGCGCAGATCGAGGGGCTGATTGCGGATGCCCTGGCACGGCGCACGCATAGTTGAAAGTTACAGGTTGCAGGTCAGATGATACGCGGCGAGGATGTCGTCTACTACGGCCCGGAGGTGTGGCAGAGCATGTGGCGCAACCGCCACCAGCTCCTGTCGCGGCTGGCGCGCGCCAACCGGGTCGTGTATGTCGAGCCGCGGCCCTACATCGAGCAGATCACCGCCGCGCTGCGGGCGGGCGAACTGCACGTGGCTGACCTGTCGCGTGACCGCGGCCTGTGCCCCGCGCTGCCCGGTCTGTGGACGTACCGCTCGCCGCGTTACGCGCCCTTGGGCGGGCCGCCGCCCGTCCGCGCTGCGTGCCACTGGCTGCGGCGGGCCGCGGTACGCCGCGATCTGGCTGCCGCCGGGATGCGCGAGCCCATCGTCTGGGTTTCGACGCAGACGCAGTTCGATGCGCGCAACGACCTGCCCGCCCGGCTGCGCGTCTATCACATCGTCGATGACTATCTGAGCTATCACGACCTGCCTGCCGAGCGGCGGCCCCGCTGGGCGAGCCTGGAGCGCCAGTTGATCGACTGGGCCGACCTGGTGATTGTCGTGTCGCCCGAGCTGATGCAGAGCAAGGGCAGCCTTCCGCAGGGAGGCCGCAATCCGAAGTTCCGCCTGCTGCCGAACGCTGTGGACCCGTGCCTGTATGCAGATGACCGGCTGCTCGGCCCCACGCCGGAGCTCGAGGGTCTGTCGCGGCCCGTCCTCGGCTATGTGGGACTCGTCAGCGTCCGGCTCGACCTGGCGCTGCTGGACGAGCTGGCCGCGCGCCATCCGGAATGGACGCTGGTGCTCGTCGGCACCGTCTTCCGCAGCGGGTGCGGGGAGCTGCTGGACCGGCTGACCGCGCGGCCTAACGTGCGGCTGCTGCCGCCGGTGCCTGCGGACCGCGTGCCCGATTATGTGCGCCGGTTCGACCTGGGGCTGGCCCCTTACCGGGTGACGCAGGAGACGGTTCACGCCAGCCCACTGAAAATCTACGAGTACCTGGCCGCGGGCCTGCCGGTGGTCGCGGCCGATGTGCCGGGCGCGCGGCAGTTTGCGGACGTGCTCGCGCTGGCGGACACCGCGGATGCGTGGGAAGGGGCGATTGTGCGGCAGCTTGGCACAACCTCTGCAGAGGCGATTGCGGCCCGTCGTCGCGCAGTCGCGCCGCACACATGGGATGCGCGCGTCGAAACCCTGTCCGGCTTCCTGGCGGAGGCGCTCGGTCGAGCGGTACTTGATGATGATTGACCTTCCATTGGATTCAGCCAGGAGTCTGTCTAGAAATCGGCGTGGGGCACGGTCAGAGACCGGCCCCAGCAGTGCTCGGATAGGTATCACGGTTTTGCAGTCTTTGCGCCTTTGCGTGAGCCCGGAGAGAGTAGCGTGCGCATCGCGATGATCCTCCGCCCGGACGCAGACCGGGTGTTCGGCGGCGACACGGTCGTCATGCGCAAGCTCAGCGCGGCCATGTGTGACCAGGGGTGTGACGTGGTTGTCGGGCGGCTGGACGAGATGCCGCCCGCGCGCGAGTTCGACCTGCTGCACATCTTTGCGCTTGCGCCGGTCGATCATGCGGAGGCGATGGTGGCATGGGCGCGGGGCGGCGGGGCAGCCATCGTCTTCTCGCCGCTCTACTACAGCGACTTCCGCGACTGGTTCGAGCGCGCCGCGGTTACGGTCCCGCGCTGGCGCACGCTCGTCCGGCGGCTGGGCAAGCCGTTCGCCTGGCGGCTCTATCGCACGTGGCAGACGGCCCGGTTGCCGTTCCAGTCTATCTGGCGGCGGATGCGCGCGGCGCTGCGGGCTGCGGATGTCGTTGCCACGACGAGCGAGTGGGAGAATCGCTGGCTGGCCCGGCATTTCCGCCTGCCCGCGACTGTGCGGGAGGCCATGCGGATCAGCCCGCTGGGCATCGATGCGGAGCTCTACGGCCGCACGTTCAGCGAGGGTGAGCTGGCCGTGTTCCGGGCGCAGTACAGTCTGTCGGCAGGCTATGTGGCGCAGGTCGCGCGGCTCGAAGACAAGAAGAACCAGCTCGCCGTGATCAAGGCGCTGTACGACGAGCCAGTGCCGCTCGTCTTCGTCGGCAAGGACTCGCCTTACTACTCGACCGATTACGGCGCGCGCTGCCGGGCGCTGGCCGCACAGCGCGGCAACGTGCACTTCATCGAGTGGCTGCCGGAGAGCGAACTGCCGCTGCTCTACGCCAATGCGGCGGCGCACATCCTGCCGAGCTGGGTGGAACAGCCCGGCCTGTCCAGCCTGGAAGCGGGGGCCAGCGGCACGCGCGTCATTTCGACCGCGGTCTCCGGGGTGCCTGAGCTGCTTGGGAACGATGCCTGGTACTGCGACCCGTATGACCTGGCATCCATCCGCACAGCCGTGCACGCGGCGCTTGCCAGCCCGCTGCCGGCCACGCTGCGGCCCACCCTCCTGACCCGTTACGGATGGTCACGGGTGGCAGCCGCCAACCTGGCGCTGTACGCGGATGTGCTGCGCCAACGTCACCAAAGTACGAGCAGATGATGGAAACAAGTGTATGGTCCTATCTGGCAGTGCTGCGCAAGCGGCTGTGGTTGATCCTGCTGCTGTTTGCGGTCACGATGGTCGTGATCCTGGTGCGCGCCTGGCGCACGCCGCCGGCATATGCATCCTCGACCGTGCTCCAGGTCATGCCGCTGGAATCCGAGGAGGTGACGCTCTTCGCGCGGCAGAACACCGTTTCGTCCGCGGACGCCACCGCCCAGGTCATCTTCCAGTTCACCAATGTGGTGCGCAGCACGGGCATCGCGCAGCGCACGCTGTCTGAGACCGGCATCCGCATGACCGCGCGCCAGCTTCTGGACGGCCTGGCAGTCGAGCGCGATCCCGCGGGCGACATCATTACGGTGTCTGCCACGGCCGGGACGCCCGAAGAGGCGGAACAGATTCTCGTCAAGCAGGTCGAGCTGGCGTTGCAGCAGTATCGTGAGAGCCGCGCGCGGCCTGCCGTTGCGTCCGGCCGTTTTCTCGAAACGGAGCTGGACACTGCCGAACGCGAGCTGGAAAACGCGCGCGCGGAGCTGCTGCGCTTCAAGCTGGACACCGGCTTCGAGTACCTGGACCGCGAGATTGTGGCCGAACAGGACACCATCCGGCAGCTCAGCGCGGCGCAGGAGCAGGCCAACATCGAGGTGCAGCGGTTGGAGGCAGTCATGCGGGAGCTGGAGAGCCAGCGCGGCCAAGTTGAGTCTGTGATGGGGGAAGTGCGCGCGGACGATCCCCAGGCCGTGGCCTTGCAGGCGCGGCTCAGCAGCCTGGACACTCAGATCGCGGAGCGCACCGTGGAAGTGGCAGGCCAGCGCCAGCGTGCAGCCGCATCCTTCTCGTTGCTGGCCGAGCACCAGACGAACCTGGCCTCCCTCATCACCCTCACGGGCCAGTCTCAACAACTGCAAGACCTGGTTCAGGAGAAGCAGAACACGCGCGACTTCCTGGCCGACAAGGCCCGCGAGGCGCGGCTGAAGCAGAGCCAGAGCGAGAACGTCGGCTATCTGCAGATCATCCAGCCGCCTACCACGCCGCAGAGCCGGATCAGCACGCGCACGTTGCAGATTGCGCTGCTCGGCGGCGGGTTGAGCCTGGTCGTCGGCGGGCTGTTAGCCTTCCTGCTGGAGTTCATCGAGCAGACGGTACGCACGGTGCCGCGGCGTCAGCGTGAGCGACCCCGGGAGCAGGCGTGAGCGAGTTATCGTCGCGTGCAGAGGCGCCTCCCGGCCTCTTCAGCCGCCTCCTGGGGCCACTTATCGACGCTCTGGGCGCTGCGGGCGGCATCGGGCTGGCCGCGCTGCTGGCCGACCTGATTGTGACCGGCGAGTCCGACCGCGCGGTGACGCTCGTCGGGCTGGCCGCGGTCACCACCGGGCTGGCGCTCAATCCGGCGCTGGGGCTGCTCGGTTGGCTGGCGCTCGCGCCGTTCAGCCGGATGTTCAACCTGGCGATGGGCAGCGGCCTGCCCGACCTGGGTCTCCATCGTGTGGCTGCCATGTTCCTACTCCTGCTGCTGCTGGCGCAGGTCACCATCGGGCGGCGGCGTCTCGCGCGGCTGTCCACGATCGAGTGGACGGGCCTGCTCTTTATCACGGGCATGTTGCTGGCGGTGCCGGCCTCCCGGCTGGGCGTCATCGGGGGCGTGCAGAATGTCTTCGACACCGTCGCGCTCCCGTTGCTATGTTTTTTCTTTGCGCGCAACCTGCTGGCGGGCGAGCGGGGACTGGGCCGGCTGGCCGTGGTCCTGGCGCTGGTCGGCGCTATGCTGGGCCTGGCGGCCGCGCGCGAGCAGTTGACCAATCAGCCGATCCTGTCGCCCATCCCGTACCGGTGGGCGTATGGGCAGTATTCGATCAAGGTCACGAGCTTTTTCGGTGCGCCGGCGATCATGGCCTTCACGCTCATGGTGCTGACCCCGGCGATCTTCTTCGCGCTGGCGCAGGCGCGCACGCTGGCGCGGCGGCTCTTCTTTGCGGCCATGCTGGCCGCGATCGCGGCGGGGCTGGTGCTCACGTACGTGCGCGCGGGCTGGCTGGCGACTGTGGCCGGGCTGGCGGTGCTGATTGTGCTGGCGCCCCAGGCGCGGCGCTACGCGCTGCTGCTCGTGCCCGCGGGCCTGCTGGTCGGCCTGCTGCTCGCCAGCGGCGCATTCGACACGCGCGCGCTGACCGAACGGCTGCAGACCGAGGGTTCGATTACCTACCGGACCGAGGCGCTGCAGGTTGGCCTGCAGATTGCGCAGCGTGCGCCGGTGTTCGGGCTGGGCCTGGACAACTATAGCGACACGGCGATCGCTGCCGGCTGGCGGCCGGTGGGCGAGTTGGGCCTGCCGTCGGTCGCGCCCCACAACCTGTTCATCTATGTGCTGACCTCCGCAGGGCTGGTTGGACTGGCGCCGCTGCTGCTGTTGTTCGGCCTGATCGGCTGGCACGCATTCCGCGCGTGGCTGGCCGCGCGCGCCGGGGCCCGCGGCTGGCCTGCCGCGCTGCTGGGCATGCTGGCCGGTTACCTGCTGTTCGCCAATACCTTCGACGCGCTCGGCGCGCAACTGGCGAACATGCTCTTCTTTACGTTCTCCGGCGCGATCCTGGGGACTGCATGGGAGGCGCGGCGGTGAAGGTGGCTTTGCTCGGCCCGTACCCCATCGATCCGGCTGCGCCAGGGGGCCAGCCGCCGCTGCCGGGCGGCGTGGAGGCCGTGGTGCTGGCGCTGGCGCGGGGCCTCGCGCAGCGGCGGGGGGTAGAGGTCAGCGTCATCACCGCGCTGCCCGGCCTGGCGCGTCCGCGCTGGGTGGCAGGCGACGGGTTTCCCATTTTCTGCATGCCGCGGCCGCGCGGCGGCCGGCTGACCGGCCAGCGGGCGGTCGTAGCCGCGCTCCGCAACCAGGCGCGCGGGCTGCAGCCCGACATCGTCCATGCCCACATCGCGGGCATCTATGCGCGCGCCGCGCTGGAGACGGGCCTGCCCGCGATCATTACTTTGCACGGCATCATCCGCCGCGAGATGGAGCAGGCCTGGCCGGCTGTGCCCTGGCCGACGCGACTGCGCTGGCTCAGCGACGCGCGGGCCGAAGATGGCGTCCTGGCCGCGGCGCGCGAGATCATCGCCATCAGCCCGTACGTGCTGGCAGAGTGCCGGGATAAGACCGCTGGGCGCTTTCACCTGGTCGAGAATCCGGTCGCGGATGTGTTCTTTGACGGGGTCGCGCCGCCCGCGACCGGCAGGCAGCGGCTCCTGTCCGTCGCGCGTGTCATCCCGCGCAAGGGCATCCTGGCCCTGATCGAAGCCTTTGCGACCGTGGCGCAGGCGCATCCCCAGGCGACACTGGCGCTGGTGGGGGAGATGAATTCTGCGCCGGAGTATGCCGCAGCCTGCCGTGCTCGCGCGGCCGCGCTGGGCATGGCGGACCGTGTCGCTTTCTTGGGCGCGCTGCCGCCGGAACAGGTGCGGACCGAGTATGCCGCGACGGATGTCTTTGCGCTGGCAAGCGAGCAAGAGACCGCGCCGGTCAGCATTGCGGAGGCGATGGCAGTGGGCCGCCCGGTGGTCACGACGGACGTGGGCGGCTGCGCAGCGATGGTGGAGCACGGCGTGACCGGGCTGGTCGTGCCCCCGCGCGATGGGGCCGCGCTGGCCGGGGCGCTGACCGCGCTGCTGGCCGACCCGCCGCGCGCCGCGCGCATGGGCCGGGCCGGACGCAAGGCCGCGCATGCCCGCTTCCGATCGGAGCCGGTGGTGAAGCGGACTCTGGCAGTGTATGAGCAGGTGCTCTCGACGGCATCGGGCCCATCCAGCGGCCCAGGGCGCGCACGATGACCTCGCCGTTGCGCGTTGCGCTGGTCAGCTTCTACCCGCACGACCCCGCGCACATCTCCGGCGGCATCCGCGCGGTGGCCTATCTGCTCGTGGAGGGGTTGCGGCGTCGCGCCGATCTGGATATCCATGTCATCCACTGCCACTCGGACATTAGCGGCCGCGGCCGCTCGGCCGATCGCACGGTCACTTCCGGCAACGTCACCGTGCACTACCTGGCGCAGCCGCAGCAGCGCATCGTGCCGAACATGGTCACGGCCGTGCCGCGCATCGCGCGGCAGCTTGCCGCCATCCGGCCCGATGTGGTGAACACGCACGGCCACAACTACGCAGTGGCCGCGCTGGACGCAGGCTATCATCCGGTCTGGACGATTCACGGTGTGCTGGCCGAAGAGGTGCGCTACAATCCGGGGCTGTTCAACCGGCTGGCCTTCGCGCTGGCCGCGCGTTACGAGCGCCGCGCGCTGGCCGAAGTGCGCGAGATCACGGCCATCAGCCCGTACATCCGCGCGCGCTATGCCGGGCGGACGCTCGCGCGCTGGCACCTGACCGAGAATCCCGCGCCCGATGACCTGTTTGACCTGGAGCGCGAGCCAGTGCCGGGGCGCATTCTGTTGCCTGCGTCGGTCATCCCGCGCAAGGACCCGCTGACGTTGATTCGCGGCCTGGCGCTCGCGCTGCCTGCGCTGCCCCGCCTGCACCTGCACATCGCAGGCCGGACCAACGAGACCGCCTACGTGCAGCAGGTGCAGGTCGCCTGCCGTGAGCTGGGGCTGGCGGACCGCGTGACGCTGCTCGGCGTGCAGAGCCAGGCTGAGATGCGCCGACACTACCGGCAGGCGGAGCTGGTGGCCCTGTCGTCGCGCGAGGAGGTCTCGCCGATGGCCGCCATCGAGGGGCTGGCCGCGGGCATCCCGGTCGTCACGACGGCCGCGGGCGGCGCAGGCTACATCGTGGAGGACGGGCAGACGGGCCGGGTCGTGCCGGTCGGGGATGCGGAGGCGTTCGCGGCCGCGCTCTGCGCTGTGCTGGGCGACGCGGCGACCTATCGCCGCATGAGCATTGCGGCGCGCGCGGCCGCCGAGGCGCGCTTCCGGCTGGACCGGGTGGTGGATGCGTACCTGGCCGCGTACCGGGCGGCGCTGTGAGGCAGGCTGCGGTGCGCGTGGTCGTCTTCGGTGAACGGCTGGCGCCGCCGCCCGACGAGGGCATCAAGAAGTTGACCCTCAGCCTGGCGACTGCGCTGCGTGACAGCGGGCACGACGTCCGGCTGCTGACGACCGGCGGCGCGAACTGGCCTGAGATGGGCCTCACCAATATCCCTGCGGACCGGCTGCTGCGTTCGGCTGAGCTGGCCGCGGCGCTGCGGTCGTTCCGGCCCGCCGCGGTGATCTATGTGCCGACTGCCTCGCTCACGCTGGCAAGCGCGGCGCGGAGCCGCATGTTGAAACGGTACGCGGAGGGCGCGCCGGTGGCGCTCGTTGCAGCGCAGGGTCGGCGGCACAGCGGGGCAGTGCGGCTCGCCGCGCGGCTGCTCGCGCCGGACCTGTGTGCCGTGCAATCGGCGGTGACGCTGGCCCAGGCGCGCGCGCTGGGCTGGCGGACCGTATACCTGCCGCCCGGCGTGGACCTGGCGACTTTCCGCCCGGTGTCACCCAGGGAGAAGGCCCGGTTGCGCGCCAAACATGGGCTGCCCGTCGACAGGCCGGTCGTACTGCACGCCGGGCATCTCAATCCGAGCCGCGGGGTGCACGACCTGGCAGCCATTGCCGACCTGGCCTGCCCGGTGCTGGCGGCCAGCACGAGCACGCCACAGGATGCCGCGCTGGCGGGGGAGCTGGCCGCGGCCGGCGTGCGGCTGTTCACCGGCTATGTGTCGCATATCGAGGAGCTGTACCAGGCTGCGGACGCGTACCTGTTTCCGGTCCCGCGTGACCCGCTGGCGCCGAGCAGCATCGACCTGCCGCTGTCGGTGCTCGAAGCCGCCGCGTGTGACCTGCCGCTCATCACCACCCGCTTCGGCGCGCTGCCTGAGCTGTGGGCGAACGCCGCGGGGGTGACGTTCTACGAGGACCGGGCCACCCTGCGCGGCGCGGTGGCACAGCTCCACGGCGCGACGGGCGGGACCCGGCGGCTGGCGGAGTCCTTCGGGTGGGATGCAGCGGCGCATACATTGATGAAGGGATTGCTCCCTGGCAGTTGACATGATGGATCCCGATCTGGCCTGGGCCACTGATCTGCTCGCCTCCTGGTGGGGCGGCGAGCTGCCCGCGCCCGCAGACAGCGTGGACCCGACCGCGGTCGTGGACCGGCTCCGGCGCAACGGCGTGCCGCTGCTGACGCTGGCGGATGACGTGCGGCCCGCGGCCGCTGCGCTGCTGGCGAGCGAGCCGTTTCGCGCGGCGCTGGCCCTGGACCGGGCGCGCATGGCCGGCCAGCAGGCCGCGTTCGCCGGGATTGCCGCGGCCTGGCGCGGTGAGGGCATCCCTGCGCTGTACGTCAAGGCGCTCGGCCCGCAGCCGATCTTTCCGTATGTCAGCAACAACCTGGACGTGCTTGTGCCCCAGGCGCAGCAGGACCGGGCGCGCAAGATCGTGCGCGACATGGGGTATGTCGAGCTGCGCCACATCGAGGAGCCGAACAAGTTCCTGCTGCGGCGCTACCACCTGGGCGAGAGCGCGTTCGATATCCACATCCACGGGCGGCTGGAATGGCACACGGAGTTCGTGGATTCGCCCGCCGCGTTCCGTGCTGCCCGGCCGCGGGATGATGATCCGGCGCTCTATCCCTCTGCCGCCGACGGTGTGCTCATTGCGCTCGCCCATGCCGTCTACGAGAACAAGGCCCTCAAACTGATCGAGCTGGCGAAGGTCATCTATGCGGCCCGCGTGCTGCACGTGGACTGGAACCCGGTCATGGCGGGCGCGAACCGGCGCGGCTGGCTGCCGGGTCTGTGGTTCGCGCTGGCGCTCTGCGCAGGATGGGAAGAGCAGCTCTACGGGACAGCCAGCCTGCCGGCGGACGTGCGCGCCGCGGCGGCTCAGGGTACGCCCGCATGGCTGCGCGACACTTTGGCCGCGCGCGTGATGGACCCAGCCCGCGCGCCGCTCGCGCTCCCGTTCCTGCAGAGCAAACGGCTCTTCTACGGCAAGATGCTGGCCGATCCCAGCGTCTCGACTGCCGTGCGCGCGCGGGAAATCTACACCCATACGCTTTATGGGACGCGCGTGCGCCTGCGGCTGCGCAGCCAGCGGCCCCTGCTCATCACGCTCGACGGCATCGACGGCTGCGGCAAGTCGGCCCAGGCGGATCTGCTCGACCGCGCGCTGACCGGCGCGGCGCTGCGCCACCGGGTCGTCTGGACGCGCGGAGGGAGCTCGGCCCTCGTGCAGCCACTCCTGCGCCTGGGGAAGCGGCTGCTCCGCCGCGGGCAGGCAGGGGGCTCCGTTGCGGGTGGGAGCACGGATATCGCCGCGCGCGAGAGGGCGCGCGCGGCGATGTTTGTCCATCCGCTGGTGCGCCGCGTCTGGCCGTGGCTGGTCGCGCTGGAGCTGGGCGCAGCATACTTCGTACGCGTGCGTTGGCCCCTGTGGCGCGGCGAGGTGGTCGTCGCAGAGCGTTACGTGCTGACCGCGCTCATCGAGACGGCCGCGCGGCTGGACAATCCGGCCACCGCAGCCAGCGTACCGGGCCGGCTGCTGCGCCTGCTCGCGCCCCGGCCCGGCGCTGCATATTGGCTGGACCTGCCGCCCGCGGTCGCGCTGGCACGGAAGGGCGGCGACGAATCCGCTGAGTTCCTGGCTGCGCAGGCCAGCCACGCGCCCGCGCTGGCCGCGGCGCTCCACAGCCGCCGCATCGATGCGACGCTGCCGCTCGATGTGGTGAGCGACCGGATCGTTACCGAGACGCTGCGCGCCTACGAGGACGCGCACCGGACGGTGCTGAACGCGCTGTTCTGCGCCAACCCGCGGCCCCTGCCTGCAGACTGGCGTGCTGGGAATGAGGACCTATGACAAAGAAGGCTCTGGGGCCGGTCTCCCCCAGTAATTTGGAGAGTTACGGCCTTGCCGAAGATTGGAGTCGAGGCTTTAGCCGGTTTGGCTGGCTGAGCACGCGCACACCCAAACCGGCTAAA